>JAJYBH010000008.1 GCA_021779135.1 Deltaproteobacteria bacterium
GGCGGTATATTTGTTGACAGTGATAACGACTCGGATGATGGTGTCCCATATCTTATGGATATACCTTTCTTTGGGAAATTATTTAAATCAAATATTAAAACCAAAGTTAAAACCGAGTTGTTAATATTTATTACTCCTAGAATTCTGAATACGATATAAATATCAGATTGGAGGTTTCATGAGAGTCATGCGGTTGCTTACAGTATTTGTCTCAATATTTCTTATTGGTTCGTTACAATCATGTGGCAGTGGCGGCGGATCATCGGATACCGCAGGTGCCCTTACCATAAGTTCACCGGCATCCACCGATAATGGTAACGGCACATCCATTGTCACTTTTACTGTTACTTATGCTCCACCTGCCGGCAAGACTGCACAAGGCGTTGTGGTTTCTGTAAATGTTGACGGAGCAACTACAAATCATACTTTTACATCTGGAAGTAATTCTGCTTCGTTTTCGATTCTTTCAACTAATGGAACTTTAATAAGTATATCTGCTTCGGTTAATTCCATGACTTCATCAACAATATTCTTTGTTCCAGCAGGCGGCACGGGTGGAGGTGGTGCACTTTTACTAACACCAACAACAATGAGTTTTCTATTCACTGATACTGCTGGATTTTCTCAATCGATTTCAATCTCAGGTGGTACGCCCCCATATACAGTTGTTTCAACAGTACCCACAGATATCAGTGTTATTATGGCAACTGGCACTACTGCAACGGTAACTTTGGTAAATGCTGCAAGTCCGCCGGCACCTGGAATCTTATCTACCGCAACTGTTACAGTTACCGACTCAAGTACCCCCGCAGCAACCGGAAATATCACTGTTAATTATTTTAAGTAAAACTGACAATATGTTTTATTGCTAATTCAAAGGGCGCATTTCGATGCGCCTTTTGTAATTTATCTTTGTAATAATTTCCTAAAGTTCGACATTTCCGGGAGTATGCCTAGAAGTTGCAGTTTCAGGTTTTGATTTTGACTTAATCGATTGCGAATAGGCCCCTTCGAGGGGCCAGCAATCGTAATGCCCCCGGCTTTGCCGGGGGATTCTTACTTACTCCTGTATATGTCTATTAGGTGAGCATGATGAAATTACTATCAACCTGTAATGCTTGCAATGTTCCTGATATATCTGGCATGTGGTTTGATGCACTTTATCAACAGTGGCTTTTCGATCCTCAATCCGTCGGTGAAGACTGGCAGCATTTCTTTTCTGGTTTTACGCTTGGGCACGAATCATCCATATCAGGCACGCAAAAACCACTGCAGGACAATTTATCTGCACTCAAGTTATCCGGCGTTCAGTCCTTGATTTACCGCTACCGTTCGATCGGGCATTTGTTGGCGTGTACAGATCCTCTTTCGCCTTGCATGCTGGATCACCCCCTGTTATCACTTTCAAACTTCGATCTCGATCAAAATGACCTCGATTCTTCTTTTACTTGCAAGCGCTATCTGAAGCCCAATGCAACCTTGCGAGAAATTATTAATACAATGCAGGAAACCTACTGCCGTGAAATTGGAGTGGAGTTCATGCATATTCAGGATCCATTAGAACGTCAATGGTTGATTGACAAAATGGAACCCTGTCGAAATCGTCATGATCTGTCAGATGATGAGCGCCTACATCTTTTAGAGAAGCTCCATGAAGCGTCGCTATTTGAAACTTTTCTACAGCGTCGTTTTCCTGGCCAGAAACGATTTTCGCTCGAAGGTGGCGAAGTTCTGATACCTATACTGGATGCCATTGTATGTTCTGCTCCGTCTGCCGGAATCACCGATATTGTGTTGGGTATGGCACACCGTGGGCGTTTGAATGTATTGGCTCATATACTCGGCAAGCCATATGAAAATATATTTGCTGAATTCCGCGACGCGCTGATCAACGGATTTATTGGCGATGGTGATGTCAAGTACCACAAAGGGTATTCCGCAGAGAGGATGCTTCCTGATGGGAGCGTACATTTGACGATGGCCGCGAACCCCAGTCATCTTGAAGCTGTCAATCCGGTCGTGGAAGGTAAGTGCCGCGCTCGCCAAGACCATGGAGATCAAAATAATTTTCGTCAGATTTTGCCACTGCTGATACATGGTGATGGCGCTTTTTCGGGACAGGGCAGTA
Source organism: Deltaproteobacteria bacterium (assembly GCA_021779135.1). Classification (GTDB taxonomy): domain Bacteria; phylum Desulfobacterota; class Desulfuromonadia; order Geobacterales; family Pseudopelobacteraceae; genus CAIPTY01. Next base: position 2,129 of record JAJYBH010000008.1, read on the forward strand.
TTATGGAAACCTTGAACTTGTCCCGCCTGGAGGGGTATCGCACCGGCGGGACTCTCCATATTGTGTTAAATAATCAAATTGCATTTACTACTATTCCTCGAGATTCTCGATCAACACTGTATGTAACTGATGTTGCCAAGATGCTTTCATGTCCTGTTTTTCATGTGCAGGGCGAATCTCCTGAGTCAGCGCTGCATGCCGTTCGTCTTGCCCTGGAATATCGTCAGGAGTATGAGTGCGATGTTGTGGTCGAACTTATCTGCTACCGTCGTCATGGACACAATGAAGCTGATGAGCCTGCTTTTACCCAACCACAGATGTACCGGGAGATTATATCGCGCCCCTCGGTGAACAGAATTTATTCCGATTCACTTCTTGCGGATGGTATTTCATCGACATTGCTTGAAAAAACAGAGCAGAATGTCGTCAGGCGGATAGAAGAATGTTTCAACTTGCCTCCGCAGGAGATAAGTGTTGGTTTCCATAATGCGTGGAGTTCCGTTTCACGAGAATATGTTAGCGATATTGTGGATACCTCTGTGCCATCTGAGGATCTTTTGTTGTTGTCGCGCCGTCTGGCTGAATTACCGCCTGGGTTCAGCCCTCACTCCAAGATTCTTGCCCTGTTGCACAAGCGCTTTGAGTCAGTTCTGAAAAACTCAGGCATCGACTGGGGTAATGCTGAAACACTCGCATATGCGTCACTACTGAATGAGGGTGTATCAGTTCGACTATCCGGTCAGGATTCACAGCGTGGAACATTTAGTCATCGGCATTGCGTTCTACATGATATGACGGATGATAGTACGTATGTTCCCCTGGATTCGGTTTCCAGGGAAGGTGCCGATTTTCAGGCCTGGGATAGCCCGCTTTCCGAGTTTGGCGTGCTTGGATTCGAGTACGGTTATTCACTTGAATCCCCCATGGGATTAACTATCTGGGAGGCACAGTTTGGTGATTTTGCCAATGGGGCGCAGGTTGTTATTGACCAGTTTATTGCCAGCGGGGAAACAAAATGGAACCGTGCCAGCGGTCTTGTTCTTTTCTTGCCTCACGGTTATGAAGGACAGGGTGCTGAGCATTCAAGCGCCCGTATTGAACGATTTCTTCAGCTCTGTGCTGGAAATAACATGGTGCTAGCCAATCCAACAACACCAGCTCAGCTGTTTCATCTGTTGCGGCGTCAAGTCAAACAGCCGTTTCGCAAGCCGTTGATAGTCTTCACACCAAAGAGCCTGCTGCGACACCCGGATTGTGTATCCTCTGTTGATGCGCTCTGCCAAGGCGGTTTTAAAGAGATTTTATCTGAAACCTCTGATCCTGGCACTGTACGGCGTGTTCTTTTCTGCAGTGGTAAAATATATTATGACCTGAAGGAGGAGCGCAACAAGCGTGAGAGGACTGATACGGCAATTGTCCGCATTGAGCAAATCTACCCCTTTCGGGGAGAGCTGATCAAAAAGGAGCTGTCTCGCTTTTCAGGGAAGGTTCGCTATGTGTGGATCCAGGAGGAACCGGAAAACATGGGGGCTTGGTATTACCTTCACACTAAGCTTAGCGAGTTGTGCGGGGTTGTGCAATTTGTTGGGCGTCCCGCAGACTCTTGTCCTGCAGTAGGTTCTCATCATCTTCATCAACAACAGCAGATCGAAATTATTTCAAAAGCATTCGAAGACTAATTACGTGTCTAAAGCCATTGGATTTTCAGGAACTTTCTGTTGACAGCAGGACACAACACATGTAAAAAAATTAGTCAGTCTATTGTCTAAAAGGGAATTCATGGTTAATTTGTTATTCATTTCGGGCAATTCCAAGATAAACTCGATTAAAAACTCTCTCCAGCCTTTGCTGAAGGTCAAGATTGATGTCGTAAATGACTTTGACTATGGCCTGAAGGATGTGTTTGAAAAGCGTCCTGCTTTAGTCTTTATCCAGGACCAGATTGCTGGAGTAACCGGAGAGAGTGTGGCTCGCCATATCCAGATGCTTCTCGGAACCGGTGCTCCCTCTTTTATCCTTATGCATGATGGTAATCTTAAAGCCAAACCAATTAAGGGGCTTTACGACCAGCTGATTGATCTGTCGCACGACGATGCAAAGGTGATGGCAGATATTCAGAACTCACTTAAATCATTGCTTGGTTCTCAGTGGCAAAAAATATTTGTCTCTCCCAAAGCAAAAAAACCGAATACCACCCCTACATTGGCTGTGCCTGGCGATCATCGTATTATTGCGGATCAGTTGGTGGATGAATTATTCTCCAGCAGAGACGATGTTGTCCCTGAACTGGAGAAGAAAGATCAATCGCCTGATTTCACCGAACTTGACTCTTCCCAAGAAGAACCGTTTCAGTTTGTATCTTCGACCAATGAACAATTGGAGGATATTCTTTCTGCTGTACCATCGGAAGCCGAAGAGAAGGAAAATGTAACGGCAACCGTATCTGCTACCGATAACGATTATTTGCCTGAGTCGTCCGAACCGGAATTGTCTTCACCCCCCCTTGTTCCGGCAAATTCTCCGCATAACACACCAGAACCGCGTGAACATGATGCCGGTGTTCCCCCTGATGAAACCTCGCCTGGTCACGCCGTTTGGCCTGAGAATGATCTTGCGGCATCCGCTTCGCCACATAAAGACATGACCGAAAAACCTCAGCCACCTCCAATTTTACCGGCCGATTTCAGGATTGGGAGGGAAGGCTCGTCTTTGGAGATGTTTGCTAAAGAAATTCTCCTGGACTCTGAGGACACTTACCGTTCACAGCCGGTTTTCTGGAAATATATCAAGGTCATTGCATTTCTGGTAGTTCTCTGTGCGGCGGGATACTATGGGCTAAAGGTGATGCTTAATCTGCATTTGCCGGCGTTTATGGTCAAGACATATAACCCTGCAATTGTGACTCCGCCCTCGTCAAAGCCAGCGACGACGACAATTGTTACTCAAAATCGGAACTCCACTCAAAAAAACAAAATAGAAACCACACTGCCTTCATTTATTCCGCTTTCAGGACTTGACCCGTCATTTGCGGCTAAAAAACCGGGGTGGGAACGTTATGTCGGTGTTAGTTCAGAATTTCGAGTGTTTCGTTCTGGCGGCAAACTAAGGGCGTTACAGGTGTTGGCAGCTAAAGGGCATGTAATAAGCGAATCAAGTTTGAAAACGATATTGAATGAGTTGACCGGTACAAGTGAGTACCAAATTAGATCACAGGAACAAAAGCATGGGCTTAAAATTATACGTGCAACGGTGAACCGGAACACTGACTTGTTGATTTATCGAAATAAGTCTGCTGTACAGGCTTTTGTTGTATCGATTGATTAAAGGTAGCCCGTAGTCTATCAATATATTGGTTTTCAGTTACTTTACCGTGCCGGATTAGAGCGGCCTATAAGCGGAGTTCGAATGTTTCCTTCCGATCGTTATTGCAGAACCATGATGCTTGTATCTGGTATGTTCATACTGTGTACGATCCTGCCTGTTTATGCTGCTATGGATGCCAGATTTGAACTCGACCCCCAGTCCTTAGGTATTTCTGCCACGTCTGAAAAACATACAATTCCCACCAGGAAATCCAACAAACGTAATATGAGTAAGTCACCTGCAGTCAAGGCAGGTGACGGCGTTCCGTATACCATCAAATATGGTGATAATCTGTACAAAATACTCATGCGTGATTACGGTTTCAGCAATAGCGAAGCTGAGTCCTATATCGAAGTGATCTGTCGGGAAAATAACATCAAAGACATCAAGCATCTCAAGATTGGCCAAAAGATTATCATTCCGTCCTTGCGTCATAACGGGGACGGAACAATAAAGAGTAGTCAAATGCGGCGTCAAATTGCCGATAAGTCATTGGTCGGGCGTCAATTGTTACACTTAGAATCTCCAGACATAACACGTTCTGTGCAGGAAGCCAGTTACCAGATCCAGCAGACCTGGAACAAGCTGTTGCCTCCCCCCCAGGGTGGTCTGAAACCGATCACATTTAATTCACCTACGTTTTCGCTGACGCTCGACCCTCAGCGTTATCCGGTCTATACGGCTCTGGATAACGGCAAAATCCTTGTTGACAGGGATGGGTCAATTCCTTCCCTGGTGAAGTCTCTGATTATGGAAAAAGACCCTTCCGTGCGGATTGTTTCCGAGTCTCCTCTTAACGGGAAACCCTTCCTTTCGGCCATGCTGGAATCCGCCGGATTCTACTCGGTTGAGAAAGATTTCAGTATGGATTTTGGAACAGACCCGAAACTGACAATTCATTCTGATTTCAAGATAGAAAAGACTCCGGAGAGTCTCTTGACACAGAGTCTTGTTTTGATGAATGCAGGCCAAAGCCCTTATCCTGAAGCAGTGAGCAGATTTCTCAAGAATGACGGATTCACGGTTTACGAACCTTTTGCTTTACCAAAACCAGTAGCAACCGGTCCAACCCGTCAACTGCGTCAGGTTACCACCAATAATCAGTCTGAGATTATTGATGCAATGCTCTCCTCAATCTCTATTCGCCCGGATAAGGACCGACGGCTGGACGTGTTTGCTGCGGATAATAATGGCATTTCTCTTTCGGTTAATGCTGAACGTTATTTTGAGCATGGCGGTCAGCGCTTTGTTATTACGACTTTTGATGGTGACCCGGTAACGTACACTCTGTATCGAATATTGGAAACTAAGGGATATCAGGTTATTATCCTGGATACAAAGGACGATTTTCGTAAATTAACCGAGAAGCTGTTGTCACGCTTGCACATACCCGCCACCTATGCCAAGCATAAATTAAGCCCGGACATGGGTGCCAACTATTCTCTTTATATGACCGGTTTCAAGGTTGAGAATCCTGATTCACCAGCCCGTGAAGTCTTTCTGACTAATCGAGAGCTCGATCAGGTAATTCGCGATCTGCTCGCGGAGGATGGATACAGCATCATTACCAAATGAATCAATTCCATTTTATTCATTTTTCTGCTATAAACGCTCGTTCGTATTTACGGGCGTTTATTTTTTGAGCCGCAATCAGATTCATGGAGCTGTTAGAGCATGAACGTAAAGAAAATCGGTGAATTACTAATCGAGCAGAATCTGATCACCCCTGAGCACTTGCAGGAAGCGCTTGATCTGCAGAAGTTCTTTCCTGATCTGCCGATTGGTCAATTGCTTTGTAAGCTTGGCTTTATCAAGGAAAGCGACCTCAGTTTTGTTCTTGATCAAAAAAACAAGCGTCGTAAGCTATCTGATATTCTTCTGAAGGAAGAACTGGTTAATCAGCAAAAGCTTACCCATGCGCGTGAAGTCAGTAAACAAACTAATACTTCATTGGAAAAAGCCCTTCTCAAACTTCGCTATGTCGATGAAGAACAAATGGCCAAGGCCGTAGCCAGTCAGTATGATCTCCCCTATGTACAGATCAACAATTTTGACCTCGATATTTCCCTGTCACATTACATCAGTGTCGTTTATGCACAAAAGCAGCGAATTGCCCCGATCTCAAAAATTGGCAACACCCTTACATTGGCAATGGCGGAGCCTCTTAATAATCACTTGCTCAGAGAACTAGAAGATAGCATCCGCCTCAAAATCATTCCAGCCATAGCCACGGAATCCAGCATTTTCTCTGCCCTCAAGCGCCTCTATCAAATTGATATTTCAGCGAATTACGTTTCTGCCGATGATGAGGTTAATCTCGACATCATTCCGGACAGTATTGACAAGTTGCTAAGTAGGACAGTTCTTGGCGATGAGCCTGAAATTGAGGAAGAGACCAAGAAGGTCACTGAAAAAGACAGTGTCATTGTCAAGCTTGTCAATAAAATCGTGTATGACGCCTATATGAGCAAGGCGTCTGACATACATATTGAGCCTTATCCTGGAAAAAAGGATGTTGTCGTTCGCTCACGCATTGATGGTCAATGTTCCGTTTATCAGAATATTCCCTACAAATACAAGTTTGCCATTCCGTCCCGAATAAAAATTATGGCCGACCTCGACATCGCCGAACGTCGTAAGCCGCAGGATGGCAAGATTGATTTCAAAAAATTCGGACCGCTGAACATTGAATTGCGTGTGGCTACCATGCCGACGGTGGGCGGACTTGAGGATGTTGTCATTCGCGTGCTCGCCAGTGGCGAATTAATGCCATTCGATCAATTGGGGCTATCGGATAGAAATATGAAGGTCTTTGATGAGGCCCTCAAAACACCCCATGGTCTCATTCTGGTTGTTGGCCCGACCGGGTCGGGTAAAACAACTACACTTCATTCCGGTCTGGCAATCATCAATCAGAGCAACCGCAAGATATGGACGGCAGAGGACCCGGTAGAGATTACGCAGGTTGGTTTACGTCAGGTTCAGGTCAACCCGCGCATTGGTTTTACCTTTTCAGCCGCCTTGCGATCTTTTCTGCGGCTTGACCCGGATGTTATTATGGTGGGCGAGATGCGTGACGTTGAGACTGCCAGCACTGCCGTTGAAGCATCATTGACCGGTCACCTGGTCTTTTCAACACTGCATACCAACTCTGCTCCAGAAACAGTTACCCGTCTTCTGGAAATGGGGCTTGACCCTTACAGTTTTTCCGACTCGCTCCTGTGCATACTGGCTCAGCGATTGGTGCGGCGACTCTGTGAAGATTGCAAGGAGAGTTACCACCCGACAGAAGCTGAAATCGACGAATTGATCGAAGAGTACGGGCGTAATGATTTTGTCTTTACCGGTCTTACCGCAGCCGATTTAACCATGTTTCGCGCAGTTGGTTGCGCAGACTGCGGTCATACCGGATACCGCGGCAGACTGGGCGTTCATGAAGTGCTTGAGTGCACTCCAAAGCTCAAAGGTCTTATCAAGCGGCGGGCCGACACGGACAGCGTCCGTGAACAGGCCAAGCTCGACTGCATGACTACTCTCAAGCAGGATGGCATTCTGAAGGTTTTCAGTGGTCTAACTGATATGCATGAAGTTCGGAGAGTATGCATCAAGTAAAGTATTGCTGTAAAAATACTTGCATTCAACGTGTTGACGTGCTACAAAACTTAAAATTTTTGTTCACATGAAAAAGTGAGCTCTCAAAGCTCACTTTTTTGTTTTTGAGAGATGTCATGGCAAAAAATAAAGGTGATATTTGCGAACAGGTTATTTGTATTTCCCGACCTATTCTAGATTCGATGCAACTTGAGCTGATTGACATCGAGTTCGTCCGGGTGGGAAAAGACGCAGTATTGCGTCTTTTTATCGACAAAGATGGCGGTGTTACCCTGGATGACTGTGCCGACGTTAGCCGTGAGCTTTCAGCCATTCTCGATGTGGAAGAGATCATAACAGTCAACTATACCCTGGAAGTCTCGTCTCCCGGGCTTGACCGGCCGCTAAAAAAAATAGAGGATTATGAGCGCTACGCAGGAAGATTGGTAAAAATACGCACGTATGAGCAGGTACTGGATGATTCGGGTAATAAACGCAAGACTTTTCTCGGTACCCTTGATGGCCTTGTGGATGGCTCCGTAAGGATTACATTGAAAGAAGGACAAACCGCATCCATACCTCTAGATCGGATTGCAAAGGCAAATCTGGAATTCGAATTTTGATCTGATTTCATATACGAATAGTAAGGAGAAGCAGCCGTGGAAACCACTATAAGCATCAAACACGCCATAGAGCAGATTGTAAAAGAAAAGGGTATTGACCGAAACGTGGTCATCGATGCCATGGAGCAGGCTGTACTCACTGCTGCCAATAAGAAGTACCGCAATACCCGGGATCTTGAGGCGCGCTATAACCCTGATACCGGTGAAGTGGAACTGTTTGAGTTTGTGACGGTCGTGGAAGAAGTTCAGGATTCGTACAAAGAAATCGATCTCGAGGAAGCTCGTGAGATTGATCCAGAAGTGGAGGTAGGCGATTCGTTGGGGGAAAAACTTGATGCCAGCGGGTTTACGCGTATTGCCGCCCAGACCGCCAAACAGGTTATTATCCAGAAGGTGCGCGAAGCCGAACGTGAGACAATTTTCAATGAGTATAGCGACCGCCAGTGGGAGATCATTACCGGCATGGTTCGTCGTTTTGAAAAAGGCGAACTTCTGGTTGACCTGGGCCGTGCGGAAGCGGTCCTTCCCTCCAAGGAGCAGATGCCCCGCGAGGTCTACCGTCCCGGTGACCGTATTCGCGCTATCATTACTGAAATACGCATGACCACCAAGGGTCCACAGATTATATTGTCCCGCACCCACCCCAGCATGCTGGCCAAACTCTTTGAGGCTGAAGTCCCTGAGATTGCCGAGGGAATTGTGGAGATCAATGCTGTTGTCCGAGATCCCGGCAGTCGCGCCAAAGTGGCGGTCTCTTCCAATGACCGTGACATTGATCCGGTTGGAGCATGTGTGGGTATGCGTGGCGCCCGTGTCCAGAATGTCGTATCAGAGTTGCGTGGAGAAAAGATAGACATCATTCCGTGGTCCGAGGACATTGCCCGCTTTGCCTGCAATGCATTATCTCCTGCTCAAGTATCCAAGGTTTTTGTGGATGAGGATAATCGTTCGCTGGAGATCATTGTCGCCGACGATCAGCTTTCTCTCGCAATTGGCAAACGTGGTCAGAATGTCAGTCTGGCGGCGCGATTGACAGGTTGCCGGATAGATATCAAGAGTGAATCCAAGGTTGCCGACGAAGTAGAGGCTCAGGAATTTTCCTCTTATGACGGTACCGGCACTGCCGGGGATGATGAGGAGGAAACGGTAGAAACGGCGGTGGAACCGGAAGTATCGGAAGTATCGGAAGTATCGGAAGTATCGGATACCGCCGTCGATGAAAAGACTGCTGAAAAGCAGGCCGAGTAAGCCACGGGCATGTCCCCGCAGAAACAGAAGGAAAAGCCGCAGCGTAGCTGCCTTGGATGCCGTAAGTCCTGTGACAGGGATGCTTTGATCCGGTTTGTCCTTTCACCGCAAGATGAGCTCTTGCCCGATATCGAGGCAAAATTGCCGGGTAGGGGGGCATATACGTGTGTCAGTGAGACGTGTCTGCGGACTGCTCTCAAACAGCGACAGTTTAGCCGGGCATTTAAACGGGAAGTCGTAACCGTGGCGCCTGACGAAATGATCACCCTGGTTGGCGGCATAATGCAAAGACGAGTCCTGGGTTACATCGGACTGGCCAACAAGTCCGGTCAGGTCATCTCGGGCGGGTCCATGGTTAGCGATGCTATCAGGAGTGGGAATAAGCCCGGTTTGATTCTGATCGCAACGGATGTTTCCGAAAGTATCGGTGAAAAGATAGAATTGCTTGCCGCTGTGCACCACACAGCTTGCTTTCGCATTCTTAAAAAAGATGACTATGGCAATATTCTTGGTAAGGCGCCCCGTAGCGCAGTTGCCATTAAGACAGGTGGATTTGTGGCGCAGCTGAGATATGAAATTGAACGATACAGAAACTTCCTGGGGGAGGTGCGGAGCCTATGAGTAAAATAAGTGTAAGCAGTCTTGCGGAAAAATTGGGATTAGAGCCCCGTGAAGTGATTTCCCGGCTCAAAGATATCGGTGTTGAAGCCAAAACCGCCACGTCAAAGGTCGATGAAGAAGTGGTCAGTAAGTTGGAGGCATCCAAGTCAAAAGGAAACGCTGCTGACGAGGTCAGGGTAACTACCACCATTATCCGTCGTCGTGCCAAGGCTGTACCGGTTGAACAGGTCGAACCGGTTGAAGAGGCGCCTGTTGCCAAGGGAGCGGAACAGGTCCTAAAAACGGTTGTTGCGGAACCTTCTGTCGTTGCGGCCGAAAGAACAGTCGCGAGCGGCGTTAAGGTTGACGTAGAGCCAGAGACTACTCCAGCCGAGAAGACGGCGCCGCCTGCCGAACAGATCAAAACTGGCCCCAATCAGGCGCGCATTCTGGGACGGATGGAGATTCCCGGCGTGACCAACCGCCCGACCCGCGTGGTTTCTAAGGATGCCCCCCCATCACAACCGCAACGTCCAACAACGTCCCGTCCCGCTGCTGCTCGTCCAGGCGAAAGCCGCCCATCGGCAGCCCGTCCCGGCGATTCGCCACAGAGGCGACCTGCGCCGACAGGTGGAGCCCCAGATGCGGACCGTTCACGTATGAAACAGGCGCAGATGATGCCGACAACTCCTCCGGTAGGCGATACCCGTCGTCCGGCTGGAAAGAAAGAAGGCCCCTCGTTTGGCCCCGATGCGGGTAAAGGCGGCAAAAAAGGTCCCATACCTGCCAAAAAGAAAGAGCAACCCAGGAAACAGGAAATACTTGAAAAACGCGAACGTGTTTTTGATCCTGTCTACAAGGGATCCAAAAAACGCGGCAAAGAACGCGTTTCAACTTCAACGAAAGCAACAGAAATTACTATTCCAAAGGCTATCAAGCGTATCATCAAAATATCTGAAACCATCAGTGTGGGTGAGTTGGCCAAGCGCATGGGTACTAAAGCCAACGACCTGATCAAGTCACTCATGAAGATGGGCATGATGGTAACCATCAATCATCCGCTCGATTTTGAAACTGCCGTGATTCTGGCAGCCGAGTATAGTTACGAAGTAGAAAACGTTGCGGTTGATCTGGACGAAATTCTGGAATCGACTCCGGATGCACCCGAAACCCTTGAGAAACGTCCTCCTGTGGTTACAATTATGGGCCACGTTGACCATGGTAAAACCTCATTGCTGGACGCTATCCGGGAAGCGAATGTCATCGCCGGTGAGGCCGGCGGCATCACCCAGCATATCGGCGCCTATGACGTGGAGCTGAATGGGCGCAAGATCACCTTCCTTGATACGCCGGGTCATGAAGCTTTTACCGCAATGCGCGCCCGCGGCGCCAAGGTGACGGATATCGTTATTCTGGTGGTTGCCGCCGATGACGGTGTCATGCCTCAGACACGCGAGGCGATTAATCATTCCAAGGCCGCTGAAGTGCCTATCATCGTTGCAGTAAACAAGATCGATAAACCAGATGCGCGCCCGGAAAATGTAAAAAGGGAGTTGATGGAATTTGGTCTCGTCTCCTCTGAATGGGGCGGTGATGCAACCATGGTCGAAGTGTCCGCCAAGAAGCGCACAAACCTTGAGGAACTGCTGGAAATGGTTCTGCTTCAGGCAGATGTGATGGAATTGAAGGCGAACCCCAATAAAATGGCCAAAGGAACCGTCGTCGAAGCCAAGTTGGACAAGGGACGCGGCCCGGTGGCCACGGTTCTGGTTCAGGAAGGTACCCTGAAGAATGGAGACTATTGTGTAGTTGGCGTTCACTCCGGTCGTGTTCGCGCCATGCAGAACGATCGTGGTGAAAAGGTTCACGAGGCTGGACCATCTATGCCGGTTGAGCTTGTCGGTCTTTCCGGTGTACCGGATGCCGGCGATGTTTTCGTTGCCATGAAGGACGAGAAGCAGGCCAGGGAGATAGCAACACTGCGTCAGATCAAATATCGTGAAATTGAACTTGCCAAACACACCAAACTGTCGCTGGAGGATCTCTACAAGAAGATCCAGAGTGGCGAGGTCAAGGATCTCAATGTTATCGTCAAGGGTGATGTGCATGGTTCGATCGAGGCGGTGGGTGAATCGCTCCGCAAGCTTTCCACCGATGCGGTCAGGCTCAATGTCCTGCATTCGGCCGTTGGCGCGGTTACCGAGACCGACGTCAATCTCGCCGCTGCTTCCAACGCGATTATCATCGGCTTCAATGTTCGCCCCGAAGTCAAGGCCCAGGGGTTGGCAGAAAAGGAAGGGGTCGATATCCGTCTCTATAGTATCATCTACGATGCCGTCGAAGATGTGAAGAAGGCCATGGAAGGGTTGCTGGCACCTACGCTGAAGGAGAAGTTCCTGGGCCGTGCCGAAATCCGCGAGGTGTTTTCTGTACCCAAAATCGGCAATGTCGCTGGTTCCTATATCCTGGATGGCAAGATGTTGCGAAACGCACAGGTGCGTTTGTTGCGCGACAATGTTGTGATATACGAAGGAAAGCTTTCGTCGTTACGGCGTATAAAAGACGATGTCAAGGAAGTTGCCAGCGGATACGAATGTGGTATCGGTCTGGAAAATTACAACGATATCAAGATTGGCGATATTATCGAAGCGTTTGAAATAGAAAAGTTCGCTACCAAGTTATAATAAATAGGCATGGACCACTATGAAGCATAAACGATGTGAAAAAGTTGCCGAGACAATTCACGAGACGATTTCAGCTATTCTGTCACGAGGGCTTAATGACCCACGTATCGGTTTTGTAACGATCATTGCTGTAGACGTGACCGTTGACCTGCGTCTGGCGAAGGTGTTTTTTACGGTTATCGGCGATGACCTAGCCAAGAAAAGCAGTGAGGCCGGCCTCAACAGCGCAAAAGGCTACATCCGCCGCGAATTGGGCAAAGTGCTTTCTCTGCGATTTCTGCCGGATATCATCTTTGTCTACGACCATTCTCAAGATTACGGCAATCGGATTGATACTATCCTCAGGGAGATTGATACGGAGCATGACGGAGACGATCCAGAACATCGTTGAAGAAATTCGCAACAACCGCTCATTTCTACTGACGACCCATGAAGGACCGGATGGCGACGCGGTTGGATCCACGCTTGCTCTGGCCTCCATTCTGCGGAAGTCCGGTAAGGATGTTGTGGTGCATTATCGTGATCCGCTTCCTGATCTGTATGCCTTTTTGCCGGGTTCGGACAGTGTGCATGCCCATATACCCGATCGTGATTTTGATGTTGCTTTTGTCATGGATATCGGTGAGTTACGCCGCGCTGGCTCAGAGTTCTGCAGTTTTAGGCGTATTGGAAAAACCATTAATCTGGACCACCATCTTGCCTGCGAAAACTTCGGTTATCTTAATTTTATTGATCCTGCCGCCGCAGCGACCGGTGTCCTTGTATACCGCATCGCCAGTTCTCTTGCATATCGTATTGATACTGAAACTGCCCTCTGTCTGTATGTCTCCATCATCACCGATACCGGTTCATTCCGCTACTCCAACGCAAACCGTGAGGCCTTCACCATTGCCGGCGAGATGATTGAATGCGGGGTGAATGCCTGGGATGTGGCTGAGCAGCTTTACGAAAATCAACCCCGCAAGCGACTTGAACTGCTGGCCCGTTGTCTCCCAACGCTGGAAATAATCAAGGGTGGACTGGCTGCGTCGGTGACCGTCACCCTGGATATGTATGCCGCTACCGGTGCCAACGCCGAACTTACTGACGGATTTGTCAACTATCCCCGCTCCATCAGGGGGGTGGAAGTGGCCATTTTCTTCCGTCAGCTCGAGGAGGGCAGGGTCAAGGTCGGTTTCCGCTCCAAGGGCAAGGTAAACGTGGCGGTCTTTTCTGCTGCCATGGGCGGCGGCGGCCATCACAATGCCGCCGGATGCACGGTTGTCGGGACCATTGCCGAAGTTAAGGCCCAGGTGTACGCTTTGGTGGATACGGTTCTTTGATAAACGGATTCGTAGTGATCGACAAACCGGCAGGTATCACCTCTCACGATGTGGTCAGCCGCGTGCGACGGATACTCGGCACACGGAAGGTCGGCCATACCGGAACCCTCGACCCCTTTGCCACCGGCGTTCTCCCCATTGCCGTCAATGACGGAACCAAGGCCATACCCTTCCTTGATGAGGGGGTTAAATGCTACGAGGCCGTAATGCAACTCGGTGTTGCCACCGACACCCTTGACATGACCGGTGTGGTGCTTCGCACAGCGGATTGGCAGACGGTCACCCGGGAAGAAATCGAGTCGGTACTGAAGCAGTTTACCGGTCACCTCAGGCAGATACCGCCCATGTATTCCGCCATCAAGCAGGGTGGCCAGCCTTTGTACAAATTAGCCCGCCGGGGGCAGGTCGTTGATCGGCCGGCACGCGAAATAGATGTCCGTTCCCTTGAACTTCTCTCGTTTTCTCCCCCGCTCGTCAGCTTCAGAGTAGTCTGCTCACGAGGCACCTATGTCCGGACGCTGGCTGACGACATGGGTACAATTCTCGGTTGTGGCGGCTCTTTGAAGGAGTTGCGCAGGATTGCCAGCGGCCCCTTTGATATTTCCGCGGCGGTTACGTTGGAAGGGCTGGCGGGGGCCGCCCAGCTCGGAACGCTTGAATACTTGACTGTGACTCCTCTTGCGGCACTTTCCCATCTGCAGGAGATCCCCTTGAGCGATGGCGGGCTCGCTCTTGTCAGACACGGCCGATCACCTACATGGCCTGCTACGGAAATTTCCCTATCAACGGCTTGTGAAGAGGGAACCCTTGTGCGTCTCACACATGGTGGCAACCTGATAGCAGTTGCTGAATGCAGGTCCTGTGGTGCTGAGCTGCCGCGCATAATTCTGAAGCGCGTTTTCGTGTAAGTTAATGCTTTACATGGAGAAGAGGGAGTGGTATAAATTCTAGCTTGCGATTATCTTAGTGCATACTTTATGTGACCACGTATAAATGATTGTACACGACAAGGAGGTGTTAGCAGTGCTGGCAACCGAAAAGAAGCAGGAAATCATCAACTCGTTTAAAAAACACGACAGCGACACAGGTTCCCCCGAGGTGCAGATCGCCATTCTCACCGAGCGGATAACCTATCTCACCGAGCACTTCAAGATCCACAAGAAGGACCACCACAGCCGCAGAGGTCTGTTGAAGCTTGTTGGCCAGAGGCGCAGGCTTCTGGATTACCTCAAGGGTAAAGAGGTAGACAGGTACAAAAAGGTGATCGAGCGACTCGGCATACGCAGGTAATGGATGGGCACTCTACCGGCTTTACACCGTTAGAGTGCCTTTTCAGTTATTACGTATGCTGAATGTGAAAGAGGGCTTTTACGGCCCTTTTATTTTTGTTGGGGACGTGGGTAGAGTCCCATGCGGTCATTGCATGGGGTTGTAGCGACGGCCCCAACGCAACAACGACAGGAGAAATGTATGGAACACGTTGTAAATGTTGAGTTTGGTGGCAGGACCGTAACCATCTCCACCGGCAAGATGGCCAAACAGGCCAACGGCGCCGTGATGGTGAGAAGCGGCGACACGATGGTGCTGGTTACCGCTGTCGCGCAAAAAGAGGCCAAAGAGGGACAGGATTTTTTTCCGCTGACAGTCAATTACACGGAAAAGGCCTATGCCGGCGGAAAGATTCCCGGCAGTTTTTTCAAGCGTGAGGCACGCCCTTCCGATCCAGAGACCCTGATCTGCCGCTTGATCGACCGACCTATCCGCCCGCTTTTTCCGGAGACCTTTCTCAACGATACCCAGGTCATGGCTACGGTCGTATCGGCAGACAAGGACAACGATCCCGGCATCCTGTCCATGCTGGGCGCTTCGGCAGCCCTGATGATCTCCGATATCCCCTTCCAGGGTCCGATCGCCGGCTGCAAGGTCGGCCGTGTAGACGGTAAACTGATCTGTAACCCCAGTGCCGATGAACTTCTGAACAGTGATCTGGAAATTGTAGTTGCAGCAAGCCGCGATGCGGTCATCATGGTCGAGGGAGAGGCGAAATTCGTATCCGAGGCCGACCTGCTGGATGCGGTTTTCTTTGCCAAGGAAGCCTTGCTGCCGCTGATCGAGGCCCAGGAAGAACTCCAGAAAAAGGCCGGTGTAGCCAAGCGCGAGATCGCGCCGGTGACAGTGAATGAGGCTTTATTGGCCAGGGTGCGCGAACTGGCCTATGACCGCATGGCTGAAGCGGTCAAGATCAAGTCCAAGCAGGAACGCCACATCCAGATGGACCTGGTGAAGACCGAGACCATCGAGGCCCTCAAGGAAGAGTTCGAGGGATGTGCCAAGCAGATCAAGGCCTTCCTGGGCGACTTCGAGTATGAGCGTGTCCGTGCCGATGTCCTCGACACCGGTATCCGCATCGACGGCCGCGATACGGTCACCATTCGTCCCATCACCACTGAGGCCGGCCTACTACCACGTACCCATGGATCAGCCCTGTTCACTCGCGGTGAGACCCAGGCACTGGTTACCGCCACACTAGGTACCTCCAGCGACGAGCAGCGTATGGACTCGCTGTACGGCGAATATCGCAAGCGCTTTCTGCTGCACTACAACTTTCCCCCGTTCTCGGTCGGCGAGACCAGCTTCCGTCTGGGACCCGGTCGTCGTGAGATCGGCCACGGCATGCTGGCGGAGCGGGCGCTTTCGGCGGTACTCCCCAAGCATGACGATTTCCCTTATACCATCCGGATCGTCTCCGAGACTCTGGAGAGCAACGGTTCCTCCTCCATGGCAGCCGTGTGTGGCGGCTGCATGTCGCTGATGGATGCCGGCGTACCGATCGTCTCCCCAGTGGCAGGTATCGCCATGGGCCTGATCAAGGAAGGTGACAAGGTCGCCATCCTGTCCGATATCCTCGGCGATGAAGACCACCTGGGCGATATGGACTTCAAGGTGGCCGGAACAGCGGACGGCGTTACGGCACTGCAGATGGATATTAAGATCGGCGGGGTTACCAGGGATATTATGCAGAAGGCTCTCAGCCAGGCTCGTGAGGCACGTCTGCACATCCTGGCCAAGATGGCCGAGACGCTGGCCGCTCCCCGCCCGGAAATGTCCCCCTTTGCACCGCGCATCACCACCATCTGGGTCAAGACTGACAAGATCCGCGACGTCATCGGCACCGGCGGCAAGAACATCCGCAACATCACCGAGACCACCGGCGTTACCGTGGATATTGATGATACCGGCCGCATCAACATCGCCAGTACCAGCAAGGAGGCCTGTGATCTGGCTATCCAGATGATCCGTGGCCTGACGGAGGATGCCGAAGAGGGTCGTCTCTACATGGGCGTCGTCAAAAAGATCATGGATTTCGGCGCATTCGTCGAAATCATGCCCGGTACCGATGGTCTCGTGCATATCTCCGAGCTTGATACCGCCAGGGTCAAGGTCGTCACCGAAGTTCTTAACGAGGGTGACCAGGTTCTGGTCAAGTGCATCGGCGTCGACAAAAACGGCAAGATCAAGCTTTCCCGCAAAGAGGCTCTCGGTTTTAACCTCGACGGTACAAAAAAAGCGGAGTAAAGCCAGCAGCGATAATTGAATTAGTTGAAGGGCGGAGCGATATGCTTCGCCCTTTTTTGCCCGGTTCGGAGAGTCGCTGAGGGAAAAACAACTTGACTTGAGCGGCGGTTTGGGCTATCTAGATATTCCTCTTTATGGTGGCTGTGGTGAAGCGGTTAACACGTGCGACTGTGACTCGCATATGCGAGGGTTCGATACCCTCCAGCCACCCCAAAAAAAAATGCCGCGTCCATTTCGTTGGACGCGGCTTTTTTTCTGCACGGCAATCCGACCCGCTTCAGCCAACTTCGGCAAACTCTCTGACACGAAACTCCGCACCCAGCGACTCCGCCAACCTGCGGCAGGCCTCGATATCGATCCCCGGGACCGTGACCGCACTGGCCACAACCTGTGGAATGAACTGTCTCGCATCGCGGATGAACGTACAGACCGCATCAAAGCCTGCCGCGCCGTAGGGGGTATTGCAGATCTGCCCGTAGGTGTCTGCATCGGGGGCATTCAGGCTGACCGAGATGCTATCCACCAATCCGGCCAGTTCAGAAAGTATGCTGCGCCCATGGACGAGGTTGGCCTGACCGTCGGTGTTGATACGGATCGGATACCCGCGACCCTTCAACTCGGCGGCCACCTGCTTGACCAGGTCGAGTCTGATCAGCGGCTCACCGTAGCCGCAGAATACGACCTCGTCGACTCCTTCCGGTTGGCCAACAGCAGCCATGATTTCATCGAACGTCGGTTCACCATCCAGCAGCAGGTTGTGGCCCTTGACGGTGAAATTATCGAACTTTGCGCAGAAGCTGCAGCGGTTGGAGCAACGGTTGGTGATATTCAGATAGAGAGAATTTCTGATTTTGTAGGCGATCTTGGTTGACTGGTCCCAGAAACGGATTCCGAACAGGTCACGAACATTCTTTGTCGTGATGCGGGCCACATCTCCCAGCGAAAGTCCTTTGACCTCGGCCACTCGCTCGGCTGCCAAACGAACATAGGCCGGTTCGTTGCGCTTTCCTCGATAGGGGACAGGCGCAAGGTAGGGGCAATCGGTTTCCACGAGCATGCGGTCGATGCTGACGGCCCGCACGACATCCCGCAGAGCCTCATTGGACGGGTAGGTGACCGTGCCGGGTATGGATATGTAGAGCCCCATTGTCAGGGCTTCAGCAGCCATGGCCGCGTCCCCGGAGAAACAGTGCAGCACCCCGCGCTGCGTGCCTTCAGCAATGAGACAGTCCAGCACCTGCCGGTGTGCATCGCGGTCATGGATGATGACCGGTTTGTCCAGATCGTTTGCCATGCGCAGAAAGGTGCGGAAGACCCGTTCCTGGGCGTCGCGGGGAGAACGGTCACGGTAGAAATCCAGGCCGATCTCGCCGATGGCCACGACCTTGGCACTGGAGAGCGCCAGGTTGCGGATTACATCATAACAGGCGTCCGTGACTCGACCGGCATCGTGCGGGTGGATACCGACCGCAGCATAGAGTTGCGGGTGTTTTTCGGCCAGTTCCACGGACTCCCGGCTCGATTCAATGTCGGTGCCGACCACCAGCATGGCATCTACTCCAGCGTCAGCTGCGCGCTGCAACATGGCATCGAAATCAACGGCATAGTCACGGTAATAGATATGGGCATGCGAGTCGATCAGGCTGATTGAGGCGCTCATGCGAAATAAACTTTCATATTAACGTAATGCATTCGGATAGCTTCCTGTGTCTGGCTAACAAATTCTTCTCAATGAAAATCAGGCGTTCAACTCTTCCTTGAGCCCTTCAATCACTGCCTTGACTTCGGCGACCATGTCGCTCGCCTGGGGCGAGGTTTCAAATTTGAGATACAGATTGAAATAGTCAATGGCATCCTGTGTCCGGTCCTGGTCCATGCAGAGCCCCCCCAGTGTCAGGTAGGCCATGCCGTAGGTTGGATCGAGGCGCACCGCTTCACGGCATTCCTCCTCGGCCTCTTCCAGTTCTTCCATGTCATACAGTAATTCCCCCAAATTATAGTGGGCCGCGGCATCATTCGGATCGATATCGACGCCTTTCTGGAAGGCATCAACAGCGCCCTGGGCGTCCCCCTGACCGTAGAGTGCGTCTCCAAGCGCATTCCAGGCAAAGACGTTATCCGGTTCCTGCTCCAGGGCTTCGCGGTAGGCACGGATGGCATCGTCGCTGCGGTCCTGGCTGTTGTAGACCAGGCCGATACTGACCAGGGCATCGGTATCTTTGGGGTCGAGTTCCCGCACACGATTATAGCTGGCAATGGCCTCCTTGTGTTTACCGGCTTCGAAGTACAGGTCTCCCAGGGTAGTCAGGGCATCAATGTCATCGGGGGCCCGTTTGAGTCCCTCAAGGTAGCGCTCGATGGCTTCATCGATACGGCCGTCCTCGGCCAGGGCGTCACCCAGGTAAAACCAGCTGTCTGCTTCGTCCTGATGTGTCTGGCAGTATGTCTTCAGAGTTGCAATCGCAGCCTTTGTATTTCCGGCATCAAGCTGCTCGATGCCAGTGCGCAGTGTCTCGTCCATCAGTTTGTCCGTCATCGGTAGTTCCTCCACATCATCGTTGCGTACGTGTTGTTAAAGATAACAGACCTATGGCCACTTTTCCAGAATATATCCCAATATGAATGGCTTTTACTTTTTCAAGAGAGTTCTCTATACTTCAAAAATTACAGTTGACGGGATACGAACCATGAAAGAAAGTCACCACTCCATAGGATTGCGAACACTTGAGGACATCAGTTCCATCATTTTGCATTCCCATGATCTGCATGAAACCCTCGACAACATCGTGACCATCGTGGCCAAACGCATGAAGTCCGATGTCTGCTCGATCTATCTGCTGGAGAAGGATGGCGAGACCCTGATGCTGAAGGCCACCAAGGGCCTGTCAAAGACATCGGTCGACCGGATTTCCATGAAAGTCAACGAAGGTCTCTCCGGTATGGTTATAGAAAACCGCAGCATGGTTATGTCCGACAATGCACCGTCCCATCCCCGCTACAAGTATTTCAAGGAAACCAGGGAAGAGAAGTTTCTTTCATTTCTCGGATTACCTCTCTTTGAGCATAAGGCCCCTATTGGAGTCATTGTTATTCAGACCCGCGAGGCGCGCCGATTCAGTGAGGATGAAATCAGTGCCCTGAGAACGATCACGTTTCAGATCGGCAGTATTGTCCACAACGCCCGCCTGCTGGACTCCATTCAGCATAAAGAGCAGGAACGCGCCTGGTTCGAACAAGAACTGGCCAAGGTGAAAAACGGCGACATTGAAAGTCGACCGGCGCAACAAAAAGCCGGGAAACGTGCGGCTGCGTCCGTCATGCTGCCAGGATTGGCTGTCTCCGCTGGTGTCAGCAGGGCCAAGGTCTACATCCTTAACCGTTTCAGTGACAAGGTCATCAAGGTTGCCAAAGTCGGTACAACGTCCGATGAGCAAAAAAAATTCACCCTTGCTCTGGAAAAGGCCAAGATCCAAACCATCTACATGGAAAAGCGCGTCAGCGAAACGCTCTCCGAGGATGATGCCTCCATCTTCCATACTCACCTGATGATTCTGGAAGACCGCAGTTTCTCCAGCAAGGTGTACGACCTGATTGAGCAGGAGATGGGAGCTACTCGTGCAGTGCATGAGGTTGTGCAGCACTATGTACAGGCATTTTCCGAAATGGCGGATCCCTATTTGCGGGAACGATCGGCCGATATGGAAGACATTGGCCGGCGGATCATCGATGCTATGGAAGGTAACGACAAGACAACGATCACGCTGAAGGAAAAAAGGGTCATTGTCGCCGATGAGATTTTTCCATCAGATCTGGCCATGCTTGACCACGACAAGATCCTGGGCATTGTTACGGAGAAGGGCAATATCTACTCACACGTCGCCATTATGGCAAAGTCACTCGGAATCCCGGCCGTGGTGGGGGTCAGTGGGTTGATCAGGGCGGCCAATGTCAAGGACGAGATCATTGTTGACGCCAACTCCGGCCATGTTTATCTCAATCCGGACAGTGCCATAAAAAAGGAATACGCCCGGCTTGAGCAGGATCATGCCGTACGCATGAAAGAGCTGGAAGGGTTGCGGGATCTGCCGGCAATTACCAGCGACGGTGTCGCGATGTTGTTGAGCGCCAACATCGGACTGATCTCGGATGTCCGGGTTGCGAATATGCACGGCGCCGCCGGAGTGGGGCTCTATCGTACCGAATTTCCCTACATGGCACGCCAGGCATTTCCTGATCGCACCGAGCAGGCCGGTATTTACAGCCGGATACTGGACGGTTTCCCCGGACAGACGGTCAATATCCGCACGCTTGATATCGGCGGGGACAAAGGTCTGCCATACTTCACCTATCCTCACGAAGACAACCCGTTTCTCGGTTGGCGCTCAATCCGGGTGTCCCTGGAACGGCAGGATATTTTCCGGGAGCAGCTGGCTGGCATACTGATGGCATCAGGGGCCGGCAAGGCGACGATCATGTTCCCACTGATCAGCAGTCTGGACGAAATCAGACAGATCAAGGAAATACTGGCTTCGGTCAGAAACGAACTTATCAGGGAAGGGCGCGATGTCTGCGGGTATCTGCCGCTGGGGATCATGATCGAGGTGCCGGCTGCTGTCCAGATCATAGAGTTCCTGATTCGAGAAGTGGACTATGTCAGCATAGGGACCAACGACCTGATTCAGTACACGCTGGCGGCGGATCGCAACAATCCCCGGGTCAAACAGTACTATGACCCCCATCATCCGGCGGTGCTGCATTCTATCAAACGCGTGGCGGATGCTGCGAACAAGGCCGGCAAAAAAGCCTCAGTCTGCGGCGAGATGGCGGCTGATCCCCTCAACGCCCTGCTTCTGATGGGTATGGGGATTCGCGAATTCAGCCTTACGGCACCTGGCATCCCGTTGGTAAAACAGGCCATCCGGGCACATGGCCTGGAAGAGTGTTGCAAACTGGCACGCAAGGTTCTGGCCTGCCGCAGCAGCGCCGACGTCAAAAGTTGTCTGTCGGCGGCCCGGTCTGCCTTGCTTCCCGAGACAATGCCGAGGTAAATCGACAGAGGTTGTCAAATTGTTGCCAAGCCAAATGAAATGGGATTGTTTTACGATGTCAGCAGGATAGTTGCGGGTTCAAGCGTATTCACGATCTGGTCGGCCTGGGAAAGGTGAGTGGCCGGATAACTGTTGGTTACTGCAACAACGCGCAGGCCGGCGCCTTTTGCCGCCGCAATCCCGGCTGGCGTGTCCTCGATGGCAAGTACCTGTCCGGGAAGCAGGTTGAGCAGGCGGAACTCGTTGAGCCTGGCATGAGCCAGTCTGTAGCATTCCGGGTCAGGTTTGCTCTTGGCAACATCCTCTGCTGTCACAATCACATCGAAGCAGTCTGCGATGCCGAGCATTTCAAGTATTGGTAAAATATCAGAGCGCAGCGCGCCACTGCTGATCGCCAAGGGGATGCTGCTGGCTTGAATATGCTTAATCAGATCGATTACTCCGGGATAGGAGTTTATGCCGTCGCGAATTATTTCCAAAAAAATCTCGGCCTTCCGATTGATAAGTACTTGAAGGGTTGCATCCGATAGAGTCGCACCTTTAGCCTTGAAAGATTCCGTGAAGGCATCGCGATCATCAAAACCCATGTAGGTTTTTACATACAGTTCCCAGGGGAAACCCAACCCGAGTGGTTCAAGCAATCTCTGGAACGCCTCGTAGTGCAACGGTTCCGTATCGACGATCACTCCGTCGAAATCAAATATAACCGCCTCCGCCCGTAATTTCCCCAAATAAAATTCCATGTTGCCTGCCAAGTTTTAATAGTATTTCCCGTACGAATATTCATGCGCCAGTTCAGTCATCGTGTCCATCATGCTAATGCCTGCCAGACAATGACCCGCCTAGACGGTGCCATCAGCCTGCGTCTGGAAAACCGGCAGGAGTATAAAAAATGAGGAGCCGGGGCATGTGTGCGGTTCGTAACCGGTGGATTCTACCCATAGTTGGCCACCATGCATATCAATGACACCTTTGGCAATAGAAAGCCCTAGCCCTGCGCCCCTAGTATTGAAGGCTACCTTCCCGGAACTGTGTTCTTCTATTTTCCCCGCCTCGTAGAATTTGTCAAAGATGCGTCGCTGGTCTTCTTTGTCAATGCCGATGCCGGTGTCGCTGATGACAATTTCAATGAACTGCTGCCGGCCTTTGCTGATATTTAATTTGCCGCGACGATTGAAACCGGGGAGATGTTCATTGTTGTCGGCCTGTCTCAGGGCAGAAGTGACTGTAATCGTACCGCCATCGGGAGTGAACTTGATGGCATTTCCAAGGATATTTGAAAGCAGTTGCATCAGCCTTGTCAGGTCTCCCTGGATCGTGGGCAGAGTCTTATCCAGATGGGTTACAATCTCTTGCTTGCGCAACATCAGAAAGAATCGGAGTTCTTTAACCGCTGATTCGATAAGTTCATTTATGTTGACCTGGTCGAGTTTCAGTTCCATCAGTTTCTGATCGATCATGGTCACGTCGATCATGTCTTTGACGATATTATCGAGACGCGCCGCCGCGGTCGAGATGTTCTGGATCATCTCGCCGCTTGTTTCAGTCAGTTGATCTTTCATGTCGGTCAGCAGTAGTTCAGAGTATCCCATGATGACGGTCAAAGGCGTCTTCAGTTCATGTGAGGCCAACCCGAGAAAAGAGTCCTTCATGCGGTTGAGCTTCGCCAGCCCGGCGGCACTTTTTTCCAGGTTAAGAAGAAATTCCCGTTCCTTGGTAATGTCGCGGACAATTATCTGCAGAAGATGCTTGTCGCCCATGGTGACACAACTGGCATGAACCCTTCCCACCAGCTGCTCATGCCTGCTGTTGGTTATAACTATTTCATCATCTATCTGGTGGCCCTCATAGGCCTCATTAAATTTCTTAAGGTGGTGCGGGATGTCCTCCGCGTTGAGTTTTACCAGCAGACCGGACACATGCTGACCGATTATCTCGGATGCCGGGAAACCAAAAAAAGTTTGTGCCATTTTGTTTGCAATAATGATTTTTTCGGAGTCATCGAGGATGATAATTGAATCCCCCGCTTCTTCCTGAAGTTTTTTGTAGAGCTCTTCCGATTTTTCCAGATCGCGGCTTAAACCTTCCAGCTTGATATAGGAATCGTGAAGCTTCGAGTGGGTTTTAGACAATTCGGTGTAATTGTTGCGCAGCTCTCTGTCGTGGGCTTCAAGATCCAGGGACATGGCGTTGATTTTGATTCCGAGTTGGTCCAGCTCATACACGGGCAGTGTTTGAATTGCGGTCTTGAAATCCCCTTGAGAAATACGGTTAACTCCTTCCAGCAGGCTTTCAACAGGAGTAATTATACTGCGCTTGACAAACAGGATAACCAGGGCGAATGAAATGGAGAAAAACACCAGGAAAATAATAATGGATCGCAGGATGATGGCATACACCTTCTGATCGATGGTGCTCCGGGGGAATCCTATATGAATCGAGGCCAGTATCCTGGTATTGAAGGATTGTACTGGAATCAGGACATCAAAATGGCTCCCTTTTGGTGTAGGGATGATCGCGACGTTTTGCTGGCGTGAATCTCCATAGGGCGACTGGGCGTGTGCCTTGGTGAAATCGAGTGACGCAAAGGCAGGCTCACTTGCAAATATAGTCTTGCCGTCGATATCCGTAATGACGCAGTAGGACATCTCCGGGTCGCTCTGGATTACTTCTCGGCATTTTTCAGCCAACCCGTTCACATCGCGGATATCTATACCCAGTGCCAGAACCTTCTCGATAGATGATTTCAGGGATGTGCCGAGACTCTTTGAACGTAACAGGATCTCCTGTACATATTCTCTGCGGAAGACGGCAATTTCCATTGCGCTGTTCGCAAGGATCGTCATCGACAGGATGATAAAGGAAAAGAGAATTATACGTTTTTCAAGGGATTGTTTCATCGTTTGGCCAAGGATACAGAGACGTTGAAAACCAATTCCTGTTCTTTTATCACATTCACATCAAAGAAGAATCACTTTTCTGCGGGCAATTATGCCGGTCGGTGATATGAATATCCGCAAATTATTGTTGACGATTTAAATATATGTTCTATTATTTAAAATCTTTCTGAAAGAACAACTCTGCCGGAAAGCATGGTTGTCAAACATCATACGAGGAGGAATTTCATGGCATTACGGGTAGCAATCAATGGTTTCGGCAGGATTGGCCGGATGGTTTTGCGGGCTGCAAGCAAGGACAAGAATATCGAGTTCGTGGCGATTAACGATCTGACCGATGCCGCCACCCTGGCGCATCTCTTCAAGTATGACTCGGTTCACGGTATCTTCCCCGGCAAGGTCGAGCATACCGATAATAGTCTGATCATCAACGGCAAAGCCATCAAGATCTATGCCGTCAGAAACCCGGCCGAGCTGCCCTGGAAAAAGGACAAGATCGATGTTGTCCTCGAGTCCACCGGCCTGTTCACCTCCAAGGACAAGGCTGAACTGCACATCCAGGCCGGCGCGAAAAAGGTTGTTATTTCCGCTCCCGCGACCAACGAGGACATCACCATCGTTATGGGCGTCAATGACCATCTCTATGACGCCAAGAAGCACACCATCATATCCAACGCCTCCTGCACGACCAATTGCCTGGCGCCCGTTGCCAAGGTTTTGCATGAGACCTTTGGAATCGAGAAGGGCCTGGTTACAACGGTTCACTCATATACCAACGATCAAAACATCCTTGACCTTCCCCATAAAGATCTGCGTAGGGCACGTGCAGCCGCTGTCTCGATGATTCCCACCACGACCGGAGCCGCCAAGGCGGTCTCTCTGGTTCTGCCCGAACTGAAAGGCAAGCTCGATGGTATGGCTATCCGTGTTCCCACCCCGAATGTATCGGTCGTGGATCTTGTTGTCACGCTCAAGAAAAAGGCTGATGTCCTAAAGGTCAATGCCGCGCTCAAGAAAGCCTCCAAAGGCCCACTCAAAGGCATCCTTGGATTCTGTGAGGAGCCGCTGGTCTCTATTGACTTTAACGGCAACCCGCTTTCATCGATCGTCGATGCTTCCTGCACCAAGGTAATTGGTGATTCAATGGTCAAGGTCATCTCCTGGTATGACAACGAGGCTGGATTTTCACATCGGGTAGTCGATCTGTTCAGGCTGATTGCTTCAAAAAAATAGCAGTCAAATGCATTGCGGCATGAGGGGGAATTCAGTTCCCCCTCTTTTTTTGCCATCTCAGCTATATCATGGAAGGAGATCTACATGCCGATTCGCTATATCGACCAGATCAAGGACTTGAAGGACAAGAAGGTATTCATCCGGGTGGACTTTAATGTTCCACAGGATGACAAGGGCAATATCACCGAGGATACCCGCATCGCCGGGGCTGTTCCGACTATCAGGTATGCGGTGGAGCAGGGGGCCAAGGTTGTGCTGGCTTCTCATCTCGGCCGCCCCAAAGGTGAAAAGAAACCCAAATACAGCATGGCGCCGGCCTCGAAGCGTCTGGGCGAACTGCTCGGCAAGAAGATCAAGCAGGCCCCGGATTGTTTCGGACCGGAAGTTGCCAAGATGATCGATGTCATGAAGCCGGGCGAGGTGGTCATGCTCGAGAATGTACGCTTCTATCCGGGCGAAGAGAAAAACGATGCCGCATTTGCCCGGCAGCTGGCCAATGGCTGTGAGGTCTACGTCAACGACGCTTTTGCCGTCTCGCACCGTGCCCATGCCTCGGTAGAGGCAATCACCAAGGTGATTCCCGTTATCGCGGCCGGCTTCCTGATGCGCAACGAGATGACCTTTTTCGATAAGGCCATGAGCAATCCGGTCCGTCCGTTGGTGGCTATTCTGGGCGGAGCCAAGGTCTCAGGCAAGCTTGAAGTGCTGGAGAGACTGGTCAACAAGGTTGACAAGGTGGTGATCGGTGGCGGGATGGCCTTTACCTTTCTCAAGGCCATGGGGTATTCGGTCGGCAAATCGCTGGTTGAGGATGAATTGATACCGACAGCCAAGAAGATCATGGAGCGGGCCAGGAAAAAGGGCGTCATGTTTTATCTGCCGGTAGATTGCGTTGTTGCCAATGCCTTTGAAGCAACAGCAACCAATTTTATCACACCGGTCCAGGAGATTCCGGAAGGGTGGATGGCATTGGATATCGGCCCGGCCTCTGCCACGCTGTTTGCCGAGACATTGCGTGATGCCAAGACTGTTATCTGGAATGGCCCCATGGGTGTGTTCGAGATGGACGCCTTTGCCCGGGGCACGTTTTCAGTGGCCGAAGCCGTGGGAAGCGCCTTTGCCACTACCATCATCGGCGGCGGTGACACTGATTCCGCTGTCCGCAAGGCCGGGGTCGATTCCAAAGTCAGCTATATTTCCACCGGTGGCGGCGCATTTCTGGAACTGCTGGAAGGAAAAATTCTGCCGGGTGTCAAAGCCCTGGACGTCAAGGCCAAAAAATAGGGGGAAACATGCGCACACCGGTTATTGCTGGAAACTGGAAATTGTTCAAGACGATAGGTGAAGCTACCGGCATGGTAAACGAACTCAAGCCGCTGGTGGCAGGAACATCCGGTGTCGAGATCGTCGTGGCACCCGTATTTACAGCTCTCAATCGGGTGGCCGAGGCTCTGTCCGGCTCCAATGTCAGTCTGGCTGCCCAGGATTGCTACTGGGAGGAAGAGGGTGCCTTTACGGGCGAAGTCGCGCCGAAGCTGCTGGTGGATGCCGGTTGCAGCCATGTCATAATCGGGCACTCCGAGCGGCGGCAATATTTTGGCGAGACCGATGATACCGTCAACAAAAAGGCGAAAGCAGCCATTGCCGCCGGTTTGACCGCTATTGTCTGCGTCGGTGAAACATTGGCCGAACGCGAGGCAGACAAGACATTTACAGTTATTGAGGCACAGCTGAAAGGCGGTCTGGCCGGCTTCACCGCCGCAATGCTGGCACAGACCATCATCGCCTACGAACCGGTGTGGGCAATCGGCACCGGTAAGACCGCCAGCGATGACCAGGCTCAGGAAGTCCACGCTTTCATTCGCAACCTGCTGGCAACCATGTTCGGCCAGTCGGTGGCTGATGACATTCGTATCCTCTATGGCGGTAGCGTCAAACCGGACAATGTCAAAGGACTGATGTCTCAAAACGACATTGATGGGGCCTTGGTTGGCGGAGCCAGTCTCAAGGCTGATTCATTTGCGGCAATTGCCAACTTTGCCGTATGATACCTTGTTGCGTACTACCAGGAATAGGGCGCGGCAAAATAACTTTACAATACGACGGCTCCTGTGATACTTATTCTGTTCTTATCATGGCAACCAGGGGAATTTGAATGACGATCGCACTTACCATACTGCACGTAGCAGTGAGTATATTCATGATTGCCGTTGTACTGTTGCAGTCCGGCAAAGGGGCTGAAATGGGCGCTTCTTTCGGAAGCAGCGGCAGTCAGTCTGTTTTTGGCGCAGGGGGAGGAACCACGTTTCTCAGCAAGATGACCACCGGGGTAGCGATCATCTTTATGCTGACGTCGCTGACGCTGGCCTATCTCTCCGGGAATCCCTCATCGTCATCGATTATGTCCGGTAAAAGCAAGCCTGCTGCTGCGGTTCCCGCACAAAAGTCACCTGTATCCGTGCCGGTTACCGCTCCTGCAGCTCCAGTTGCTCCTGCAGTACCTGCTACGCCGCTTCAGCCTGTTCAGCAGAAAAAATAACATTTACACTTGATAGCACGGTCAAGGTGTGTTAAAAAAACTACCCGCTTCAGAAGTAATGCGGTTTAAGGAAATAAAATACGGTGTGCTTTGATTGTGTTGCACACCACTTGCGGTGGTGGCGGAACTGGTAGACGCACCAGCTTGAGGGGCTGGCGGGGGCAACTCCGTGATGGTTCGATTCCATTCCACCGCACCATTAGTAAAAGGGCACCTCAGTGATGAGGCGCCCTTTTTGGTATCTGCGCTTCCAGAGGTGACTATGACCCTTAAACATGTCTGGCGCTTCAGCATATCGATTGAACTCTGTCTCGGTCTGCTGTCGCTGGTCTGCGTTCTCTTGGCAGCTGGTTCCTTTATGCTCCAGGGGGACTATGCCACAGCGATAAACACCGTGCCGCTTCTCGTCTGGCTGCGTGAAGTCCCTGTCGCCATGTCCTGGTGGCTCTGGCTGGCCGTATTGTTTTTGGCGTTGCTGGTCCTGAATACACTCCTCTGCTCATCAGAAACACTCTGGTCGCGCTGGGGACGGTCAGGGCTGATGTCTCTGTTTGCACCGCAGTTGATCCACGGCGGCTTTATGCTGATGGTCCTGGCCCACCTGCTGAGCGCCTATGGCGGAAATATGGAGCAGATGGTGGTAACCGAGGGCATGGTGGCGCAACTGCCCGACGGCAAGCAGTTTGGCGTTGCCGGGATTGAGGCGGTCATGTCCCCGATGGGAATGCCGACAGGCTTCAGTGGTGAGTTGGTAACAAACCTGGATAATCCATCGGAACGTTTTACGCTCAGCCCAAACCACCCTTGGTTTTCGGGAGGTTATGGGGTATATATCAAACAGGCCGAGGGATATCCCTACAAGCGGGCCCTGCTGGAAATCCACCGTGAACCGGGAGCAGGCATGGCCCTGGCGGGGGCACTGCTTTTCACGCTGGGAAATGTTCTGCTGATCTATCTGCGTTCACGTTCCAAGGAGAGTAGTCTGGTGGTGGGTTCTCCATGAAATCGTATCGCATGGAATTGTGGTTCGAGACGCGCCAGCGCCGCGAGTTGATCAATATTACCGCCAGGGTTGAGGATTGCCTGCGGGAGAGCGGCATCCGTGACGGATTGCTGTTGTGCAACGCCATGCACATCACGGCCAGTGTCTTCATCAATGATGACGAGTCAGGACTTCATCAGGATTTAGAAGTCTGGCTGGAGGGGCTGGCCCCGGAAAAACCTCATTCTCGCTATCGGCATAACGGCGACGAGGACAATGCAGACGCCCATTTAAAACGAACGATCATGGGGCGGGAGGTTGTCATGGCAGTGACGGATGGTAAACTTGATCTTGGTCCGTGGGAGCAGATGTTCTACGGTGAGTTCGACGGCAAGCGCAGAAAACGGGTGCTGATCAAGATTATCGGGGAGTAGCCCAACAACAATTTCATCCGTAGCCCCCCCGAATTCTTGTCCGAACAAAATCCTATTCAAGGGAGGATTGTCATGTGGAGAGTCAAGTTACGACGGAGCGTGATGGAATTGGCGCAGTTTTGCCTTGTGTCGCTACTTTTTGTCGGCACGGCCGCGGCCATGGAGCGGGATACCCTGGTGGTGGGGATGGAGTTGGCCTATCCCCCCTTCGAGATGACCGACACGTCCGGCAAGCCTTCGGGGGTGAGTGTTGATCTCGCCCATGAGCTGGGAAAATCGCTGGGCAAGAAGGTCGTCATCGAGAATATCGCCTTTGACGGCCTGATTCCGTCCTTGAAAACCGGAAAGATCGACCTGATCATCTCTTCCATGACCGCCACCGAGGAGCGGGCAAAATCGATTGATTTCTCGGATGCCTACCTGAGTACCGGTCTCTGTCTGCTGGTAAACAAGAGTGTTCCGGTCAGCGGGATCAAGGACCTCGACCGGCCCGGCCGGACGGTGGCCGTGAAAAAGGGAACGACCGGACACACCTTTGCAGTAAGGAACATCAAGCAGGCCCGGCTGCTGGTGTTGGACAAGGAATCGGCCGCGGTCCTTGAGGTGGTGCAAGGCAAAGCCGACGCCTTCATCTATGACCAGATGTCTACCTATCAGAATTGGCAGCGCAACCAGGGCACTACCAGGGCACTGCTGGTTCCGTTCCAGAAGGAATCCTGGGCGATCGGGGTGCGCAAGGGCAACGATGCCCTGCGGATGAAGGTGAATGCCTTCTTGAAGGATTTCCGTGCCAGAGGCGGCTTTGAGCGGCTGGGTGACCGGTACCTGAAGGAGCAGAAAGAGGCCTTCAAGAAGCTGGGCTATCCGTTTTACCTCTAACCGCGCACTTTACCATGCGCTTATTCTTCAAGAACCTTTTATTTGACAGGCATAGCGGGCGGGAAGAAACGACTCCCTTCTTGTCCCGGCTGGTTGGCTGGCTGCTGGCCCTGTTGCTAGTGGCGCTGGTCTTCTCGTTTGCCTTCCAGCAGCTACAGTACGGCTGGAACTGGGGCGCAGTCCTGGCCTATCGCCAGAAGTTTCTGCAGGGCTGGCTGATGACAGTGGCCATTTCCGCCGCGGCGCTCTGCACCAGCCTGATAATCGGCCTGGCTGCGGCCCTGGCCAGGCGCTGCCCGCTTCTGCCGGCCCGCTCGCTGGGTGTGCTGTACGTCGAACTGATTCGCGGAACCCCCCTGCTGGTGCAGATCCTGGTGTTTTTCTATGTCGTGGCCGATGCCTTCGGTATTTCCAACCGCTATCTGGTCGGTGTCCTGACCCTCTCGCTGTTTGCCGGGGCGTATATCTCAGAGATTATCCGGGCCGGGATCGAGAGCGTGGGCGAATCCCAGCTGGAGTCGGCCCGGGCCATCGGGCTGACCCGCTGGCAGACCTATCGCTACGTTGTCTTTCCCCAGGTCCTGCGGCGGCTTCTGCCGCCGCTGGCCGGCCAGTTCGCCTCCATCATCAAGGATTCCTCGCTCCTGTCCATCATCGCCGTCAGCGAATTCACCCTCAACGCCCAGGAGGTGAACGCCTTTACCTACAGCACCCTGGAGAGCTACCTGCCGTTGGCGGCGGGCTATCTGCTGCTGACGCTCCCCATCTCCCTTGCCAGCAGACTCCTGGAGCGGAGGTACCGTTATGAGACTTGATCTGTGCGGTCTGGAAAAATGGTACGGCAACCAGGCGGCTGTGCGGGGAATAACCGAAACGGTTGTCGATTTCAAGGCCCTGGCGATCATCGGTCCTTCCGGAGGGGGCAAGACCACGCTGCTGCGCCTGATTGCCGGGCTGGAGGTACCGGAACAGGGCACCATCTCGATTGATGGTGAGCTGTTGCTCTTCAGCCGGGAGGCCCTGCTGCGTCATCGTCAAGGCATCGGGATGGTCTTTCAGGCCTTCAACCTCTTTCCCCACCTGACGGCGCTGGACAACATCACGCTGCCCCTGGAGAAGGTCCACGGCTTTACCCCGGCCGCGGCCCGGGAACATGCCATGGGTCTGCTGGAGCGTTTTCAGCTATCGCCCCACGCCTCCAAGAAACCCGCCGAACTCTCCGGTGGTCAGCAGCAGCGGGTTGCCATCGTGCGGGCAATTGCCATCAAGCCCCGTTTTCTGCTGTTCGACGAACCAACCTCGGCCCTTGATCCGGAAATGACCGCCGAGGTGCTTGAGATCATCGAGGAATTGCGCCGGGAGGGACGCGATCTTGTCATGGCAACCCATCATATCGGTTTTGCCCGCCATGTCGCCGACTATTGCCTCTTTGTCAGCGACGGCACCGTGACCGAGGCCGGCCCGGCCGCCGAGCTTTTCAGCCAACCGCGGACAGAGGCGCTGCAGAACTTTCTGGCCAAGGTGCTCAAATACTGAGCCATACCCCCAGCCGCAGACATTCCGATAACATTCACTCCCAGAATATTCCGGTCGGATCCGAATTGACCTCTTGTATCAATTTTTCAAGCGTGTCCCTGTTTCTGCCCGTGGGATACGGCTGACGCCTGTCTTTCCGGTCGTACCAGTACAATGTCCAGATGCGTGCTTCCGGGTTGTACTCAAACTGGGCGATTTTGATTTCATTCCAGATGGCGGGGTCGATGAAGAGGGGGCGGGACTCGGTCAGGGTGACTCTGTTGCCTCGGGTGTCAAAGTGCAGTATTACCTGATCCGGTAAGGTTCTTTCTTTACACAGATTTTCGAGAAGAAAGGCTACTCTCTGCTGTTCCGTTGTATCTAGCGCCATGCTTTACATCTTCCTTTTATTCCGTTCGACCGAATTATTCATGCTATCTTTCCGGTGACATGTCCATCCGCGACTCCCGCCACCATCACAATCTGCTCGGTGTTGATCATTCCCTCATGGCCCGGAAACCGCACCGAGACATAATTTCCGGAAATGCCGTTACACATCCTGCTGTTTGCATTATAACCCTGAACCAGTACCCGGAGTTCCCGACCGACCTGTCGTGACAAAAACCCGGCCTTTTTCCTCGCTGCACAAGCCCGCAACAAGGCAGCCCTCGTATTGATGATGTTTCCGGGTACCTGGCCGGGCAGTTCGGACGCCTTTGTGCCGGGTCGCCTGGAATAGGGGAATACGTGCAGGTCACACAGGTGCAGATCTTCAACCAGTTGCAGGGTCTCGTTGAATTCATCGTCACTCTCGCCGGGGAAGCCGGCGATCACATCCGCGCCGACGAAGGCCATTGGAAGTGCCATGGTTATCCGTGCCATCAGGTCGCGGAAGAACGCGGCGCTGTAGCTACGCCCCATCCGCCTGAGAACCGTATCGCTGCCGCTCTGCAACGGCAGGTGCAGGTGGGGACAGACAACCCCCGATTTGGCCATCAGGGTCAGCAGTTCGTCCGTCAGTTCATTCGGTTCAACCGAGCCGATGCGCAGACGCTGCACAAGCCCTTCCGAGTCAATTCGTCGTACCAATCCGGTGAGGGATTCCGGGGGAACCAGGTCAAGGCCGTAGGCGCCCAGGTGGATGCCGGTCAGCACGACTTCACGGTAGCCATTGGCGGTCAGGTTGCGTACTCCCTGCAGGACATCGTCCAGCGCTACACTGCGGCTTCTGCCGCGGGCATAGGGCACGATGCAGTAGGAACAGAAGGAGTTGCAGCCGTTCTGGGCCTGTAGAAATGCACGCGTGTGTTCGGCAAAACTTTCCAGCCTGAGCGGCCCGGATGACTGCTCGCCGGCGATGTCAGAGACGCGGCTCTCGCCCGTTTCGACCAGCCCGATAATGTCCTGTTTTTCCCGGTTGCCCAAGACACTGTCCAGTTCGGGCATCTGTTCCAGTTCACCCTGGGCGACCTGGGCGTAGCAGCCGGTGGCTATGATGCGGGCCTCGGGGTTCAGGCGTCGGGCACGGCGTATCAGTCGACGGGTCTCGGCGTCGGTCCGGGCCGTAACCGTGCAGGAGTTGACCACGTATATGTCGGCCGATTGCGAGAAAGGAACAATAGTGTAGCCGCATTTTTCAAACTGTTCGATCATGGCAGCCGACTCGAACTGATTGGTCTTGCAGCCCAACGTGGCTATGGCAACGCGTTTCATATGGGTGAGATGTCCTTGTGCAGCTTGTTGATTATCCAGGTCACATAGGCGACAACGATGGCGGCGGCTGACCAGGTTACAGCGAAAATACCCCACCAGATGCCCATGATGCCCCATCCCAGAATAGTTGTCAAAACATGAAAAACCAGAAAGGGACCGGCGATCTGTCGATAGAGACCGATCCAGAGTGCGAAGGTCGGGCGCTTGATCCCCTGCATGGCCGAAACACAGATGTACAGCAGCACGTAGGCCGGGAAAACGAAGGCCTCGATCCGCAGGAATCTGATGCCGATAGCCACGACGGCCGGATCTTTACTGAAAAAGTTCATCAGCTCACGGGTAAAGATCAGGGCTGCCACGGTACCGCTGATGGCCATCAATGAGCCATAGCGCAGGGATACGGCCAGTACTTTTTCGATGCGGTCAATCCGGCCGGCCCCGTAGTTCTGGGCGGTCAGTGCCAGGGTGGAGATGTTGAGACCCATCACCGGCAGCAGGGCAATCTGCTCGACGCGCGTGGCAATGCCGTAGGCCGCCACGGCCTCCTGCCCGAATTTCCCCACGAACCAGGTAATGATGAAGATGCCCAGCGAGACGGTCATCATGTTCATGGCAGCCGGGAACCCCTGGCCAAACAGTTTACCATAGTAGTGCCATTGCGGCCGTAGTTCCTTCAGGGTGAAGCGTGACAGCGCACCCGTGCGGGAAAGCTGGCTGAAGAGGTAGAAGTTGCCGATGCACTGGATCAAAATGGTGGCGTACGCGATGCCGGGCAGACCCATGGCCGGCAGCCCCACTCCTCCGTAAATGAACCAGGGATCCAGCGCCAGGTTGAGAAAAAAGCCGCTGATCAGAAAGTTACGATAGGGGATGGTATTGCCGTTTGAATTGAGGATGGCGCTCATCACGAAGTTGAGCAGGAAGAAGGGTGCGCCCAAAAAGATGACATTCATGTAGCTGAGCGCCAGAGAGAGGTATTCACCCCGGGCTCCCATGAAACTGAAGATGGCGGGTAAAAATACGAGGCCTAGGACCGACAGCGCCAGTGCGTTCAGCAGGGCGAAAGAAAGAGCCTGAAGTATATACTGCCGGGCTTCGTTATGCTCTCGACGGCCCAGGGCGTTGCCGATCAGGGCCGTGGCGCCTGTGGAGACACCGGTGCCGATGGCCAGCAGGATGAAGAATACCGGGAAGGAGAGCGACATGGCCGCCAGGGCGGTGGTGGAGAGCCGCCCGCCATACCAGATATCCACAACGTTGAACATGGTGTTGAAGAAGAAACCGGTCCCGGCCGGGATGGCCAATCGCCGTATCAAGAGCGGTATGGGGGCGGTCGTCAGATCGGATGTCATGGCTTATTTGGCGATGGCATTCAGTTCCACACGGCTTCTGGGGATGGAATCCTTCTCGGGAGCCTTGAAAATGGCGTCATTCATCTCAAATACCCGTTCCGGGGGGACCTTGTCTTTCAGGATCAGGTAGTTCTTTACCGCCAAAACCCTCTCCCTGGCCAATGTCTGCAATTCCTGATCGCCGACAACCGTGTTGGCAATGATCAATTTTTTCATCTCGTCGGGCGGCAATGTCTTCACAAATCCGATCGCATTGCGCGGTTTGGGGAATTTCTCTTTCTTGTAGACCGCTGCCAGGTATCTGGCGTATTCATCCGGAAGGACCTGGATGGTGTCGGCCTTTTCTCCCTCTTTCAGAGTCCTGTCCTTGCTCAGGGCGAGAAACTTCTCGTTTTTTAACTTTCGATTGAAGAGGTCGACGCGGTAGCCCTCGGTGTCAAGGTCGCGATCTACATAGCCCTTCAATTCAACCTTCAAGGCCGGGCGGTCCAGAAGCACGCTGGCCAGAGCGGACAATTTCTGTTCCTCCTTGGGTGAGAGGGCGCTGGTGCCGGCGCCAAACGAAACGGTACTGAAATCCTGGTTTCCTCCAGCTATCGATGAAAGCAGGGTAAAAGGCGATGTGACCGCCTTGACCAGCAGATTCTTCACCACCTGCCAGACCATGCCCCAGATAGAAAACTTCGGGTCATCGGTGCGGCCGGTTACCGGCAGGTCCAGGTGTATCTCTCCCTTACGGTCTTTCAGGAGCGCCAGTCCCAGTTTGACCGGAAGACTGGTGGCTTTGTCGCTGTCCACCTTCTCCCCGAAAGTAAACTGGTCGATGAAAATCTTGTTTTCGGAATCGAGCTGTTTTTTGTCGATGTGGTACTTCAGGTCCATGAACAATTTGCCCTTCTCCACCGTGTAGCCCAGGAACCTGCCGGTATAGGGGGTTGCCGGCGAAAGCTCGATATCGCGGAACGACACTTTCAGATCCACGAACAGATCACCGCGCAGAGGGTTGATCTTGCCGGTAATCTGAAGTGGTGAATGGTTTTCCAGGTTGCCGCGCAAGTCCACATCGGCGAGCTTCGCGTCATCGGAAGACAGGCCACTGACCCTCCCCCCCAGATTGTAGAAGGTTGTGGCGAAGCGCTGGGGAAGGTGGTTGTCGGTGAAGGAGAGGGTGCCGTCCTGGATGGTGACGGCATCGATCCTGATCTGTTTCTTGGAGGCAACTGGGGCCTGCGCGGAAGTTCCGGGGGCGGGGCTTTCTCCGGCGGCCTTTGTTGCCGCAGCGGCCTGTGGTTGGAGATCGGTTGTCTGCTCGTCTTTCTTAATCAGGTTCTGCACGTTCAGCGTGCCATCCTTGCGGATGATGATGCGCGAATAGACACCGTTGAGGGCTATTTCGCGCAGGGCCAGGCTGAACGGCTCCAGGTTGCCCTGGATGTCATCCAGTTGCAGGCTCTCCCATTTGAGCAGGTCTTCCTCGGCAATCGTGTCGATGGCGTGAAAGGAACGGATACCGGCATTGCCCTTGAATTTGCCGACCGGTTTGCCATCCTTGAGGGCGATGTCTACGTTCAATCCCGCGTCGACCGTGCCACCCAGGATAAAGACATTCAGGTTGGAAGGGAAGTAGGCCTCGAAATCGCGCAGAGGCAGGCGTCCTATGTCTATGCTACCTTTGTAGCGGAAGGGGAGCGGGGTGATACTACCGCGGGCCTTGAGCGGGGTGGCCTTGTTGAAGGTAGAGGCGAAGCGCAGTGCCGCCGGGGTGAACCGCGGTCCATTCAGGTTTGACAGGCTCAGGCTGGTGTTGCCGAGGGTAAAGCGCGGTTTGTCCTTGACGGTTTTATCGATGAAGGTTGTCGTGAGTTTGTCAACCAGGATCTTTTTGAATTTGAAGGAGAACACTTTCTGCTTCTGCCCTTTGGGTGCAGGAACTTTGGACGCCGGATGGCGTGTTCCGGCAGCGGATTTCGTCCGGGAAAGGGTCGGCTTTTTCAGGAGCATCATAAACGACAGACCGCCGTCCGATTCACGGGAAAGGGTGGCGATCCCTTTGGAGAGTCTTACCTCATCAGCTCCGATGGAGTTTTCTTTCTGGTTGTACCCGCCCCCCTTCACCTCGAAGCGGGTCAGGTCAAAGCCATCCTTGTCGCCGTAACGTGCCGAAAGCCCTGCGGCGAGGAGATTGCCCCGCGTCACAGTAACGCCGTCCTCCTCATTATAGGTTGCCTCGGAAGAGATATCGACCGTACCCTTGACCGGCGATGCAAGGAACTGCGAAAAATAGGGCCAGCCGCGCTGGAGTTTGACGCCGTTCAACGCGCTGGAAACAGTGGCCGTTAACGGGGTCAGGGAGAATGTGCCGTCGGCGGTCAGGGTGGTGTCCTTGTCAAACAACATGGACAGATCGAATTCGGCTGATTTGTCCGGTTCCGTGCTGAAGGCCGCTACCGTTGCATCGATTCCGCTCACCGTGCCCTTGAAACCGCCTGTGGGCTGGGCATCGCTGAAGTGCACGATCCCGTCAGAAAGTTTGAATGAGGCGACCTGCACCAGAGGCTGCCGTTTGCCCTCGTTTCCCGCAGGCTTGGCAGGCAATTCTGATTCTGAAGGTTTCCCATTCCCAGCTGCCGTCAGTTGCGGAAGCAGGTTGCTGTACATCCAATCGCCCCGTGCATCGCGGCTGAGGAACAGTTCCGGTCCTTCTACCGTGATGTTGTCAAACAGGAAACGCTGGGCAAAAATTTCCATGTCTGAGGCTTTGATCTGGAGCGAGGGGAGCTTGAACAGCGGCAGATCCCCCTTCATTGTCAGTTCTATCTCGTCAAGCCTGAACAAACCCTTGACGCCGAGTTTGGGCTTGTCTTCTTTGGAAACCCGGTAGGTGAGATCGGCATTGACGGTCAACCTGCCCGATGTCAGATTAACCGCGGGCTTGATGGGAGAGTAGGCCACGTACTTCGGAAGTGTGAGCCCCTTCAGATCTATGTGTACGGAGGTTTCCAGGGATTTGCTGAGTGGTTTGACCTTGCCGAAAAAACTGAACTGTGCGCCGTTAACCAGGGCTGAAATGTGCGGATCGGTGTATTTTTCGACCAGGTAGGGGATGTTGCTGATAAACGGTATGGCGATATCGAGGCTGCGGACCGTGTGTTTTCTGCCCCCAGCGATCGCCCGGTCGTCAAAATCCACAGAGCCGTTTTTTAGAAGTATGTTGTTGATGGAAAAATGGAACTCTCTTTTGGGCTTCTTGGGCTTGGCATTCTGGCGTTCGATGATGTCGTTGAAGCTGTACCTGTTGGCGGCCAGCCGGGAAAAAGAGAGGGCCGGACTATCCACGGTTACCTTGGATATGATCAGGGCGCCTTTGTAGAGAGAAGCCAGGCCGAGTGATGCACGCAGGTTGGCGATGGTGACAAGCGGAGCCCCCTCCCCGGCCTCGACGGCAAACCCCTTGACCGTGACCGTCAAGGTGAAGGGGTTGATGGTGACCTTTTCGATGCGTACCTTTCTGCCGGTTTCATCCTCTATAGCGGCAATCGCCTTGCTCCTGACGATCAGCGGCAGAATCGTAACAATAAAGATCAGCAGTGCCAGGAGAGAAGCAAGGCAAATAAGCAGAATTTTCTTCTTCTTCGACATGGGTCGGCTCCGTGGCTGCACGAAATGACGTTCTTGTTTGATTCTTATATACCATATATTTCTGGCGAGGGGAGCCACACAATCCCGCATCCGGAAATTTGACTGGATCAGAAGGATTAGTGTGCAGTTTTTGTTGAAAAAAAACGCCAAAGCGGTTACAAGAGAAGGCATTTTCCAGTGCGTTGCAGGAAGCAAACTTTCGGGAGGTAGCAATGAGCCTTGTTAAATTGTATGACACAACCCTGCGTGACGGGACCCAGGCTGAAGATATCTCATTTCTGGTCGAGGATAAAATCCGCATTGCCCATAGGTTGGATGACATCGGTGTGCATTACATCGAAGGCGGCTGGCCGGGGAGCAATCCCAAGGACGTAAGCTTTTTCAAAGACATAAAAAAAGAGAAATTATCCCATGCCAAGATCGCGGCGTTCGGTTCCACTCGCCGCGCCAAGGTTACGCCGGACAAGGATAACAACATCATCACCCTGATCAAGTCCGAGGCGGATGCTATTACCATCTTTGGCAAAACCTGGGATTTTCATGTGCGTGAAGCGCTGCGTATTTCACTGGAAGAAAATCTCGAGCTGATCTTCGATTCACTGGAATACCTCAAAAAGCATGCCCCGGAAGTATTCTATGATGCCGAACATTTTTTCGACGGCTACCAGGCCAACCCCGAGTATGCCATCAAGACCCTCAAGGCCGCCGAGGCCGCCAAGGTCGACTGCATCATCCTCTGCGACACCAACGGCGGCACCATGCCCTATGAAGTGACCGAAATCATCAAGACTGTCAAAAAGCACATCAAGACCCCGCTTGGTATCCATACGCACAACGATAGTGAATGCGCCGTGGCCAACTCAATTATCGCCGTCGAACAGGGCATCGTTCAGGTGCAGGGAACCATCAATGGTTTTGGTGAGCGTTGCGGCAATGCCAATCTCTGTTCGATCATCCCGGCCCTCAAGGTCAAGATGAAAAAGGAGTGCATTACCGACGAGCAGATGCGCCATCTGCGGGACCTTTCCCGTTTTGTGTATGAACTGGCCAACCTTTCACCCAACAAGCATCAGGCTTACGTGGGCAATTCGGCCTTTGCGCACAAGGGGGGCGTGCATGTCAGCGCCATCCAGCGTCATCCCGAGACCTACGAGCACATGCGTCCGGAGCTGGTCGGCAACTGCACCCGGATTCTGGTCTCCGACCTTTCCGGCCGTTCCAACATCCTGGCCAAGGCCGAGGAATTCAACATCAATCTGGACAGCAAGGACCCGGTCACCCTGGAGATTCTGGATAACATCAAGGAGATGGAGAATCGCGGCTACCAGTTTGAGGGTGCTGAAGCCTCATTCGAATTATTGATGAAGAGGGCCTTGGGAACCCATAAAAAGTATTTCACGGTGCTTGGGTTCCGCGTGATCGACGAAAAGCGTGGTGAAGAAGAGAAGCCGATGGCCGAGGCCACCATCATGGTCAAGGTCGGCGGCAAGATAGAGCATACCGCTGCAGAAGGAAACGGCCCGGTCAATGCCCTGGATAATGCCCTGCGCAAGGCGCTGGAAAAGTTCTATCCCAAGCTCAAGGATCTCAAACTTCTGGATTACAAGGTTCGCGTGCTTCCGGCGGGCCTCGGTACGGCCTCGGCCACTCGCGTTCTGATCGAATCCGGAGACAAGCATGCCCGCTGGGGAACCGTCGGTGTGTCGGATAACATCATTGATGCCTCGTATCAGGCCCTGCTCGATAGCATCGACTTCAAGTTGCACAAGTCGGAAGAATAAGTTCAGACGAACTGCATGGAGCGTTACCGCCGCCTGATTATCATTATTCTCGCAGCCAGCGTAGCCCTTCCAGTTGTTTTGAAAAGCCGCCGTAGCCCGAATTCACGAGCTGTGGCGGCTTTTCGCGTGGTGTCGTCCGCTCGCGGCTTTGTGCGTATCAGTGGTGATGTCAGGCATCCCGGTCTGTACCCGTTGTCCGCCAAAGAAATGACGGGTGACGTCATTTCAATGGCGGTGCCGTTACAGCCGGTTACGGTGCTGGAGCCGGCCGGCATCGCAGCCATTCCGGTTATCAATGGAGATGCTCTTCAGTTGCATATTCGAGGCGGTGAAAGTGCGTCTGTAATCAGAGGTGCGATACCTGTCCCTGAACGGCTCATTATGGGTATCCCTCTGGATCTTAACACAATAAGTGAAGCAGACCTGGATAAGCTTTCCGGTGTCGGGCCGGCCCTTGCCAGGAGAATTGTACTCTATCGTCAAAAAAATGGCGGCCGCATGTCGGTTCAGGACCTGGAATTGGTTGAAGGTATCGGCGAAAAGAAGTTCGCTGCCTTGCGTAACTACTTTTAATAGCTTGTAATTAATTAATATTACCGTATCACGACGTTTTTTTCCCTTCTGCCGCAGATCTTGGCACATATGGTGTACTATCCTTAGATTAAAGC
Source organism: Deltaproteobacteria bacterium (assembly GCA_021779135.1). Lineage (GTDB taxonomy): Bacteria > Desulfobacterota > Desulfuromonadia > Geobacterales > Pseudopelobacteraceae > CAIPTY01. The sequence goes on from JAJYBH010000008.1 coordinate 43,816, forward strand.
AGGAATGCTATCACATCAACGGGAGGGTTGCCATGCAATGTCCACGCTGCAAGGGCCGTATGTTTGCTGAGAAGTTTTATGACTTTGTCCGTTCTTTTGATGCCTGGAAATGCACCTGCTGTGGGGAACTGCTGGACTCGACGATCCTCGCCAACCGAGCTCGCAGCAACAATACACATCTCGGCTGACAACACACACAACTGAGTATATGCAGTGCAATAAAAGGGAAATCCGCCAGCGGATTTCCCTTTTTGTTTGACAGGAACAGTTCGGAAGGGCTATTGAATTTATCCGTTTCAGCAGGGCTTGAAATTATAAATTTATTTGTATTTGGGGTTATGATGAGAATCGACGGCAGGGAAAACGACGCGTTGCGTCAAGTGCAAATCATCAGAAACTTTACAAAACATGCCGAAGGCTCTGTGCTGGTTGAATTCGGCGATACGCGGGTGATCTGTACCGCATCGGTCGAAGAGTCGGTGCCGCCGTTTCTGCGCGGCAAAGGTACCGGCTGGGTGACAGCGGAATACTCAATGTTGCCACGCTCAACCCATACCCGCTCTTCCCGTGAGGCTGCCAAGGGGAAGCAGAGCGGCCGCACCCTGGAGATTCAGCGGCTGATCGGCCGCTCATTACGTGCGGTTACCGACCTGGCGGCTCTGGGCGAACGCTCCATTACACTTGATTGCGATGTTATCCAGGCTGATGGCGGAACGCGGACAGCCTCCATCACCGGTGCTTACGTCGCTCTGCATGATGCCCTGACAAACCTGCAGAGCAGGGGGGTGATTTCACAGATTCCTCTCAAAGAGGCTGTTGCTGCTGTCAGCGTCGGCATCATCGGTGGCGAGGCGCTGCTGGATCTCAATTATCCCGAGGATTCGGCCGCTGAAGTGGATATGAATTTTGTCATGACCGCCAGCGACCGCTTTGTCGAGGTGCAGGGCACCGCCGAAACTGAACCATTTACGATTGGGCAGATGGATGCCATGCGCTGCCTTGCCACCAAGGGCATCCAGAATCTCTTTACCATCCAGCGCGAGGCACTGGGCCGATGAAGGATCTGGTTGTTGCTACCCGCAATCGTGGTAAGCTCCAGGAGATACGGGAGGTTCTGGACGGTGTCGTTGACATGGTGTATTGTGCTGCCGATTTTCCGGATTTTCCTGAAACAATCGAGGATGGGCTGACCTTCCGGGATAATGCTCTCAAAAAGGCTCGGGAGGCGATGCTGTTCACCGGTTTGCCTGCGTTGGCCGATGATTCCGGGCTGGTGGTGGACGCTCTGGATGGCCGTCCCGGTGTTTATTCCGCCCGCTTTGCGGGACACGGTGCCAATGATGGCGACAACAACCGCCGGCTACTCGAAGAGCTAGGCAACGTTCCCGCAACTCAGCGCATGGCCGCTTTTGTCTGTGTACTTGCCTTTGTGACTCCGGACGGAGTCGAGCAGGTTTTCAGCGGCAGGGTAGGGGGGACTATTCTGAAATCGGAGCGTGGCAAGGGAGGTTTTGGCTATGATCCGTTATTTCTTGTGGATGGTTTTGATCGCACCATGGCGGAGCTATCACTGGAGGAAAAAAACGCAATCAGCCACCGTGGCCAGGCGTTGCATGTTTTCCGGGAATTTATTAAACAAAGGCAATAGATGAAAACTGAAAACAAAAATAGGACACAAGAGAAGCGCAGCAGGATTTCAACAGACAAGGCCGCTCCTGTCGTTGCGACTCAGGAACAGCATAAGCCCAGGCTCTTGCGCAATATGATCGTGGAGCTAACCATTACTGCGATTGATGAAGATGGTTATGGAACGGCGCGTGTTGACGGGCTGTCCTATAAAATCGGCGGGGCCTTGCCGGGCGATGTGATTCGCGCAAAAATCGACCACGTTTCTTTTGGAGCCGTGACCGGCCATCTGTACAAACTGCTGAAGTTCTCTCCACTTCGCAGTAAGCGTCCGCCATGTTCTGTCGGCGCCGAGTGTCTCGGTTGCCCGTTGATCGCCATGCGATACACGGACCAGAAGGTTTGGAAACGCGGCATGATTCTGAATGAACTGGCAAAATACCCGGCGTTGGCAGCCGTCACTGTCCACCCGCTGCTATCACCCGATCGGTTGATCCATTATCGCAATTCCGCCAAACTGGTTGTGGCCGGCAAGCATTCCGAGCCGGTTCTGGGTATATATCGTCGTGCCAGTCATGATGTGTTCGACCTTGAAGCATGCCCGATCCATCACCCATTGATCAACCGGGTCATGGAGGTGGTCCGGCGGGGAATTACCAAGCTGAAGGTGCCGATTTTCAATCCCCGCAGCAAAATGGGGCTCCTTCGCTATCTGGTGGTCAGGGTCTCCGAGTCCGAACAGAAGGCGATGGTGGTGCTGATAACGGCTGATAAATCCTATAACGAGATACATCACCTCTCCAAATTTGTCCGTGAGGCCCTGCCGGAGGTTGAGGTGATCGCCAGCAATGTCAACAGTTCCGACGGTAACGTGATTTTCGGGCAGAAAGATACGTTTCTCACCCCCAAGCATTACCTGACGGAACGGCTTGGTGATATGTATGTGCAGATTTCCCCCCGCTCCTTTTTTCAGGTTAACACCGCCGGAGCCAGGCTGATCTATGAAAAGGTTCGAGAGTGGGCCGCTCTTGATAAGAATTCGACTGTTCTTGATCTCTACTGCGGAATTGGTGGGATCGGACTGTTTCTGGCTGATCAGGCCAAAAAAGTCATCGGCATCGAAGTGGTGGAAGAGGCGGTGGCCGATGCCCGCAAGAATGCTCGCCTGAACGGTTTTAAAAATTGCCGCTTTGAGGCCGGAGATGCGGCCGATCTTCTGGAGGAACTGGCCGACGATGGTGAACAGGTCGATGTGGTCGTCCTGAACCCCCCCAGGAAGGGGTGTGATGAGGCGGTACTGCAAAGAGTTGCCGGTTTGTCGCCACTCAAGATCCTCTATGTCTCCTGTTCACCGGAGAGCCTGATGCGTGATCTTGATATACTGTTAAAACTGGGGTATGCGTGCCAGGAGATCCAGCCGGTTGATATGTTTCCGCAGACCGTCCATGTCGAAAATGTTGCTCGTTTAGAAAAAAATGATAAATCTGCTTGACTTAATAGGGTGTTGTTGGTATTAAAAATGTTCTCTTTGATGAAGGCGCGTAGCTCAGGGGGAGAGCGCTACCCTGACACGGTAGAGGTCGACGGTTCGAGACCGTCCGCGCCTACCATTAAAAGATGAAGTCACGGGGCATCGATGGGTTCGATGCCTTTTCTGTTTGATCTTTTCGAGGATTTCATATGGCCGAAATACATGTAATGCTACCTGACGGCTCGTCAAGGGTTTTAGCCAAGGGCGCAACTGTTGCCGATCTGGCCGCCTCCATTGGCGCCGGGCTTGCCAAGGCCGCTATCGCCGGCAGGGTGGACGGTGAACTGGTCGATGTTGCCGCGGGGTTACATGATGGTGCCCGCGTAGAGATTATCACTGAGAAGAGTCCGGAGGCGCTGGAGATCATCCGACACTCCGCGTCACACCTGATGGCTCAGGCGGTAAAGGAGCTTTTTCCGGCTGCCAAGGTAACCATCGGGCCGGCCATCGAGAGCGGATTCTATTATGACTTTGATGTGGAGCAGCCCTTCACTCCCGAAGACCTGGAACGCATCGAAGCCAGGATGGCAGAACTTGCCAAATCCGATATTGCGATTGTGCGTTCCGTCCTTTCCAGCGACGAAGCCATCAAGAAATTCACGGAGATGGGTGAACCCTACAAGAAAGAATTGATCGAAGGTATCGGTGCCGAGACGGTATCCGTTTACACTCAGGGCGATTTTGCCGATCTCTGCCGCGGACCGCATGTCCCATCAACGAGTCGCATCAAGGCCTTCAAATTGCTTTCCATCGCCGGTGCATACTGGCGGGGCGACGAAAAAAACCGCATGCTCCAGCGGATTTACGGTACGGCTTTTGTCGACAAAAAAGAGCTTGAGGCGTACCTCCATCGTCTGGAAGAGGCCAAACGCCGCGATCATCGCAAGTTGGGCAAGGAACTGGATCTGTTCTCCTTCTCGGATGAAGTAGGAGCAGGATTTGCCATCTGGCACCCCAAGGGGGCCATGCTGCGCACAATCCTGGAGGATTTCGAGCGTCGCGAACATCTCAAGCGAAGCTATGACATCGTTGTGGGCCCGCAGATTCTCAAGACCGAATTGTGGCAGCGTTCCGGCCACTATGAGAACTATCGTGAGAATATGTATTTCACTGAAGTGGACGAGCAAAGTTTCGGTGTAAAGCCGATGAACTGTCTTGCCCATATGATGATTTACAAGTCCCAGTTGCGCAGCTACCGTGACCTGCCCCTGCGCTATTTCGAACTGGGAACGGTGCACCGTCATGAGCGCGCCGGTGTGCTGCATGGCTTGCTGCGTGTGCGCTGTTTTACCCAGGATGATGCCCATATTCTGTGCACCCCGGACCAGCTTGACGCCGAGATCAAGGGTGTGTTGAAGTTTGTCAGCGATGTGATGGGTATTTTTGGGTTCGAGTATGAGATGGAGCTTTCCACTCGCCCGGAGAAGTCCATCGGCGACGACGCTTCCTGGGAACTGGCTACCAATGCCTTGCAGTCAGCCCTCAAGGATACCGGTCGCCCTTATGAGATAAACGAGGGCGATGGCGCGTTCTACGGCCCGAAGATCGACATAAAATTGCGCGATTGTCTTGACAGGCGTTGGCAGTGTGCTACTATCCAGTGCGATTTTACCCTGCCGGAGCGATTTGATCTGCATTACATCGCTTCAGACGGTGAGAAAAAACGCCCTGTCATGGTTCACCGGGTCATACTCGGTTCAATAGAGCGATTTATCGGTGTATTGATCGAGCACTATGCCGGCAGTTTCCCGCTCTGGCTTTCACCGGTTCAGGCTGTCGTACTTACGGTCACTGATAATCAGATACCGTATGGTCGGGAAGTACTTGCCCACTTGAGGGCCGCGGGTGTGAGAGTCCATGGTGATTTCCGCAACGAAAAGTTGAGCTTCAAGATTCGCGAGGCACAGTTGCAGAAAGTCCCCTACATGCTGGTCATCGGGGATAAAGAAGTTGAGCAGGGAACGGTTACGCCTCGTTACCGAGATGGTAAAAACCTGGAGCCTATGAAGATTGAGGAATTTGCCTCATTTGTAGAACACGAATCAAAGCAATTCAAATAGCAGATGTGATGATGGAGACAGGATTGACCTGTCCAATCCAGGGGGTGCAGTCATAGCAAAGCCGACCGTGAATATAAATAATACTATCCGTGCCACAGAGATTCGAGTTATCGGAGCTGATGGAGAAGCGCTGGGGGTTATTTCAACCGCCGAGGCCCTTGCGCTCGCCGAACAGCAACAGCTTGATCTGGTAGAGGTGTCCCCCAGTGCGGTGCCGCCGGTCTGTCGGATCATGGATTATGGCAAGTTCAAATATCAGCAGAGTAAAAAACTTCAGGAAGCACGAAAGAAACAGGTACATGTCGAGGTCAAGGAGATAAAGCTTCGCCCCAAGACCGATGACCACGATCTGGATTTCAAGGTCAAGCATGTGCGACGCTTCCTGGAAGAAGGCAACAAGGCCAAGATCACCCTCGTTTTCCGAGGTCGTGAAATCACCCATATGGATATTGGCCGGGCCGTAATCGAGAAATTTGCGGCTGCACTGGCAGATATTGCGGTGATTGAATCGCATCCCCGCGTGGATGGACGCCAGATGTTCATGATCGTGGCCCCCAAGGTTAAAAAATAGCGGATTCGTTACAGATCTAATTAATAGTCAAAGAAGGAGAACAAATCATGCCAAAAATCAAGACCAACCGGGGCGCTGCCAAGCGTTTCAGAAAATCAGCTTCGGGCCGTATCAAGCGCGGCGGCGCTTTTACCAGCCATATCCTGACGCACAAGAGCCGCAAGCAAAAACGCAACTTGCGGCAGGGCGGAATGGTTGCCGATGTTGACCAGAAAAACATTTCCAAGCTCATCCCGTACAAGTAACGGGGCAATGCCAAGAACCGTGAGGAAACTGTCTCCCCTTACGGATCGGGCGAAATTAAACACGAAGGAGTAGAACATGCCACGCGTTAAAAGAGGTTTTAAAGCGAGACGCAGACGTAACAAGGTTTTGAAGCTTGCCAAGGGTTACCGGGGTGCACGGAGCAAATTGTTCCGCAGTGCAACCGAGGCGGTTGACAGGGCACTCAATTACGCCTTCCGTGATCGTCGCGTAAAGAAACGTGATTTCCGCAGCCTGTGGATCACCCGCATCAATGCTGCATCACGCCTGAACGGGTTGTCCTACAGCAAGTTTATTTTCGGTCTTAAAAAGGCCAATGTCGAAATTGACCGCAAAGTCCTGGCTGACATTGCCGTCTCTGACCCGAAAGGGTTTACGGAGATTGCCAGTCTGGCAAAAGCCGGCATCTAACAGCGTAGGCTGTATTTCAAACATGAGGGAATGGGATGAAACACTCCCATTCCTTTTTTTGTAAAGGTACCCAGCATGCGGGAACAGCTTGAACAAATGAGAGATGAGGCCTTGCGCAGCATCGTGCAGGCCGTGGATGAAAAAGCCCTTCAGGATATCCGGGTCAGATTCCTGGGCCGGAAAGGTGAACTTACCGCTCTGATGAAGGGTCTGGGTGCTCTTTCAGCGGAGGAGCGTCCGGTGGTGGGGCAGTTGGTCAATACGATCAAGGATGAGATTGAATCTCATCTCGAAAGCGCCATCAAGACAGCCCGGGAGCAGCTGATCAATCAGCGCCTCCAGTCGGAGCGTATCGATGTTACGCTTCCGGGAAGGCGTTCTTCCTGCGGCACAAAGCACCCCATTACCCTGGTAATCGAAGAGGTCAGCGATATCTTTGCCGGGCTCGGGTTTTCGGTGGCCGAGGGGCCGGAGATCGAGCATGACTGGTATAATTTCGAGGCGCTCAATTTCCCACCCGAGCACCCTGCCCGCGATATGCAGGACACCTTTTTTGTGGAAAACAACCTGCTGCTGCGCACGCATACATCGCCAGTCCAGATTCGTACCATGCTCAAGCAGAAACCGCCGGTGCGCATCATCGCTCCCGGCACGGTCTACCGCTGCGATTCCGACGCGACCCATTCGCCCATGTTTCACCAGATCGAAGGCCTGATGGTGGATAAGGGGGTCACATTCGGGGATCTGAAAGGCATGCTGACGACGTTTACGAACCAACTGTTCGGTCAGAAGACCGGAGTGCGCCTGCGTCCCAGTTTCTTCCCTTTTACCGAGCCATCCGCCGAGGTTGATATCGCCTGCGTGATCTGTGGCGGCAAGGGTTGCCGGGTCTGCAAGCAGAGTGGCTGGCTGGAGATCCTGGGGGCAGGCATGGTCGATCCCGAGGTCTACCGCCATGTCAATTATGACGCCAAGGAGATCTCCGGTTTTGCCTTCGGAATGGGGATCGAACGTATTGCGATGTTAAAATACGGCATTAACGATATGCGTCTTTTGTTCGAGAATGACGTGCGTTTTCTGCGGCAGTTCTGACTTCTTGTTATTAGAAACGGTACCCTTATATGAAAGTAACCTATAACTGGCTCAAGGAATTCGTTGATTTTGATCTTTCTCCAGAATCGCTTGCTGATCTGCTCACCATGCTGGGTCTCGAAGTGGAGGGCATGGAGAAGCAGGGTTGCGGAATGGACGATGTTGTCGTTGCCGTGGTCGAGGAAAAACGGCAGCATCCCAATGCCGATAAGCTATCGCTCTGTCGGGTAAACAATGGCAGCGAGGTAGTGGACGTCGTTTGCGGCGCCCAGAACTTCAAACAGGGCGATACCGTCGCCCTGGCTAAGATTGGCGCGACTCTTCCCGGTGACTTTAAAATCAAGCGCTCCAAAATCCGCGGCGAGGAATCCTGTGGAATGCTATGCTCAGAAAAAGAGCTGGGACTGGCAGAGGAGAGCGCCGGCATAATGGTGCTTTCTCATGGTCTCCCGCTGGGAACTCCGCTGTTCGAGGCGTTGGGGCTCAAGGATACCTTGCTGGAGATCGGTCTGACTCCGAATCGCGCTGACTGTCTGAGCGTCGCGGGTGTTGCCCGTGAGATTGCTGCCAAGCTCGGAATACGTGTGCGCTATCCCGACACGGCGATTGTCGAGGGTGCAGACGCGGCAGATGCGACTATCGGTGTCACCATCGAAGACCCCGACCTCTGTCCACGCTATGCCGCCCGCTACATCACCGGATGCACAGTCGCACCTTCTCCGGAATGGTTGGTCAAACGGCTCAATGCTGTTGGCATGCGTTCCATCAGCAATGTCGTCGATGTAACCAATCTGGTGATGATGGAGCTTGGTCATCCGTTGCACGCCTTCGATTGCGACCAGTTGGAAGGGCGCAGGATTGTTGTCCGCAGGGCAGGTGAAGGGGAGCTGTTTACCTCGCTTGATGACCAGCAGCGTACGCTTACCACGGATGATCTGGTCATCTGTGATGCATCCCGACCGGTGGCGTTGGCCGGAATCATGGGGGGGCTGAACTCGGAAATCTCCGTCGAGACAACCAACATCCTGCTGGAGAGCGCCTGGTTCAAGCCGGCCGCCATCCGGCGCACCAGCAAACGCCTCGGACTGCATACCGAGTCTTCTCATCGCTTCGAGCGTGGTGCCGACATCGGCATGGTGCCGCGCGCACTGGACCGGGCCGCCGCGCTGATCGCACAATTGTCGGGTGGAACGATTGCCCGGGGCGTCGTGGATGTGTATCCCGTAAAAATAACTCCTCCCGCAATTACT
>JAJYBH010000214.1 GCA_021779135.1 Deltaproteobacteria bacterium
ATCTATTTGAAACGCAAATTTGATACAAGAAGGGAAATATAATGGTCCGGAAGACGACAGCGAGTATTCTCTGTGTGCTCGCAACAGCAAGTTTTGCCACAGCCGCGGTAGGTGTTGATGTCAGCACTCCCAATGTCAGGGTGCAGGTCGGCACACCCCAGGCACCCCCTCCTCCGCAAGTGAGAGTCATCGAGAGTGAGCGGGTTATTGTCAAAGAACGCGAATACAGGGGTAGGAAGGACAACGGCAAACACAAGGGGCATTATAAAAAACACAAAAAACATAAGCACCACGATTAAGTAAGGCACGTTTCGGGGATGTAGCTCAGCTGGGAGAGCGCTGCCTTCGCAAGGCAGAGGTCGAGAGTTCGATCCTCTTCATCTCCACCAAAAAAACAATGGCTTACAGTTAATTCTGTAAGCCATTCGTCGTTTTGCAAAAGAAGTATGTATCCGGCCTGCCCCACTCGGCTTGCTTCCTACCCGAAGCGGTAAATCAGGCGCCCTTCCTGATAGAGTTCAATCGGGCCATCCTGAGAAACCTTGATCACCTTGCCGAAAAAAGAGGCCGCGCTGGCTGCCGTGGTCCTTCCACCTCCGGTAACCACCTCGTGCGCATGGGAGGTGTCGATGATGAAGCCGGTCTCGACCAACTTGCCGCTACGGTTAAAGACTGTCAGGCCGTCAGCGGAGAGGATCCTGATGAGACTGCCCGACTGCTTCAATTCCGTGATCGAACGCTTCTTGACCGCATCCACCAGCAACTTCCCCACAGGATCGTCCCCACCAACCGAACCCTTCTTCAGTGCAGCCAACTGACGAGATCCCTTGCTGTAAATCAGCACAACCGTGCCATGCCGGCTTTTGGAAAGGGCGTAGGCTGTCCAGATCAGGTCGTCGGCCATGGACGGCACCATGCTGCCGGCCAGGAACAGACGAAAGATGTCCGGGTCAAAGATGGCCCAGCCTCCTTTACGCCGCACCAGCAACTTGGCCGGACTGGTCAGCACCTCGATTTCCGAGGCTTCATTTACCGTCACCGCAAAGGCCCCGTCTCCCGAGCGATTCACTATTGAGAAAATCTCCCGCTGGGTCAGGCGCTCAACATTGGACTGAACCTCATAATTGCCGATTCTTACGATGCCGGTGACCTGCATCTGGATATTGGCGACGAAAAACAGATTGGTCGCATCTACAAAGCGGTAGCTCAGCGGATTGGCAAAAAAGGTTGAAGAAATACCCTGGGGAGGCTTGAAGGGGAACAGCATATGTTTTCTCTGACGCATGAGACGCTGGAAATTCGACTGGGTTGTCCTCTGGATGATAAACCCGGTGGTGGCGGGCGTGCCTTCATAACTCTGGTACGAGAGGTTTTTGAGGAGCTGGATCAATTGCTGTATGGGCCAGAAGCCTTTGTTGTGGTCGCCGCGCAGCGAGCGGGCCACGGCAATGTCCATGATGGAGGCCAGGAGGGCCGTACGGAAGTGGGCGGCGTAGCCTTGCTGGCGGAAGCCGCTGTACAGGGCCGCAAACGCTATCAGAAGTTCACGGCAGAAATCACGTTCGGCGCGGGTAAACGCCAGGTGTTCGCGATTGGCGCTAAACAGGTAGTCGCGCTCTTCAATGGTAACTTTTTGTTGAATCCCCGCTTCCCTGACCTCTTCCGGACCACCGGTCACGAGATCAACCGCGGCGCCTCCGAGAAAGGCCTGGATATTCTCCCTGATGGCGTTGAACGCTACAATCGGCATGGAATCCCCGCTCTGAAATGATCTGTGAAACCGTGACAAATATAATCATCTACGGACGCAGGCCTGTAAAGATTTTTTTACGTGATTTATCAGATCAGTACGGAATTGGTGACAATGCACAAAGGCCCCGCCGGATTATTCCGGCGTGGACTTTGTGCAGCTATGGTGAGGCAGCAGTATCAGTAGCGGTAATGCTCTGCCTTGTAAGGACCTTCCTTGGGCACGCCGATATAGGCAGCCTGCTCGGCAGTCAGTTCCGACAGCTGGGCATTGAGCTTCTTCAGCTGCAGACGGGCGACCTTCTCATCCAGGTGTTTGGGCAGGACATACACCCCGACCGGATAGTTGTCCGGATTGCAGAACAGCTCAATCTGGGCGATGGTCTGGTTGGCAAAGGAGGAGGACATGACATAGCTGGGGTGTCCGGTGCCGCAGCCCAGGTTGACCAGGCGCCCCTTGGCCAGCAGGATGATGCGCTTGCCGTCCGGGAAGATGATGTGATCCACTTGGGGTTTGATCTCTTCCCACTGGTATTTCTCCAGGGCGGCGACCTCGATCTCGTTGTCGAAGTGGCCGATGTTGCAGACGATAGCCTGGTCTTTCATGGCGGCCATGTGGGCATGGGTGATGACGTGGTAGTTGCCGGTGCAGGTCACGAAGATGTCGGCCTTGTCTGCGGCGTATTCCATGGTCACCACGCGGTAGCCTTCCATGGCGGCCTGCAGGGCGCAGATCGGATCGACCTCGGTCACCCAGACTTGGGCCGAGAGGGCGCGCATGGCCTGGGCCGAGCCCTTGCCCACGTCGCCGTAACCGCAGATCAGGGCCACCTTGCCGGCGATCATGACATCGGTGGCGCGCTTGATGCCGTCCACCAGGGATTCGCGGCAGCCGTAGAGGTTGTCGAACTTGGACTTGGTGACCGAGTCGTTGACGTTGATGGCCGGGAAGCGCAGGTCGCCGCGCTCATGCATCTGGTACAGGCGGTGCACGCCGGTGGTGGTCTCTTCGGTGACGCCCTTGATCTGCACCAGGCGAGTGGAGTACCAGATTGGGTCCACGGCCAGCTTGGCCTTGATGGCGGCAAACAGGATGGTTTCCTCTTCGGAGGTCGGGTTAGCCAGCACGGAGAGGTCCTTTTCCGCTTTGGCTCCCAGGTGCAGCAGCAGGGTGGCGTCGCCGCCGTCATCCAGGATCATGTTTGAGAAACCGCCGTCGCTCCATTCAAAGATAG
>JAJYBH010000215.1 GCA_021779135.1 Deltaproteobacteria bacterium
CCCCGGCGTGCCGGTGGTGACCTACGTCAACTCGTCTGCCGAGGTGAAGGCCTGCTCCGATATCTGCTGCACCTCGGCCAATGCCATCAAGGTGGTCCGGTCGCTGAAGGAGGACAAGCTGATCTTCGTCCCCGACCGTAACCTGGGGCGCTGGGTGGCAAAGTTCGTTCCGGAGAAGGAGTTCATCTTCTGGGAAGGGTTCTGTCCGACCCATGAGCGCATGACGGTGGAGGCCGTGCTGCAGAAAAAGGCCGCGCACCCGGATGCCCTCTTCATCTGCCATCCCGAGAGCGCGCCCGAGGTCACGGCCCTGGCCGACCACGCCTGCTCCACCAGCGGCATGTACGACTACTGCCGCACCAGCCCGGCCACAAAGTTCATCATCGGCACCGAGGCCGGCATCCTCTACAAACTGCGCCTGGAGAACCCCGGCAAGGAGTTCATCCTGGCCTCGCCGGCCCTGTTCTGCCCCAACATGAAGCTGACCTCGCTGGAGGATGTGCTGATCTCGCTGCAGACCCTCTCACCGGTGGTCAGCGTGCCGGAGCCAATCCGCCTGCGGGCCAGGTTGGCCCTGGACCGGATGCTGGCCGTGCCGCGCGACTAGCTCACTCCGAATCCCCCCATAAGCGAGGGCGGCCGCCCGCGGCCCTCGCTCCGTTCAATCCACACCTCCCCGCGCTTTTCGCAGGAAACCTGGCAAACCCTGTGGTAGACTCTCTACGGAGCCGGCAGTCAAGATCACCCCGGAGGGACCCCGTGCCGAAGAAAATACTCATCATTATTGCCATTATCGCTATTGCCGCCGTAGCGGCCTTGATTATCAGCCGCCGCAGCAACCCGGTAAAAGGGGAGATCAAGGTTTCCGGGACCGTCGAGGCCACTTCGGTGGAGTTGTCCTTCAAGGTCGGCGGGCGTCTTCTGCGGCGTCTGGTGGATGAGGGCATGCAGGTAACCGCCGGCCAGACCGTGGCGCTCCTGGAGGATGACGAGCTGAAAGAGGAACGCAGCGCCCGCGGTGCCGATGAAAAGGCGGTCCGGGCGGCCCTGGCGGACCTGGAGGCGGGCAGCCGGCGGGAGGAGATCGCCCAGGGCCAGGCCGCCTTGATCCGTATGAAGGCTGATGCCGACAAACTGGCCCGCGATGCCGTTCGCGCGGAAAATCTCGTCGCGCGGGAAGTCATACCCCGGCAGGAACTGGACGCAGCCCGCGCCGGACGGGACGCCTCGGCCGCGGCCGTGCGCGAGGCCGAACAGCGCCTGAAGCTGCTCAAGGCCGGTCCGCGACCGGATGCCGTCCGCCAGGCCAAGGCCCGGGTGGCTGCCTCGGCTGCCGCGCTGGCTCTTGCTGAAACCCGCCTTGGGCAGGCCACCCTGACGGCGCCCATGGCCGGACTGGTGCTCGCCAAGCACGCCGAGCCGGGCGAGATGCTGGCTCCGGGCGCGCCGGTGGTTACCATCGCCAGGATGGATGAAGTCTGGATGCGGGGCTATATCCCGGAAGCCGATGTCGGCCGGGTTGCAATCGGACAGCGGGCCCGTGTCACCGCCGATGCCTGGCCGGGACGGGTCCTCGAAGGCCGGGTGAGTTTCATATCAGCCGAGGCGGAATTTACCCCCAAGAACGTGCAAACCGAAAAAGAGCGGGTCAAGCTGGTCTACCGCATCAAGATCACACTCCCCAATCCGAAGGGGGAGCTGAAACCGGGCATGCCGCTGGATGCGGTGATAGAAACCGCTGACCAAAAACACTAGCCACAGAGTTCACAGAGTTCACAGAGAACAACACAAGCAGAGGCATTATGAAGGTGAAAAGAACCCGGCTTTCTGAGGAAAATCTGTCTTAAACAGGTCCAAGTTTTCAAGTTCATTCAACTAATTATTACAAACATTTCCTTAGATTTTGTTTCCTCAGTATTCTCCGTGTCCTCTGTGGCAAAAAGCTTTCAGGTGATTCCATGGCCGTAGTAGTCCACAACATCACCCGCCGCTTCGGCGATCTGGTCGCAGTGGACGGACTCAACCTGCAGATACCCGAAGGGGAGCTGTTCGGGCTGGTCGGCTCCGATGGCGCCGGCAAGACCACCACCCTGCGCATGCTGGCCGGTATCCTCGACCCGCACGACGGCGACCTGCAGGTGCTCGGGCAGGCCTTCCCGGCCGGCGCGGATCGGGTCAAGGGGGAGGTCGGCTACATGAGCCAGCGTTTCGGCCTCTACCCGGACCTGTCGGTTGCCGAAAACATGGCCTTCTACGCCGACATCTTCGGGGTCACCGGCGCCGAGCGCCGGGAGCGCAGCGCCCGTTTGCTGGAGTTCAGCGGCCTGGCGCCCTTCAACGACCGGCTGGCCGGCCGCCTCTCGGGCGGCATGAAACAGAAGCTGGGGCTCTGCTGCGCCCTGATCCACAAACCCCGGCTGTTGCTGCTGGACGAGCCGACCAACGGCGTCGATCCGGTCTCGCGCCGCGATTTCTGGAAAATCCTGCGGGAGCTGCACGCCGAGGGGGTCACGATCGTGGTGGCCACCGCCTACCTGGATGAGGCCGGGCGCTGTGATCGGGTCGGACTGATCCATGCCGGCCGCATGATCGCCTGCGATACCCCGGCGGCGTTGACCGACAATGGAGCGGTTTCGCTGGAGGAACTGGTCATCGGCAGGATCGGGGGGGGGGATGTTGTACCCCCCTTTGCAAAAGGGGGGCAAGGGGGGATTTCGCTGCGGCAATCAGAGGCAAATCCCCCTCAATCCCCCTTTGTCAAAGGGGGAAGTGATGAACCCGCGGTGGTACTCGATCACCTCACCAAACGCTTCGACTCATTCGTTGCCGTGGATGCCGTCAGCCTTGCCGTTCCCAGGGGGCAGATCTTCGGCTTCCTGGGGCCCAACGGCGCCGGCAAGTCCACCACTATCCGCATGTTGTGCGGCATCCTGGAGCCTTCCTCGGGCAGCGGTTCGGTGGCCGGTTTCGATATCGCCC
>JAJYBH010000216.1 GCA_021779135.1 Deltaproteobacteria bacterium
AACCGCGCAGCGTTTTGATGCCATCATCATGGACATAAACCTGCCCGACGGCAATGGAATTGATTTCATAGATACTATCCGGGCCAATGACCCAATCGTCCCGATCATAGCCATTACGGGCGCCGGCAATATCGAGCTGGCGGTAATGGCCATGAAGCGGGGCGCCGACAATTTCCTCACCAAGCCTGTCGACAACGCGGCCCTGGCCGAATACCTGAGCAAGACCCTTGAAATAGGCATGTTGAAGCGTCAGGCCTCCGCCCGGAAGCGCCTCGAAAAGCAGGATGATACCTTCTTCGGTGATTCTCCGGCCATGCGGGAGATTCTCAACCTGGCCCGGGTCGCCTCTTCCGGAGACAACCCGGTGCTTTTCACGGGAGAAACCGGAACCGGAAAAGGAATGCTGTCAAAATGGATTCACCGGCACAGCTCACGCCTGAAAAATGAATTCGTGGAGGTCAACTGCTCCGGCCTGCGCGGAGAGCTCCTGTCACGCGAGATATTCGGCAATGCGCGCGGCGCCTTTACCTCGGCAGATCAGGATCGCAAGGGGCTCCTCGATATCGCCGACCATGGCACCCTTTTTCTGGATGAGATCGGCGACATGGGTATGGAAGTGCAGGCCCAGTTTCTCAAAGTCTTGGAGGATAAAAGCTACCGGCGACTGGGGGATGTAAAACTCTTCAAAAGCGACTTCCGCCTGATCTGCGCCACCAACCGTGATATAGAGAAGATGGTCCTGCAGGGGCTCTTTCGACAGGACCTGATGTACCGCATCAACCTGATGGTCATCCACCTTCCGCCGCTGCGCGAGCGGAGCGACGAACTTCCCGAAATCGTCAATCACCTGCTCCTGCAGATGGGCGCTCAAGCGTCTGTAATATCGGAAGAGGTGATGGGCATTTTGAAATCCTATTCCTGGCCCGGCAACATCCGCGAACTGAAGAATGTTCTCGAACGGGCATTGTTGCTGACTCCGCGTGGGGGAATGCTCCGGGCGGCACACTTCAGCAGCCTGTGCAGCAATCGCACTCCACCTGCCCCGTCGAGTCAGCGAACCGTGCAGGAAGTCGAAGAAAAGCACATAAAAACCGTATTGAACCAGATGGGGGGGGACGTCAACCGGGCGGCAAAAACTCTGAATATATCCCGGGCAACCCTGTATCGCAGACTCAAACAGCTAAGCGAAAAACCCGACTGATTTCATATGAATAGCCTTTTGTCTCACAATGAGGCAATCATCTCACGCTGAGACAGCCACAGATTCCTTCACACCTGAACTGTCTGAATCATAACGGTATTTATTTTATCTTGCATGGCATGATTCTTGATCAGTTTATCGGTCATGAGATCACGCATCCCGCCAATTAAATCCCACCCGACCGCCGATAAACCTCTCGGGGACCATCGAATTCTGGTCGTCGATGATGAGCCGGCGATCCTGTTCGCCTATCGCAAGCTGATTGAAAAAGACGGGATGTCCGTGGATATCAGCGCCACCTTTGAAGACACCATCAGACTTATCAGGGCGCGGCGCTATCTGGCCGTGATCGCGGACCTGAGACTTGCTGGTACCGACAACGGCGACGGGTTGGAAATCATCCGCTTTATCCAGCAGGAGTATCCCGAAACCAACACGATCCTGGCAACCGGTTACAGTGACGGAAAAATCGAGAAGAAGGCACTGGAACTGGGTGCCTCGTACTGTTTCAAGAAACCGGTGCCGCCATCGGATATTCTGGGAGCGTTGAGAGAATTTCATGCCCGCGCAGTTTACCCGTCTGTTGCATTTCCATCGTAGTTGGTCTCAGATTTTTCTGCCAGCCAACCCGTCAACAGCCGTAACTATCTATTTGCGTACAATAATACTAATTTTTTGCAACTTGTAACAGATTGCGTTATTATTTGTGACGCTATTTGCACCATGACAACCAGAAAAGAAAGGAACTCCAAACAATGCTCAGAACCATTATCGCACTCCTGACAATCCTTATCACCACAACGTCATTCGCTGCGGATGCCCCAAAGACCGAGGAACAGAAGACCTTTTACGCCATCGGTTTGTCTGTATCAAAGTCACTCTCTGTGTTCACCCTGAGCCCCGCCGAACTTGACATGGTGGTGCAAGGCCTGACTGACGGGCAGTCCGGCAAGAAAACCGATGTTGACGTCATCGCCTACACCGGCAAGATTCAGGAACTGGCCAGGACCCGTCGCAAGGCCCTGGGTGACAAGCAGTCCGTTGCCGGTCAGGATTTTCTAGTGAAGGCTGCCAAAGAAAAAGGAGCGACCAAGACCCCATCCGGGATGGTATTTACTTCACTGATCGAAGGAAAAGGAGACTCTCCCAGGGCTACTGATGTCGTTAAAGTCAATTACCGTGGAACCCTGATCGACGGCAAGGAATTCGACAGTTCCTACAAGCGCGGCAAACCGCTGGAGTTCAAACTCGACAACGTCATCAAGTGCTGGGTTGAAGGGTTACAAAAGATGAAGCCTGGCGGCAAGGCAAAATTCGTCTGCCCGCCGCAACTGGCATATGGTGACAACGGTGCGGGCGAGATGATCCTGCCCGGCGCGACCCTTGAGTTTGAGGTTGAACTTCTGGAAGTGAAGCACCCATCGGAGGCCGACACCGCTCCTGCCAAGCCCGCTGCGCCGGTAAAAGAAGAAACCAAGAAAAAATAGCCGAAGCACAACGATACAGACATATTCAATCTGATGTAAGAAGCATCTGAACAAACGAATACTAGTCTCATCCGCGACTCTGCAAGCCGGAGTCGCGGAAACTTCACAGGCGTGCCAAGGATTAGATGAAACCTGAGTGGATTACAAACCCTGACACTGCAGTTGATACGTCTTTTACCCGGCTGTTGTCAGTCTTGATACAGAGTTTCGTGATCACCCTGTTCCTTTTTCAACCATCAGACTCCCATGCAGTCGCCTCCCGCCCCGCCCCA
>JAJYBH010000098.1 GCA_021779135.1 Deltaproteobacteria bacterium
CAGTGTACGTTGCTTTTTTTGCCGTGGTGGGCGGGGTTCTGACCGCCGGATTCGTATCCGGCTTCATACCGGTTATCGAAAGTCTCTTCAACTACACAACCGATATCAAGATGCTGGAACTGGCCAACCTCAACTCACCCCTCCTGCGTGATCTGATGGTCAACGCACCCGGCACCTATCACCATAGTGTGGTGGTCGGCAACCTGGGTGAGGCAGCAGCAGAATCGATCGGGGCCAATCCTCTCCTGGCGCGGGTTGCGGCCTATTATCACGACATCGGCAAGATCTCCAAACCCCTCTATTTCATTGAAAACCAGAGTGGCGAGGAGAACCGGCACGACAAACTCGCCCCCAGCATGAGCGCCCTGATCCTGGTCTCCCATATCAAGGAAGGGGCCGAGGTGGCCCGGGAAAAGCATCTGGGGCAACCAATCATCGACATCATTCGCCAGCATCATGGCACCGGCCTGATCAAGTTTTTCTACGAACGGGCCAAAACACAGGCCGAATCGACCGGGCAAACCGTGGAAGAACAGGATTTCCGCTATCCTGGTCCCAAACCCCAGACCCGTGAGGCGGGGATCGTCATGCTGGCCGATTGTGTCGAAGCCGCTTCAAGGACGCTGGTCAACCCGACCCCCGACCATATTATGGGTATGGTGCAGAACATCATCAATCGCATCTTTACCGACGGGCAGCTGGATGAATGCGAACTGACGCTCAAAAACCTCCACGAGATCGCCAGAAGCTTCAACCGTATCCTGAACGGCATCTATCATCATCGCATCGACTATCCCGAAGCGGCCCGCAAGGGGGGCAACGGCATCAGGAGAGCTGATGCCGGCAGCATTGGGCAGGAACACATCCAGACAGAAAGTGGAGACCTTCAGCATGCTGATACTGTTGAACAACCGTCAGCGGAAACATCCGATCATGTCCCGCCAGCTAAAAAAAGTGGCACTGAAGATCTTAAACGCCTTGGGATGTCCTGAAACGACGGAGCTGTCCATCACTATCGTCGGGGACCGATCCATCCGCGCCATCAATCGCACGTATCTGGCCAGGGATCGCCCCACCAACGTGATATCGTTTTCCCAACGGGAAGGTGACTTCGGCGCCATGGCAACGGACATGCTCGGTGATGTCATCATATCGGCCGACACATCCGTCCGCGAGGCGGAAGAGGGGGGTATGCAGCCGTTCGACCGGCTCTGCTACCTGCTTCTGCACGGGATCCTGCATCTGTGCGGCTATGACCATGAGCGCAGTGGTGAGCAAGAGGCTGCCAGAATGGAAAAGAAGGAGGCGGAGCTATTCAGGTCCCTGAAGAAGGAAGGGTTGTTAAACCCAAGCGATTCATAGATTCGGCCAATTGCGCCATCGAGGGCATCCTCCTTGCCGCCCGCACCGAAAAGCATATGCGCGCTCACTTCATCGCCGCCCTGGTCGTGCTCCTGGCATCCCTGTTTCTGCGGGTGTCGCCGCTTGAATTCGCCCTTCTGGCGCTCTCGATACTGTTCGTTCTGTTTGCGGAACTGATCAACACAGCGATTGAGGCAGTGGTCGATCTGCTTTCACCCGATTTTCACCCCCTGGCGAAAACTGCCAAGGACACCGCGGCCGGAGCGGTTCTCATAGCAGCCTGCGGTGCCGGGATCATGGGTTATCTCATTCTGGCGAAATACATTCTGCCGCTGTACGGAAGGGTACTGGCTATGTTTGGAACGCAGTCCGATCTTGGTACCGTGGTGGCCATTCTGGTCGTCATCATCGTGGTCATCATCATCAAGAGCCGGGGCGGCAAGGGCACGCCGCTGCATGGAGGCGCCGCCAGCGGTCACGCGGCGATTGCTTTCTCCATAGCCACCGCTGTCTCGCTGAACACCGGCAACCCGCTCATTTCGCTGCTCAGCTTCGCCCTGGCGGTGATGGTCAGCCACTCGCGCCTGCTGCTGAGGATCCACACCCTGCGGGATGTTGTCCTGGGGGCGCTGGTCGGCGCCGGTATCACGGTAATCGTACTGGTGGCATTCAAAAACCTGGCATAGCAGGGGCGGATGAGATCCCTCTTTTTAGCACTGCAGATTGATTACTACATTATGGAGGATGATAACCTTGGAAGAAGGCGGCAGTAGAAAGTCCGGATTATTCGAGCTGGTCAGCCGGCTTGTGACCGGACGCAAAAAGATCACCGAAGAGGAGATCCACGACTTTATCGAAGCCAGTGAGGAAGAGGGGCTGGTCAACGAAGAGGAGAGTGAGATGATTCGCTCCATCTTTTCGCTGCACTCCACGGTGGTGCGGGAGATCATGGTGCCTCGCACCGACATGGCCTGCATCTCGGTGGAAGCGACGGTTCGCGAGCTGCTGGACACGATCATCGGTTGCGGTCATTCTCGCATCCCGGTTTACGAACAGACCATCGACAATATCATCGGCCTCCTGTATGCCAAGGACCTGCTCAAATGCTGGGGGGAACAGGAGGACCAGATTCATGTGCGCACCATCATGCGGCCTCCTTACTTCATCCCCGAAACGATAAATCTGGAGCAGCTCCTTCAGGAATTCAAGCGCAAGCGTGTGCATCTGGCGATTGTTATCGATGAATACGGCGGCACATCAGGCCTGATAACCATCGAGGATCTGCTGGAACAGATCGTCGGCGACATCCAGGATGAGTATGATTTCGAAGAGGTGCTCTTTACGGTCAACAACGATGGATCCATCGACGCCGCCGCGCGTATGCCGGTAGAAGAACTGGAAGAGCATTTCGCCATCCAGATCGAACGGGATAAGTTCGACTCCGTTGGCGGGCTGATATTCCACCTGACCGGCAAGATCCCCGCAACGGGAGATATCATCGAAGGCGCCGGGCTGCGCTTGACCATTCTGGACGCCGACGAACGCAAGATAAAGAAGGTGAACATCGTCCGGATCGCGCGGGGTGCCGATACAAAACAGGATAGCGAATGATCGCTCGCCTGCTGTCCGGCCTTGATGAACATGAAGCGTGCGGCTCACCCATACCTGCTCATCGGCTGCTGCATTTTTTCGATCGTCCGGGGCTGCTGGCCATACTATCAGGCGTCATGGTCGCCCTTTCCTTCCCGAACAGCGGCATCTCCTTTCTGGCATGGATTGCACTGATTCCGTTGTTGACAGCGCTGGAGGGAGCAAATCTCCGCACCGCTTTCCGCGTTGGTTTCACCTGTGGCCTGACAGCCTATGCCGTCATCCTGTACTGGATCAATGTAGTCATCACCTACTACGGCCACCTGCCTTGGGCCGCCAGCATCACCCTCTATCTGATCCTGGCGGCGTGGCTGGGTCTGTTTTACGGTTTTGCCACGCTGGTGGCGCGGGCCGGAGAACTGGCCGGGATAAAATCCGCCTTCAGCCTGCCCGTTGCCTGGGTGGCCGGCGACCTGCTGCGCTCCTTTCTCATGACCGGCACACCCTGGGCCATGCTGGGACACAGCCAGTACCGGACCCTGCCGCTGATCCAGATCGCCGATATCTGCGGCGTTTTCGGCATAACCCTGCTGATTGTCCTGGCCAATGTGGTACTCTACCGTGCCCTGCGGGCGGTTTGCGGGGCGGGTGTCCCCTACCCGGTAAAAAGCGCCCTGGTGCTCCTGGCCCTGCTTGTTGCCACACTCTTTTACGGGTTCAGTCGGCTGAACAGCGGAGAACCACCGGCAACGCGGCCTCTGCGCGTCGCCCTGATCCAGGGCAACATACCCCAGGACGTCAAGTGGAGCCCGGCCTTTCGGGACAAGACCATCGACATCTACGAGCGTCTTACCCGTGAAGCGGCCAGGCGCGGCGTTGACCTGGTGGTCTGGCCGGAGAGCGCGGTACCCTTTTACCTCCAGGACGACCCGTTGCGGGCAGGGCACATCCAGCAACTGGCCAGGGAACTTTCTACCAATCTGCTGATCGGCAGCCCGGCCCACGAATTGCGCGACGGGAAAACCGTCTATCTGAACAGCGCCTTTATGATCTCTCCCACCGGAGAAATCACCGGCAGAAGCGACAAGATCCACCTGGTTCCTTTTGGCGAATATGTCCCCTTGGGCCGGTATCTTCCGTTTGTCAGCAAGATAGTTGCCGGGATCGGTGATTTTTCCCCCGGCGAGAAGGCCGTTCCGCTCTCGGCCGGCAGCACACGGATAGGTACGCTGATCTGCGCCGAGGCTGTTTTTCCCGATTTGGGCCGGGCCTATGTCAACAACGGCGCCCGCATCCTGGCGAACATCACCAATGACGCCTGGTTCGGCCGTACATCGGCGCCCTACCAGCACCTCTCCATCGTCGCCTTTCGAGCCGTGGAGACCCGCACGCCGCTGATTCGGGCCGCCAACACCGGGGTAACGGCCATCGTCGACCAGAATGGCCACATCAACACCATGACCGGCCTGTTCGTCGAAGGCTTCCGTCTCGGCGAAGTCAGACCGGGCAGCGGCAGCTCGATCTATCTGAAAATCGGCGACACCGGGGCCTGGCTGTGCGTACTGCTGACAGCGGGGATTGTCGGACTGACGTGGCTGAAGCGAAAGAGATTATCCGAATAGCCGCACGCATCACTTACTACTGAAGCAAGAGGAGAATGATAATGTTCCGTGAAGAAATTGCCCGTTTGAATGACTACGAGGAGCGCATCGCCAAGCTCCGGGGGTCTCTTTGACGTTGAGGCCAAGCGCGAATCGATCCAGGAGATCGAATCGATCATGTCGGTTCCCGGTTTCTGGGACGACAGCGGCAAGTCGCAGCACATCATAAAAGAACGCACCGCCCTGGAGAAGATAGTCCAGATGTGGGACGACCTCAACAAACAGGTTGAAGACATCCGCATCATGATCGAACTTGGTGCGGAGGCCCAGGACGAAGCCGCCCTGGCCGAAGTGGCCCAGATGAACAACCGGCTGCAGCAGGGCGTCGAGGCGGCAGAGTTCCAGCGCATGCTCTCCGGCCCCCACGACCGCAACTCCTGCTTTATCACCATAAACCCCGGAGCCGGCGGCACCGAATCCCAGGACTGGGCCGAGATGATCCTGCGCATGTACCTGCGCTACTGCGAGAAAAAGGGGTGGAAAACCACCATCACCGAATTTCAGGCCGGCGATGAAGCCGGACTCAAATCGGCGACCTTCAATGTCAGCGGCGAATACGCCTACGGTTACCTGAAAGCGGAAGCCGGCATCCACCGCCTGGTCCGCATCTCGCCCTTTGACAGCAATGCCCGCCGCCACACCTCCTTTGCCTCGATGTACGCCTTCCCGGAGATCGAGGAGGAAGATATCGACATCAAGATCAGCGATGCCGACCTGAAGGTGGACACATTCCGCTCCGGCGGCGCCGGCGGACAGCACGTCAACACGACCGACTCGGCCGTCCGCATCACCCATGTCCCGTCCGGCATCATCGTCGCCTGCCAGTCCGAGCGCAGCCAGATCTCCAACCGCGCCACCGCCATGAAGGTCCTGCGGTCAAAACTGTATGAACGCGAGGTTCAGGATCGCAAGGACAAGGCCAACGAGATTGCTGAGGAGAAGAAGGAAATCGGCTGGGGAAGCCAGATCCGCTCCTATGTGCTGCACCCCTACAAGATGGTCAAGGACCTGCGCACCGGAGTGGAAAGCGGCAATCCCGATTCTGTCCTGGACGGCAACCTGGATGAATTCGTGGTGGCGTACCTGATGGGAGTCAGGCGCAACGTCGGGGATGTGGAGTAATGCGCAAAATCTTCTTTACTCATTCCACCTCATATGGCTACTATCAGGAACTAATGAAACGAACCCTGCTCATCACACTACTGCTCCTGGTCACACTCGCCCTCCCCTCCCTGGCGGCCAGGCAAAACGGAATCAGCCACACCGGCTACGCCATCCAGATGGGGGCCTTCGCCGAAGTCAAAAATGCGGAGCGCTTCACCGACAGGCTGCAGGCCAAGGGGTTGGATGCCTTCTACTACCGCAAGGACAACGGCCTCTACGCCGTACGCTTCGGGGATTTCCCCAGCAAGGCCAAAGCCCGTGAAGCAGCCAGAAAATTGGTTGCCGACCGTCTGATCGACAGCTACTACATCGCACCTCCCAAAGAGATCGTCTTTTCCAGGATGCAGGGACCGGGCTTTCAAAAATCACACCCGGAGGAGATCAAAAACCTGCCGAGAACAACCCGGCCGGACAAGGTAAAACCGGCCGGGAGACCCGAACGGCCGACGCTAAAAACAACCGCCAAGGGCGACAGAGACATGGGCGCCATTGCCGCCCGGACCGCCGAACGCTTTGTCGGCATCCCCTACCGCTGGGGCGGAGAAAATGTCGTTGACGGCATGGACTGCAGCGGTTTCGTCCGGGCGGTCTACAACCTGTGCGGCCTCAGCATCCCCCGCACCTCGCGCGATCAGTTCAAGGCGGGCGAGACCGTGGCAAAAGAGGATCTTCAGGATGGTGACCTGGTATTCTTCGGCTCGTCGGAGGACGCCATCAATCATGTCGGCATCTACGTCGGCAACGGCAATTTTGTCCATGCCCCGCGCCGGGGCGAGGAGATCCGTATTACGTCCGTCGACGACAGCTATTTCGAAAAACGATTTGTCGGGGCACGGCGTTATTTTTAATGGGTTGCAGCGCCCCCTTTGACAGAGGGTGATCGAGGGGGATTTGCCTTTGAACGTGCAAATCAAATCTCCCCTACCCCCCTTTTGTGAAGGGGGTATTATTTTTCAGGAGAAGTATCATGGCCATCATTAAACCATTCCGTGGGCTGCGCCCGCCCAAAGAGCTGGCCGAGAAGGTTGCCGCTCTCCCCTACGACGTCATGGATATCGCCGAAGCCCGCGCCATGGCTGCCGGCAATCCCGACAGCTTTCTGCATGTTTCCCGGCCGGAGATCGATCTGCCGGATACGGTTGACTGTCACGACGAGCCCGTCTATGTGCAGGGAAAACAGAATCTGGATGAATTCATCCGCCGCGGGGTGCTGGTGCAGGAGGAGAGCGACTCTTTCTACGTCTACCGCCAGCGCATGGGTGCGATCACCCAGACCGGCCTGGTGGTCTGTGCCAGTGTTGACGAGTACCAGTCCGGCGTGATCAAGAAACACGAGCACACCCGGGCCGACAAGGAAGAAGACCGCGTCAGGCATATCGATTATCTGGATGCCAACGACGAGCCGGTGTTTTACCTCTCCCGCTCCTGCAGCGAGGTGGAAGGGATCATCGAAGGGGTCACCAATGGCCCGCCGGAGTACGACTTTGTCTCCAGCGACGGCGTATCGCACACACTCTGGATCATCACCGACCAGGGCCTGATTGAACGGCTGATTGTGCTGTTCGAGGCCATTCCGCGTCTGTACGTGGCCGACGGACACCACCGCAGCGCCGCCGCCGGGCGGGTGCGAGAACTGCGCCGGGCAGGGAACCCTCACCACACGGGACAAGAGGAATACAACTTTTTTCTGACCGTCATCTTCCCCGAGAACCAGCTCCACATCATGCCCTATAACCGTGCGGTCAAGGACCTCAACGGCCTCGGCATGGCCGAGTTCATCGACCGGATCGAGTCGTCGTTCGCGATCGTCCCGACCCAGGAAGGTATGCTGCCGCAGGGCCGCCATCACTTCGGCATGTACCTGGACGGCCAATGGTACCATCTGCACGCCCGGGACAACATCATCAACGAAGCCGACACCGTCGACCGCCTGGATGTCTCCATCCTGCAAAACAACCTGCTGGATCCGCTGCTCGGCATCCACAACCCCCGCACCGACAAGCGCATCCATTTCGTGGGGGGTATCCGCGGCAACGAGGAACTGGTCAAGCTCGTCGATTCGGGCGAGTACACCGTGGCCTTTTCGCTCCATCCGACCTCGATCAGCGAGCTGATCGAGCTGGCCGATCAGGACCAGATCATGCCCCCCAAATCGACCTGGTTCGAACCCAAGCTGCGCAGCGGGCTGGTCGTGCATCTGTTGCGTTAGGTCCCATTACAAAACGCCCCGCCTTCCGGATGGAAGCGGGGCGTTTTTTTGCGCATATTCCAAAAGCTCACTATTCAGCCTGACCACTTATCCCCGCACGAATGAACTCGCAATCCTTCCTCCGCAGTCAATAAGTTTGCTCATGTCGCACGAAAATCCCCGGTCATCTCCTGCAGCAGGTAGAGCTTGACGTTGACCTTCCGGACGCACTCCACGACCTCCCTCAGCCGCTCCTCGTCCAGCCCGCACTCCTCCTCGATCCCCTGAAACCACGGATATCCCTTGGGGAGCGGAGTCAGGCTGCCGTCACGGAGCAGCATCACGTCCACCATGTCGTTGACACGCCCGGTAGCTTCCCACGGGTCGCGATAGTTGAACTGGCGGGCCACGACGTGCATACCCATGCCGTTAGGAAAAATCGCCTTGACCTCAAAGGAGAATTCGCGCGGGGCGCTGTAGTGTTCGCTGCGTCCCGAGCGCACCATCACCTCGGCCCCGGCCTCTTTCAGCATCTCCCCGGCCGACTCGGCGGTCATTGCCCTGTAGGTCTCCATGTTCATATCTCCATGCGCAATTCAACGCCCCACGGCGCCGGCTTTTCCCCTGCGGCGGTCAGCACCCAGAGTGTCGGGAACGCCATCTGTTGCGGGGCGGGGCCGATCCCGTCGGTAAGGTAGATCACCGCCGCCGGCAGGGGGTGCATGCGCCTGGCGTAGTCAAACACCGGCCGCAGGTCAGTGAAGCCGCCGCCATCATAGCACTCGACTATTCCGGGGACTCTGTTGAAGGATTGTATCCGCTGAATGCGGCTGTTGGCGTACAGCACGGTAATGGCGGCAGCGCGTCCGGCCGCGATCCGGAGCAGCTCCCCGGCAAAAGCCTCGCGCAGCTCGGGGCTGTTGGTCGAGTCGCTGACATCGATTCCGACCAGCAGGTTGAGGCGCCTCTGTTTTCTGATCCCCGGCGTGATGTGGCTGAAACGGCGGTGTTCGCGCAGCCACGAACTTCTGTGGCCGGTCCGGCCGGCGGTAGCGACAAACTGGCGCAGGATCTGGCGCCACGGCAGTGAGGATGGACGCAGCAGGGCTTCGACCACGCCGCGCAGCTCGGCCGGTGTCTCGCCGTCGCTCCCTCTCAGGCTGTCGCGGGTGATCGCCCGCACCGTCTCCTCGGCCAGCGCCAGCGGCGTGCTGTCGGCCTCTGCCCAGAGTTCGTGGCTGTCAAAAGTCTCTTTCGCCTCTGCGCCCTGCCCATCTCCGGCCGCGCCGCGCTCCGCGCGCTCGCCGTCACCGTAGCCGCTGCCGTCCAGATTGCCGGTGTCAAAGGGCGGGACCAGCAGCGCATAATATTCCTCCGCCGCCAAACCGTCCGGCGCGCCAAAATACGAAGGCAGCAGCGCATCATCGGGGAGCTCGACGATCCCGGGGTTGATCGCCAGGTCACAGGCCACATCCCAGTCATGCTGATTCCGTCCCTTGCGGCGCAGCGGATGCAGGTGCAGCAGGTGCTTGACCAGGTGCTCCAGCAGGGAGCGCTGTTCAGCGCCCCCCAGGGCTGAGAAATACGAGGGATCGACCGCCAGCAGCGGGATGCCGTTTCGCACGGTAACAGCGGCCCCCTTGCCGTGCAAGGGACGCTCTTCACGGCGCAGGTTGAGGATGAAATGACCGTAGAACGGGCGCTCCCTCAGCAGCCGCACCACGGCATTTTCAAGCAGGCCGGTAGTCATGCCTCGCGGGAGATGATTTGAATGGCGTCGAACACCACGCTGTCATACTTGTCCTGGGCGATGCCGAGGGCCACCTCGGGGATCTTGAGCAGCGACTTGACGAAGCCGAAACGCAGGTCACGCGGCAGTACCGCGATGTAGGCGACCAGATTGGCTTCCTGATCGCTGGCGAGAACCGGCGACACCTGAAGGCTTGAGGTCAGGTCGTTGATCGTGGCGGCCTGGATATCATCGCGCTGTTTCTCGGCCTGGCCGGCAACCTGCGGCCAGTCGTTGAGGATCTCCGCGGCGGTCAGCGGCCGCCCCTTGCGGTCAGCCAGCCAGCGCATGAAGGTGATGGCGGCCTCCTTGCCGATGATACCGGCATAGACCTCCATCTCCAGGTCGCCGGGAAAACGGCAGTTGCGGCGCAGGACACTGACCATCTCCCAACCCCGCTCAGTCGGCTCGACCTGCAGCTCCATCGGAGCCCCCTGGCGGGCCAGCAGGCCGGAATTGCCCGCCAGAAATTGCCGTACGTCGCCGTCAAGCCCCTGTCTGGCGGCATAGCGCGCCCAGCAGTTGTAATCGGTTTCAACGAACAGCATCACCATCCGGTCGATCAGGGCGCGGTCAAGTGTGGCCACCTGGTAGGTGCCGTCGGGCGGGTTGATACTGACGATCACCTTGTGCCGCCGGGAGAGGTGATGGGTGTGCAGGGAACGGAGCAGCCCTTCGACCGGCGGCTCCACAAACTGAAAAATGGCCTGCAGGGTATCCTCCTGCTGGGCACGGTTCAGCTCGTCGCAATGCACCACGGTCGGCGGCTCGTCATCACCGGGCCACCAGGAGGGGCGCGACCAGTGCATGACATCCCCGTCGCGGTAGGGAATGCCGACCAGATCGCCCACCTCCATCTGCCCGAGGCGCAACGACACGTACCTCCGCTCGATCTCCCGGCAGGCCTGGATGATCCCGGCGCTCTTGCCGACGCCGCGATGACCGACCACACAGGGGGTCAGGTCGGTTTTTGTGATGATCTCCTTGATGACGATTTTCATCTGTTCGATATTCATGGCATCCTCTTACCTGTTTTCACCCGCCCAGCGCTGCCATCCTACCAACAAATCACCTCAAAAACAACAATGCCCCGACTTCCAGACTGGATGCGGGGCATGTTGATTCTTTTCCTGACAGGCGTCTGACTACACCATAGCAGGCTCTGCTGCACCCTCAAGAGCAGAAGCTGTATCAACAACCGGCACGACAAGCTTAATCCTCCCGAGCTTGTCTGCCCAGGTAGCACGGGCGCTCGCGGAACCCGTATCACTCAGGGGAACTACAGGGAAATCTTACCTGTTTCTTGGGTCAAGGCTTTAA
Source organism: Deltaproteobacteria bacterium (assembly GCA_021779135.1). GTDB lineage: Bacteria > Desulfobacterota > Desulfuromonadia > Geobacterales > Pseudopelobacteraceae > CAIPTY01. The sequence goes on from JAJYBH010000098.1 coordinate 11,075, forward strand.
TTGGGATGGATGTCCCTCTATTTCCTGCGGAACAACAATACATTGACGAATTTGACACATTGCGATACATTTTGTACTACACCATGAAATACACGGAGGCCAATTATGCCCGCGTTAAGTCTGCGACTGCCGGAAGAACTGGATCACCGTTTGGAAGACGAGGCCCGTCTTGAAAAACTGCCGCGCTCCGAAGTGGTAAGAATTGCTATCGTTGATTATCTTGCACGACGCGAGCGGGAGCGTTTCATGGCCGCACTGGTGGCCGAAGCGCACACCGCCTATGCTGATGAGTCCATCCGTCTTGCGGCTCTTGAAATAGCCGAGGAAGGCATCGTCACAAGCAACGAAGCCCTGGAGATCGCCGAGGGCAGCAAACCGCGCCACTCACGATCCGCCAAACCGGCTGAAAAGTGGTGGAAATGATGCGCCGCGGCGAGATATGGGCAGCCAACCTCAATCCCGGCCGAGGGCGCGAAATCGCCAAAATCCGGCCGGTTCTGGTTATCCAGGACAACGCCCTCACGGCAAGCGGCACGCCGATGGTTGTCATCTTGCCGCTTACCACGCAGATCTACCCCTCCTTCAAACTCTGGCGCATCATGATTGAACCACGCGACCGGCTTCTCAAACCGTGCCAGGTGGTCGTCGATCAACCCCGTGCCCTCGACAGAGACCGCTTCGGAGAAGGTCCTCTGACCAGCCTCACGAAGGATGAGATGGCATCGGTTGAGCACAGCCTCAAAGGGGTGCTGGGATTGTTGTGAGCAGCGCTTACCCCCCCTGGTTCGACAAGCTCCGGCCTGGCGCTTCGGGAAGCAGGAGCTTGGAAACGGGAACCAATACGACATGCCACCTCTAGCGGTTCATTCCCACGCCTGCGGGGAAAAATTTCCTCTACTTCCTTTAAATCATTAAGCAAATTCGCCCTCAGAAATCTACCGGCTTCCAATCCTCGCCCGCCCAGGAAGGACGGGCGCTCTGTGTTTGACCGCGACAAGGCTATTCGCCTGCTGTTTCAATCCTCGCCCGCCCAGGAAGGACGGGCGCTCCTGCGGCGGCTGCGGCTGCTGCGGCGAAGGCTCATGTTTCAATCCTCGCCCGCCCAGGAAGGACGGGCGCTCCTGGTTTATGCAATAACCAAAACATAACGAATACGTTTCAATCCTCGCCCGCCCAGGAAGGACGGGCGCTCGTCACCCTTGCGTCCAAAAGGGCAAGCGCCGTGGTGTTTCAATCCTCGCCCGCCCAGGAAGGACGGGCGCTCATCGCCACCGCAATGTCGATACGTGATGATTAAGTGT
>JAJYBH010000217.1 GCA_021779135.1 Deltaproteobacteria bacterium
CTGCCAGATAAAGAACAGTCCGGCCAGGATGATGATGCGGAAGTCAGTCGGAGTGCCCCCCGCCAGGCACCATCCGATCAGCGGCGGCACTGCACCGCACAGCGCGCCCAGTGGCAGCGCCAGCGCAGTCCGGCGTTTGAGGGGCGTATAGACGGCCAGATACCAGGCCAGCGCCGCCAGGCCGAGCAGGACGGGCAGGAGGCCGCCGGACATGAACAGCATGGCGGCGCCGGCCATGATCACGACGCAACCGAGGGTGACTGCGCCAGCGGTCGTCATCTCACCCCGGGGAAGCGGCCGCTGCCGGGTGCGGATCATCAGGGCGTCGGTGTCACGTTCCAGCGCCTGGTTGAGGGCGGTCCCCCCCATGGCCAGCAGGCTGACACCCGCCCAGGCGATCAGCATGGTCTCGAAGCTGCGCGGCGCCGGAAAGAGGCAGTAGCCCCCCAGGGCGGCGATGCCGTTCATCAGGGCCAACGGCAGACGGAACAGGCGTGAAAGCCTCACAATCATTTGATCCCCTCCAGATACTCAACCAGCGCGGTGACCTCATCGTCCGTCAGGTCGCTGAACTGCGGCATGATCGGCTGGAACCCCTTGACCACATCGGCATGCGGATCGCGTATCGATTTCCGCAGATAGGCATCATCCACCATGATCGTGCGCTCGGCCCCCTTGGTAATGACCTGGGTGCTGCGCCCGTAAATCCCCTTGAAACTCGGACCCACGCCGGGCGAACCGTCCAGGGAGTGGCACCCCAGGCAACCCTTTTCCTGGGCCAGTGATTTGCCGTCGATCCGCTTGTTTTTGTCCTCTCCACCGGCACCGTGTTCGAGCCATTCCTCGAATTCCTTTACCGGCAGCGCCTCGACGGTGGAGATCATGGCCGAATGATTGACGCCGCAGTACTGGGAACAGAACAGATCGTAACTGCCCGTTTTGGTGGCCACGAACCAGGCATGGTTTTTCATGCCCGGCACCACGTCCCGCTTGACCCGGAAGGCCGGCAGGAAGAAGCCGTGGATGACATCCTGCGATACCAGGTTGACCTTGACCGGCTTGCCGACCGGCACATACAGTTTCGAGCTGGTCCTGCCATTCGGATAAGTGAAGCTCCACGACCACTGGCGGGCGGTGGCGGTTACCTCCAGGGCCCCTGCGGGCACGTTGCGCAGCGACAGGTAACCGGCCCACCCGTAATAGAACATGGCCAGCACCAGCAGGGTGGGGAGGACGATCCAGACGGCCTCCAGCCAGATATTGCCATCGGCATGCGAGGTCGCTTCGGGCGCGCGTGAGCGGTGGTAGCGCACGACGAAAAACAGCATGACCGCGGTGATGCCGATCAGCAGCAGCAGGCAGGCCCCGAAGATGAACATGAAGACCGGGTCGATTGCATCGGTTGTAGACATTATACGCGCAGGGTTCACAGTCGTTCCTCAGCCCTGTCAGGCAGGTCGGATGTTAACGGTAGAGTACATCGAAAAAGGTGAGGCCGATGAAAATGGCCAGGATCACCAGGGTCATGAACAACAGCCAGCGCAGCAGCCATCCTTCGTACTTCATATGCATGAAGAACGCAATCACCAGTCCCGACTTGAGGCAGGCGATGGCCAGCGAGCCCCAGACATGGCCGACAGCCAGGTTGAGATGGGCCACCCATACGGTCAGGGCGGTCAGGGCCAAAAGCGCCAGCCAGACACCGGCCAGCTTTCTGTGACTTACGATGTGGTGTTGTTCGTTCATGGTAGAGACCTTTGCATAACCGAAGCACTGTCTCACGCGGAGACGCGGAGAAAGCCAAGAATCAAAGAATCAGATAATACAGCGGGAAGATGAATATCCAGATCAGGTCAACCAGGTGCCAGTACAGGGTCGCGTTCTCCAGCAGCACATAATCGCCGCTATGGATGCTGCCCCGTTTCACCTTGACAGCCACCCAGGCCAGCAGTGACCCGCCGATCACCACGTGCAGACCGTGCAGCCCGACAGTCATATAGTACAGGCTGAAGAAGGCCGACTCCCCCGGGGGGGCCGTTGCCAGCCGGGGGGAATCGGGATAAAAACCATGGCCGATCTCGGCGCTCCACTCGAAGTACTTGTTGGTGAGGAAGATGACCGCGCACAGGATTGTTCCGCCCAGGAACCACAGGGCCTGGCGCCGCTCGCCCCGCTGGATGGCGGTGACCGACATGGCCGCCAGCAGGCTGCTGGTGATGAGTATCGCCGTGTTGGCCGTGCCGAAGACAATGTGCATCTCCCGGCCCGCAGTGGTGAATCCCTGGGGGTAGCGCGAGAGGTAGACCGCGTAGAGCAGGAACAGTCCGCCGAACAGGAGCAGCTCGGTGAAGAGGAACAGCCACATGCCCAGCTTGGCGCCTGCATTGTCTTTGTGTTGTGAATGGGTCATTGCTTGCCCGTCCCGTCAAAGTCATATGGCCCGTGGGTGACGACCGGCTCCTCGATAAAATTCTCCGTGGGGGGCGGTGTGGGGATGCTCCACTCCAGGGTGGCCCCGCCCCAGGGGTTGCCGATAAAGGGCGGACCCGAGCGAAGGCCGCGGAACAGGTTGACCAGCATGATCACCAGCCCGGCCGCCAGGATCCAGCTGCCGATCGTCGCCACCAGGTTGAGATTGGCGAACTCGGGCAGGTAGTCGTAGTAGCGACGCGGCATGCCCTTCATGCCCAGCACCTGCATGGTGAAGTAGAGGATGTTGAAGCCGGTGAACATGAGCGCCCAGGCCACGACCGCCGGTTTTTCGGCATAGCGGCGGCCGTAGAACTTGGGCAGCCAGTAGTGCATGGCGCTGAAGAAGGCAAAACCGGAACCGCCGAATATCACGTAGTGGAAATGGCCGACCACGAAGTGGGTATCATGCACGTGGATGTCGGTGGCGGCC
>JAJYBH010000009.1 GCA_021779135.1 Deltaproteobacteria bacterium
GATAGTATTGTGGAACAAGTCGTCTGAATACATATTCGGGACTCCTGCTGTAGCGGTGCTTGGTAAGGCATCCGCAGAAGTTATGCCTCGGAAACAGGCGAAAGCATATCTGGCTGACGACCAATTCGTTGTGTCCAACCGAACTATGCTGGATATTCCCGAAGAACCCAGCACACATCTCCGTAAAGGGGAAATACTTTTGCATACCCGCAAGATTCCCCTCTTCGACAACCACGATAATGTCAGTCATATTGTTGTCATCTGTGAGGATATCACCGAGCATCGTATGATGCAGGCGGAACTTCTCAAGAGCCAGAAACTGGAATCACTGGGAGTGTTAGCCGGCGGGATCGCCCATGATTTTAACAACATCCTCACCGGCATCTTGGGGAACATCTCATATGCCCGGAAATTTGTGGACGAGTCCCAAAAACCATACAAAATTCTTCTTGCAGCTGAAAATGCAGCCTGTCGGGCCTCCGATCTTGCCAATCAACTGTTGACGTTTGCAAAGGGAAGCCAGCCGATAACGAAAAGTCTGTCCATAAAACACCTTGTCGAAGAAGCAGCATCTTTTGTACTGCGTGGTTCCAACGTAATAAATAGTATCGAGATTCCCGACAACATCCGCGCAATCAAAGCAGATGAGGGACAGATCAATCAGGTCTTGCACAACATTCTCATCAATGCGATGCAGGCCATGCCGGAAGGCGGAATCATCCTGATCAAGGCGGAGAATATCACCGTGGATGACGAGAACATGGTGCTATGCGCCGGTGAGTACACCAAACTCAGTGTTACCGATACCGGCCCCGGAATACCGGAAGAGATCCAAAAAAAAATCTTCGATCCATATTTCACAACGAAAACGAATGGCAATGGCCTCGGATTGGCGACAGCGTACTCGATAGTCAACAAACATGGCGGGCAGATCTCAGTCCATTCGGTGGTCGGCGAGGGGACAACCTTCGAAATAGTATTACCGGCCAGTCACGAAGAGATTGCAGTCGTTGAGCAGGAAACCGCCTCGTGGGAACAGGGCACGAAGCTTGATAAAACCATACTGGTAATGGACGACGAGGAGATAATCAGGGATGTCTTGTCCATGATGCTCACCGACCTGGGATATCACGTTGCGGTATGTGTCAATGGTGATGAAGCGGTTGAACTTTACAGATCAAGCATGAAGCTCGGTTCTCCATTTTCAGCGGCCATAATGGACCTGACCATCCCGGGGGGGATGGGTGGCAAGGAGGCTGCCCATCACATCATCAATATCGATCCGCATGCCAGATTGATTGTGTCGAGCGGCTATTCGAGCGATTCGACCATGTCTGAATATACCGATTTTGGCTTCAAAGCGACGTTACATAAACCATATTCCATAGAAGAGATAATGAAGACGCTCGGTAGCGTACTTTCTGTCGCTTGACCAACTATTGGTGCCTCCCGATCGAAGTGGGGGAAAGCTTGGTGCGAAATTTGCGGTGGATTGGAATTTACCGGGTAATCTGATGGGAAAGCGACAAAGTTTGACTTCCTGGCGTTGTGCGGTATCAATCTAACCAAGGAGACCCGTTATGGAAACAAGGCACCTGGTTTTTGTTTACGGCACGCTGCGCAAGGGGCATTGTAATCATCATCTGTTGAAGGACGCCTGTTGTTATGGTGTCGGCATCTCTGAAGAACGGTATGCCATGTACCTCAAAAACGGCTATCCCTATATCACCAGTTCCGAACCCCGCTATCTGGTTACCGGAGAGTTGTATGCCGTTGATGATGAGACACTTGAGATATTGGACAGGTTTGAAGGGCACCCCCGCTATTATGAACGCCGCGAGAAGCCTGTTGTCGTGGAAGATGCCCGGCATATCGCCTGGATCTATTTCCGGGACCCGCCGGGGATTCTGCTGCACAGCGGTGACTTTAATGATGTCAACTACGGCAAGGATTCAGCCCCTTCATATCCGCAAACCATGAGTACCGATACTCGTAGAACAGTCACCACAGATCGGAGGACAGGTGGAACTTTTTAAATGGTCTAAAGCGTACTCGGTCAATAACGAAGAGCTTGATACTTCATCATATTATGGAAGAGGACAAGAAGTTCTCGGTCTTGGCATGAAACGCATCTACGCCCTCCCTGAAAATGAAGTGAGTCTTTGATGATCGACCGCAATGCGAAGGACCCCCTGCACGGCATCACCCTGGAAGCCATTCTAGTCTGGCTGGTGGAACATCACGGCTGGGAAGACATGGGCCGCCAGATCGATATCCGCTGTTTCCATAATTCCCCCAGCATCAAGTCCAGTCTGCAGTTTCTGCGCAGAACTCCCTGGGCGAGGGCCAGGGTAGAGCAACTGTACCTAAGACTCAGCGCCGCAGAGCGGTTACCGGGTAGTGGGCATTCATGAAATCGACAGGTACCTGCAGACTCCGTTCCGTGATCGTGTCCGGAAGTAACAAAAGCCCGGGAAGTTGTTGCCCTGGACGATGGAGGAAGCTTCTGATAATTTTTTTTTCACCGACAAATCCCTTGACGAATTGTCCGTGTGTTTTGTGCTTCTGTAATTATTACGGGCAGCAACGTTTTTTGACCAAGTGCTTTATGATATGCAGTAATTATGTAGGGTCTCCGAGGAAGATATCTTCCGAGACTTTGGTGCAGTCATTTGACATGGATTTGAAATTGGTTTGCATGAAACGTTTTTGCGGGCGACTGTTGACTCGCCAGCCATATTGGGATAATCTTCCAAGCCCAACCAATAGGCGATGGAGTTCGCCATAACCGCTTGTTGACAAGCTGATGACTCCTGTTCTTCATAATCGAGGGCAGGAGTTTGTTTTTTTTTTTTGACGGAATAGTGAGCACTGATAGTGTCAGTCATAGAAGGGTAATAGTGATTAATATTTCAAGGAGAGGTTTGCCAATGAAAACAGCCGCTACGATAGCCGTATTCTGCGCCGGTGGGGGGCTCACTCGTTACTATCTTTCAGGGTGGGTTTACAGCCTGCTTGGTCGGGCTTTCCCCTATGGCACCTTTGCCGTCAACGTCATCGGCGCCTATTTCATCGGATTAATCATGGAACTGGCCCTGCGTAGCACTGCTATCTCAGACACCTTGCGTCTGGGGCTGACTGTCGGATTCATGGGAGGATTGACGACTTTTTCCACCTTCAGCTACGAGACCTTCAAGCTGCTTGAAGATGGACAGTTCGCAATGGCTTTCGCCAATATTCTGGCAAGTGTGGCAGTCTGTCTGTTGTTCACTTGGCTGGGCATCGCAACCATTCGTTCACTTTCATAGCCCGGAAAAACAGGATAAGTGCGTTAACGAAGTTGTTTTCTGCCTGCCCCGGCAATACGCAGAAAACAACCTCTAACTTACTAAAGGAGTTGACCATGAGCAAGCTGATTGGCGAGAATGTATTGATGCGAATTTTTATCGGAGAGCAGGACCGCTACCACCACAAGCCGCTCTACGAAGCCTTGGTGGAGCTGTTCCGGAAAGAAGGCTTTGCCGGTGCCACGGTATTGCGTGGCCTGAGCGGATTTGGGGCACATAGCGTCTATCACACCCAGATGCTGCTTGACCTTTCCGCCGACCTGCCACTGATTGTCGAGGTGGTGGATAGCCAAGAGAAGATTGACGCCATCATGCCCACTGTCGACGAGATGATGGGTGGCGGCATGATTACCTTGGAGAAGGCAACCGTCATTCGCTATACACACGACCCAAATAAAATAACGCCGTAATGCTGCAGACATGCTTCAGATGTCATCTATTTTCACGCAGTAGATGATGTCTTCCACCTTGCCTGCGGGTAATCGGGTCAGGCGTCGGTGGCATGCCCAATCCCTTGGTGTTCACCATGGGCGGTAATCCTAAGTTCTCAAAGTTAGGGTTCTAACGGAAATTGACCTGGATGACATCAACTGGCACCAGTATCCTCAGGTAATATGTTGGTCGAGTGGCAGGCATAGATAGCACTGACACCTGATTGAATATGGCGACCGGACAGATTGTGTCACCACAGCGGTCAGGGCATGGCAAAAGACAAACGAAAGCCCCTGTGAAATATCACAGGGGCAATATTTAATTAAACAAAACTTCCCACAGTTTCTTCCACCAGCCAGGTAGTTGCCTCCGGGGCCTTTTGCGATTCTGGCCTTTATTGATCCCGTTACATAAGGGTAGTGATCGTTGTCTGTTTCACGACCATATCTACCACGGGGAGGGCCGGCACCGCTTTCAGACCGTAGATCTTTTCCAGGTCGATGTCCTTGGGCACGGCGCCCAGAAGTGCTTCGGCCACCTTCTGATCGGCCTGGCGGAAGCGGAGCTTCACCTCCAGGGTTATTTTCTTCATGTCCGCAGGGAAATGAATCCCGTAGAAGACATCCTTGTAACCCCTGGGCGGGATGGTTTCGTGCTTGGAGAAAGCGGTGATGATCCACGGATCGACGGCGAAATGAAAATCGTTCCCCATGCCGTCGGAGTTGAAGATGCGGGCGGTCTCGGGCAGCGAGCCGTCAGGATTGAGGGAACCGCTTGTCATGACAACCTTGCCGCTTTCGTCCCTGGCGGTTATCTCCAGCCACATCTGACGGATATTGGTGAGGGATGTCGGCAAGTTGTGCCCGGCCCGGATGTTCTTGACGCGCACCTTCAGTTCGTCCAGTTTGCCGTTGTGGTAGATGGGGAAGAGTTCCAGTTCAGCCGCCGACTTGAGGCGCTCGACCGCCATGTCGTACTGCTGCATGAGGCTCTTGGCCAGCTTGTCATCTCCGGCTTTTTTTGCGGCTCCGGATGCCAGGTAGGTGAGGAGGTAGTTGGCGCCGCTGAAATAGTGGTGGTACTCCTCGCGACTGGGCTTTGTGAACTGGTCGGCAGCGCGCTTGAATGTCGCGATATCGACCATGTGACAATCCTGGCAGAGTATGTTCTTCTGAGCATAGGGACCGTGTTTCCACTCGTTATAACTGGCCTCGATGGGAAAATGGGCGTCGTAGTGGTAGACCTGGTGGCAGGATGCGCACAGATCCGCTTTCAGGTGGAGGGCGGATTCCTGGCACTGGTGAAATCCGCCGCCGCACTCTTCGGAGGGCCTGAAGGGGCCGCGTTTTATTAATGTCTGGCCTTCCTTGGTTTCCACACCGGGGGTCAGGATGAAGGAGCCGTTTTCGGGTTCGTGAGAGGGGGTCTGCCAGTGGGTTACGCCGCTGATGGAATGACAGACGTCGCAGGAAACACCGGCCATGGCCATATCGGATAAGCCTGCGTTGCCAGGTCCCTTGATCTCGCCGGTCATCATCCCTACCGGCGAGTGGCATCCTTCGCACTGGCGTGATATCTCATGGCCGACCGCCTTGACCGCCTTGTTCAACTCACCCTGGTAGACCGGGTCCTTGAAGGCCAGGCTATGGACCGACCCATTCCACTCCCGGTACTGTTTGGTATGGCAGTCGCCGCAAACCGTGGGTTCATTGAAAGGGACATTCGACTTGTTCCACTTCATCAGGGAGGGATAATAGGGGTAAAACTCGCGGTCCACCTCGAAGACCGGAGAGCCGGCCAACGCGCTTCCCAAGAGCCCCCCGATGGATAGAGCCAGTATCGTGAGGGCAAGTATCAGATATTTTCTTCGCATAGTTCCTCCTTCGTGATGTTTGGAATTATTCCTGTTTTCATTGAAATAACTTAACAGATAACGATGGACTGTCAAGCAAAAGCCCGCTACGCGCGACGACGAACCCTATCTCTCACCCGCGCTGCTCGTTGATCCCGCCGTGCCATATAAACCCTTGCAATCTCGGTCGGGCTACCTAATAATTATCATTTTGCAAGCGGTGACACATGACGTGACATCCTGACAGGGAAAATCCACGAAAATGATTCAGACCGGGACGAACTGTAATGTCAGCCAAACCCCACCATAAAACGCCAGCCTGGCTTCTTTCACTCGGCTTCACCTACCTGGTCGTTCTTGCCGCACTGACGCTTCTGAACTGCACAGGCGCGGACCGCTGGTGGTTCGGGGCCTTTAATCTCTATCTGCCGCAGGTGATCTGGGCGATACCCGGGATAGTCGTGGCCGCGATATCCGTCAAAGTAGCCTGGCGTTGGGTTTGGTTGCCACTGCTGGGTATCGTCTGGGTGGCCGGGCCGCTGATGGGGTTCTGCTGGCCTCTGCCGGCAGCCCATGTGCAGCCGGCCGGCCCGCCGCTGCGGGTCATGACCTGGAACGTCAAGTATGGCACCCATGACACGCTGGCGCACATGGCGATCATGTACGAGATTGAGAGAAACAGACCTTCCGTTGTTCTTCTTCAGGATGCCGATGGTGTGATGAATGGAGTTCTTGGGGATTATCTCAGTACGTGGAACATCCGTTCGGTCGGGCAATACGTCATTGCTAGCAAGCTTCCCCTGGGGGCATTGCAGGTCAGAAATTTATCCTATCCCGGAAATGGCCATACCTGCGTTCGAACTGAGCTGCAGTACAACGGTACGGTGGTGGTTCTGTATAACGTCCATTTTGAGTCGCCGCGGGAGGGGCTTTATTCCATGCGGGTAGCGAAGGAAAATCCCGAACACCTGCCGAAGGCCATTCAAAAGCTCGAAGATAATGTACGGGCGCGTCTTGCCCAGGCGCGGACAGTGCGGGAGTTTCTCCGTAAGGAATCAGGCCCGATTATCCTTGCCGGTGACCTGAATTCTCCCGAGGCCTCCCAGGCGTTCCTGACGCTCAGGGAGGCGGGGCTGCATGACGCCTTCGCCGAAGGGGGGAAGGGCTATGGCTATACCTACGGCCATTTTCTGCTGCGGAACAGATTCCCGCTCCTCACTGCTTCATGGATGAGGATCGATCACATCATGATGAGTTCGCAGTTTCAGACACGGAAATGCTGGATCGGCACCGGCAGGGCCTCCGACCATCGCCCGGTGATCGCTGACCTGGTATTGGATCATCGCTAACAATGCTTATCGCCAGGTAATCATTTCGAGCTGAAAAGGTGGGGTCATGAAGGCGGAAGTCTATTCGATCACCTACCGGATTCCCCTGTCGGATGCCCAACAGGCCAAACTGGACAAGAAGTGGCCTGACGGCGAAGCGTTCATTACCTATGAGAGGATTGAAGCCCTGCTCGCGCCGCTCAGGGTTGAAAACCTGGACTGGTCCCACCACTCGGGGCAATACCTCTATTTCACTGTGTATGGGGACGATATCGAGGGCACCCTGGCCGAGGTCATCGAGAGGCTGGAACGAAAATTGGGCAGGATATGATGTATCCTGCCCGGATCGCGGCGCTAGCAATTTCAGATGGAAATTAGCTCAGGTAATAGTCCCGATCCTTTTCGTATAATGAAATGAACTGTTCGTGGAGTTGTGGCATCTTTTCCGGCTGGATGTGCAGCAGATACGCGGAGAGAATTTTGGTGACGTCGATGTTGTTGTTGGGGACAATCTGCCCGATCCCCGATTTTTCGCAGAAGGCGGCGGCAATATTCAAGATCCTCGACAGGTTTTTTTCTTCGACGCTCGAACTCTGATTCTTGAGGTCGCGGAAGTGAAGCACCGCTTCCACTATGACCTTGTCGAGATTCCATTTTTTCAGGAGAACCGCGGCAACTACCTCATTGGGGAATCCGAACTGCTCTATCTCAAGAATGGAGAGGTCTTTATTCGAACTCACGGATGATTTGAGGAGCTTTTGATACCGGTCTCCGTATTTGCTGGCAAGCACCGACTTGCCGATCGGGCAGAGCATGCCGGCAATGAAGGCTTCCTCGAGGTCGAAAAGCTTCGTTTCCATGGCAATCATCCGTGCACCCACGGCGCAGCCGATCGCGTTTTCCCAGAGCAGCTTCCCAAATGTTCCGGCCTGGGGGGTGGCCGCCTTGAAGCTGCACTCAAGCGCAATCGATTTAATCATTTTCCGGCCAATGAATCCAATGGCATGATCCAGTTTGGTTGGTTTCGAGTGGGTGCTGTAAGCGGGCGAGTTTATCAGCGTGAAGATGCGGGCCGACATGGCGGGGTCGTGGGCAATGGCATCCGCCAGCAGCATGTTTGGTGTAGTGTCATTTTCGAGCAGTTTCAGCACCTTCACCACCACTTCGGGCATGGTGGGCAGATCTTTGAAAATGTCTTCTTTCAAGATGGTGTCGAGCATGGTCTCTTCCTGATTTTCCAAGTCTCTGGCTAGATTTTTGATTGACGGGCTTTGGCGCGCCATACAATTGTTTTCCTTGGCGCTGGCACGCTTCGGAGAAGCGTTCGGGCTTTTAATGTTACATTAAATGTAAAAGGTTGCAACCAGTTTTGCAATATCCTGTTTTATTGTCCCAGCTATAGGCGGCCAGAGCGGCGCGGTGAGGTCTGGCAGGCGCCTTGCCCGACAGCAGTCGCCTGGCGGAGCAAATAACAGTTGAATCAATGCCGGGTATCGGGCATTCTGCGGAGGGAAAGGGGGGGTTACCCCCGGTTGGTTCCGCCAAGACTCGACAAAACATACAGCGGGAATCGTGAAACCCTCCAGGAGAGATAAGATGAAAAAATCAGTTGGTGCCAAGACCCTGCTCTATCCGACCCCGGTCCTGATGGTCGGGACCTATGACCAGGCTGGCAAGCCCAACCTGATGAATGCCGCCTGGGGAGGCATCTGCTGTTCCCAACCACCCTGTGTCGCCGTATCACTGCGCAAGGCGACCTATTCCCACGCCTGCATTGTGGATCGTAAAGCCTTTACGGTCGGCATTGCCTGCGAAGGCAGGATGGTTGAGGCCGATTACGTCGGAATTGCGTCGGGGCGAGACGTGGACAAATTTGCCGTAGCCGGTCTGACGCCTGTCCGGAGTGAACTGGTCGATGCGCCGTATGCGGCGGAATTTCCGGTGGTGCTGGAGTGCCGGCTGCTGCACATAGTCGAGATCGGCCTGCACACCCAGTTTGTGGGCGAAATTATCGATGTCAAGGCCGATGTTGATGTGCTGGGTGAGGATGGCCTACCCGATATCATGAAGATCAAGCCGCTCATGTATGATACCTCCCATCGCGGCTACCATGGCGTTGGTCCGCTCATGGGCAGGGCTTTTACCGTCGGAAAAACGAAAGGGTGATCATGTCAAGGATAACGGTGATTGCAAGGATCGTGGCAAAGCAAAAGTCTCAGGAGATCGTCAGGAGTGAGCTGCTCAAACTCGTCTCGGCGACCAGGAAAGAGGAGGGCTGCCTGGAGTACACCCTGCACCAGGACAATGACAACCCCCTCGTCTTCATCTTCTACGAGAATTGGAAGGATGAGTCCTGTCTAGAAAAGCATATGAACTCGGAGCACTTCAGGAACTACGTGAGTGCCACGGACGGAATGCTTGATGAAAAAGCAGTTAACAAACTTACCCGGATCGAATAACGAATTAAAGGAGCAGCTCATGAATGAATTGAACAGCGGCTACACCCGGAGTGCCAGCCAGGTAATAGTCAGACAGAACGCACTCCTCCGCCAGGTCTATGCCTGGATGGGGATTGGGCTGGCCATCACGGCCTTTATGGCGCTGGCCACGCTTTCATCACCCGTAGCAGTCAATACCATCGCGGGGAACCGGCTTGTGTTCTACGGCCTGATGATCGGCGAACTTGCCCTGGTATTTACCCTCTCCGGCGCCATCAACCGCCTGAGCGCCACGACTGCCACGCTCCTGTTCGTGGCATATTCGGCCCTTAACGGTGTCACACTGTCCATTCTGGCCCTGATCTACACGGCCAACTCGATTGCCACCACCTTTGTCATCACCGCCGGCATGTTCGGGGCCATGAGCGTCTATGGATACGCGACCAGGCGTGACCTGACCTCATGGGGCAGCTTCCTGTTCATGGGACTGATCGGTGTGGTGATCGCATCGATCGTTAATATCTTTGTTGGGAGCAGCGCGGTCTCCTGGGTCATCTCCGCCATCGGTGTGCTGGTTTTCACCGGGCTGACAGCATATGATACCTGGAAGATAAAGGCGATGGCGGCCCAGGGAACCGAGGGGAGAAAACCGGCCATACTCGGCGCATTGACGCTCTATCTCGACTTCATCAACCTTTTTCTGATGCTGCTCAGGTTCACCGGCAACCGTCGCTGATTCGTGGCTGATCCAGGAGACCGACATTGACGGGGAAGTGGAGCATGGATGACATAAAGCAGTTCTTTTCCACCGGGGATCTGTTTGCCCGTCATAGCGGGATAGAACTTCTCGACGCGGGACCGGGGTGGGCCAAGGCCAGCATGAAGATTGAGCCATTCCATTTCAACGGTGCCGGCACGGTGCATGGCGGCGCCATTTTTACGCTGGCGGACTTTGCCTTTGCGGTTGCCTCGAACTCCCACGGCATATTGTCGATGGGAATCAATACCAGTGTGTCCTTTGTCAAGGCGGCCACCCAAGGGGTTCTTTACGCGGAGGCCAGGGAACTGGCCCGGAACCCGAAACTTGCATCCTATTCGGTCCAGATTACCGACGACAGCAATGATGTCGTCGCTATTTTTCAGGGGATGGCGTATCGAAAAAATAGAACCATTATTCCGGCGGACTGCTGTGACAGCGCGAATGCAGGGTGACCAAGGCGGATATGACAGCATGAAAGGGCGGCCGTTGCTTCAATCGCAGACATACAGATGAGCCGCTCCCGTAGCCGCACACATTCCACCAGGAATGCACATGCGCGCGGTCTGCACATTGTGGCGCTTTTTGAGGGCGCCAAAGGGATGCTGGTCTTGTTGGCAGGTTGCGGACTGCTGATGTTCATTCACAAAGACATCCACGAAGCAGCCGTGAAACTGGTTGAGCAATATCATCTCAATCCTGCCAGCCATTACCCGCGTATTTTTCTCGACCTCTCGGAACGCATTCACGACACTCAATTGTGGGGTTTGGCAATAGCCGCGGCGATGTACTTTGTCGTGAGGATGATCGAAGCTGTTGGGCTCTGGTTGAGAAAGTCCTGGGCCGAGTGGTTCGCCGTCCTGACCGGCGGCATGTATATCCCGGTCGAGATGTTCGAGGTGGTCCGGAGTTCGACCTGGCCGAGAGTCACCGTGCTCGCCGTCAACCTCGGCGTGGTCTCCTATCTCCTGTTTGTCCTGATCAGGGATAATGGCAGGAAGACCGCATGAACCCGCTTGCTATCAAGCTGGCGCTCGCTCCGTTCGTGGCTTTCATGGTTATTATGGCTGTTTTCCTGTACCTGAAAAATCGTAACTGATAGCATCCGCAAGAGCTGTTATCATGCCCGGACTTTTATTTCGCTTTGGCTGCGCCTAAAGAATTCACGTACATGACGAGCGAGGACAGCTCGACTGAATCTACCGTGAGAGGCTTCCCGTCAAGCGCCTTCACAATGCACTGATTTATAATCTTTGAGAGCGACTTCTCATCGTAGTTGGCCACCTCTTCCAATCCTTTGCCATTGGCATGGCAACCGGCGCAACTCCTGCCATTCGTCCCCAGCGATGTACTGGTGAACAGCTCTTTTCCTTTTTCCAGGGAAGGTCCCCCGGCTGCTGTTGCTACCGTAGCCAAAACAAAAAGTGCAACGATCGCCTGAAAAATTCGATTCATCGTGTGCCTCCTACTCTGGAATTTGCTTCTTTATCGATGATACCAGACAATCAATTTCGTTCAATTATTAGATAAAACTTCTCGGCGAGAAGGCCCCCGGGTTTTCATGCGATGCCTATGATAGCTCAGAAGGATCACTCGAATCATGGGACGTCAGTATTCTCTTTTCTCCGATTATACGGTGTGTTGCGAATATTCTGGAAGGGCTTGTGTTGTATCGATCCCTCTGTTAAGCTACCGGGACATCATCACTGTCAAGACCCTGTAACGCGCGGCAACGAGGTCATCATGAACCCGATTCAAACCACCAAATTGTATGTTCTCATCTGTTGCAGCCTGATACTATCCGGCTGCGCTGCTACAACTTCATCCCGGATACCGTCCCAGCGTCCCGCCAGGATTGCGCTCGTACTTGGCGCGGGCGCCTCGAAAGGCTTTGCCCACGTCGGTGTGCTGAAAATCCTTGAAAACAACAAGGTTCCGATCCATATGATCGTAGGCACAAGCGTGGGAAGTTTTGTCGGCAGTCTCTATGCCTACGGATACGATGCCTATGGGCTGCAGAAGATCGCCCTGTCACTGGAGAGAAGTGATGTTGCCGAGTTGACCATGCCGGACAACGGTTTCCTGAAAGGAGAGCGACTGCGGGATTACATCAATACCAAAGTACGCCAGAGCCCTATCGAAAGCTTTAAGATCCCCTTTTATGCCGTGGCCACCGACATCAAAACCGGGAACAGTGTCGTGTTCAATTCCGGCAATCCCGGCATGGCCGTCCAGGCAAGTTGCGCCATCCCCGGAGTGTTCCAGCCGGCCAGATTCTCGGGCGCCAGCTATGTGGATGGCGGCGTGGTCAAGCCGCTGGCGGTGGATGTTGCCAGGACCTATGGCGCCGATGTCGTGATCGCGGTGGATATCTCATCCGGCATCGATCAGGTGATCCCCACCACTACCATGGAAACCATCATGAAATCGATACAGATCATGTACAGCAATATGTCGCAGGTTCCGATCAGCCAGGCTGATGTCGTTATCAAGCCAGTTGTCGGCTTCGTCGGATCAGCGGATTTCAGCCACCGCAACGAGGCGATCATGGAGGGGGAAAAGGCGGCCTTGGCAGCCATGCCGCGGATTAATGCGCTGCTTGCCAAACTTCGCCAGGAAGGGCGTTTGCCGTAGACCGCACCTTTTTCTGGTTGTTGATACATGCTTCGAGAGGGTTTGTTGGCGGGAGGGGACATCCTGGCCATGGAGGGGAATAGCCGTCAGATATGGCCGGTCGGGTTAACCAGGCAGCAATTACACCTTAAATACAGCCTGGTCTCTGCCCAGCTGTTTTGCTTCATACATGAGGCCGTCAACCTTGCTGAGAACTTCATCCAGGGTCTCGTTGTCCGTGTCGGTCCAGGTTACACCGGCGCTTAACGTGATATGAATCTGGCTGCCATTCCAGGTAAAGGGGTGCTCACGGATGGACGTGATCAATCGTTCGGCTGTCCGGTGTACCTCGTCTGGCTGAGTATTGGGGAGTACTATGAGGAATTCCTCTCCACCATAGCGTCCGAATACATCATACTGGCGTAGTTCCAGATTGATCTCCGAGGCGAGTTCCTGAAGGATGCTGTCTCCGGCCAGATGGCCGTATGAGTCGTTTATCTGTTTGAAAAAATCGACGTCGATCATTATGAATCCGAGACCGACATTCATTGCAAGCGTTTCTCCGGTTCGTTGCAGCATGGCGAAGTGCTGTTCAACACGCTCAAGGAGCTGCCGCCGGTTGCTGACGCCGGTCAGCGGGTCGGTCGTTGCCATTGTTTCGAGCTTCTGGTAGGCAAGCTTCAACTCGAAAGATTCGCGTATGATAACAATGTACGAGATGAGCGACAAAAACAGCAGCATGACCGTCTGGGCCGTCACCGAATAGAGCATCTGGCGTCTATATTTCTGGGTGATCTTGGACACGTCCGTGTAGATCGAAAACACACCCATGATCTGGCCGCTTTTGTGCCTGATCGGCACATCCACCACCGCCATATCGGCCACTTCGCGCTTTTCTCCCACCAGGTCGATTATCGTCTGGTTCTTATTCAGGTGGTAGACTATCCGTCCTTTGTTGAAAACCTCATCGATGTACTTTTCGTAATCGGAATCTTCCTGAATCGTTTGATTGTCATTGCCGTAGATGGCGGTCCGGGCCCGGTTGAAAATAAGAACCTTGACGATATTCATCGGGTCATACATGTCGCGGATGCGGACATCAAGCGCATCCCTAGCCGTTTCAGCCAGACTGATCGTATAGCCGTTTTTGTCCGTGTTTATCAGAAGGGCATCGACT
This sequence comes from Deltaproteobacteria bacterium, assembly GCA_021779135.1. GTDB lineage: Bacteria > Desulfobacterota > Desulfuromonadia > Geobacterales > Pseudopelobacteraceae > CAIPTY01. The sequence goes on from JAJYBH010000009.1 coordinate 13,945, forward strand.
TCGGTGAAATAGATGGAATCCGCGATTCTCTCCGAATCCGCAACAACAGTATCCCTGAGGTCCGTCCGGGAGTTCCAGTTTATCACGGCCACCGAGACGGCAAGGATGGTTATCAGACAGCCGGTCGCCAGCATCAGGTACATTGACTTGAACCTGTCGGGTGAATTATCCGGGGGATACATATCTGTTAGACTTTCCTTGAGCATGTTGATGGGGACCTGTTCATCAGGAATAGTTCTGCCTTGCAGTAAGTGGTTGTTTTTGTGACCCTGTTTTTTAAATCGATACATAATATCATTAAATAGGCATAATTCAATACTTAATTCACCCTCCGGCATTTCATGTATGCAGCCTGCGGTCGATTATCAAGGGGATTGTTGTTGCCGAAGGGCGGGTGGTTGAAAAAATGATCTCTGGCGGGAAGAGGTCATGGGGCCTTTTGTCCGCTCACATTCTTCCCGAGCGGATGATGGCATAAACCAGCCAGAGCCCGATGATCCCCGCCACGGTGTAACCGGTAAAGGCCAGTACCGGGAAACCCATGAACTTCGGCCCCTTGTCCGTCTGCATGATGATGGAGGAGCCGACGATCATGGCTGCCAGGATCAGGCTGATGGAGAGGCGGTTAATGGAGCGGTCGAAGTCGGCGGTAAACTTGTCCAGGCCGCGGTGCTCCAGGTCGATCTTGAATTTGTTGCGATTTATGCGGTTGATGAATTCTTTCAGGTCGCGGGGGAGGTTGCGCGCCAGATTGAGGTACGAGAACAGGATCTTGTTGATATCACGGGATACATTGCGCGGGGAGTACTTCCTGCGCAAAGACTTGCTGATGACCGGACGCAAGTGCTCGACCATGTTGAAGGCCGGATTCAGGCTGCGTCCCATGGACTCGATCAGGACCAGCGACTTGGCCAGCAGCATCAGGTCAGGCTGGATACGGATGTTGTAGAGGGTGATGATCTCGATGAACTCCATCAGCATCCGGCCGACCTCTATCTCCTTCAGGGGGATTTCGTAATAGCCGTCTATGAAGTTTGACAGGTCGCGCTTGAGGGCCCGGATGTCAAGGTTGTCCGAAATATCGCCGGCAAACAGCAGCAGCGAAACCACCTCGTCCATGTCGCGATTGACGATTGCGTAGAGAATATCGGTCAGAAAGGTCTTCAGGCCTTCATCCAGTCTCCCGACAATCCCGTAATCAAGCAGGCAGATGACGTTGTCGGCCAGTATCAGGACGTTGCCGGGATGCAGGTCGCCATGGAAGAAGCCGTGGCTGAGAACCATCTCCAGAAAGGCATCCGCGCCGCGGCGGGCAATCAGGCAGCGGTCCACCCCCCATTGATCGAAGCATTCCCGGTCGGTGACCTTGATGCCATCCACGTACTCCATGGTCAGCACACCGCGGGCACTCTGGGCCCAGTAAACGGCGGGAAAGTACATCCAGGGCGTCTGGGCAAAGTTGTCGCGAAACTTTTCTATGGTGTGCCCTTCGCGGGAAAAGTCCATCTCGCGGCGGATGGTGCGGGCAAACTCACGCACCAGGGCGACCGGGTCGTAGATCTCGCTGCCCGGTATATGACGCTCCGCCAGCCGGGCCAGCGACATCAGGGCGCTTATGTCGGACTCGACAAGTTCAACAATGCCGGGGCGGCGCACCTTGATGACCACGTCCTCGCCGGATATCAGCCGGGCTCGATGCACCTGGGCAATGGAGGCCGCGGCCAGGGGTTCCGGATCTATTGTCGCAAAGAACGACTCGACCGGTCCGCCCAGTTCCCGGGTCAGCTGGTCCGTCAGCTCTTCAAAGGGGAAGCTGGGCACATTGTCCTGCAGCTTCTCGAACTCATGTACAAAGGCATGGGGAATGACATCCGGGCGGGTCGAGAGGAGCTGCCCCAGCTTGATGAAGGTCGGGCCGAGTTCCTCCAGTGCCAGTCGCATCCGCTCCGCGGCTGAGAGACGGGCAATATCCGGGGCGCTCTTGCGACGCAGCAGCCGGCGGCTGCGCACCAGCACATCGGCCAGGCCCAGCATTTCCAGGGCCTGGTCGAAACCGTAAGTGCTGAGAACGCGCACAATGTTCAGGTAGCGCCTGATGCTGCGGATGCTGCGGTTTATTCTGAAGAAGGGGAGCATGCAGGTCAGCCGTTCAGGCGTGCTTCCAGTTCCTGGATTCGCTTTTTAAGCCGTTCCACCTCATCGGCGGAAACCAGGCCCAGGCGCTCGACTACTTTCTGTACCTCGGCTTCGGCCATCTCGCGAACCTTCTCCTTGTTTTCCTTGGCCATGGACTGGATTCGCTCCACCAGATGCTTGCCCTCCTCCTCGCTCAGCTTGTACCTGTCCTTCATCTCCGCTACCAGTTCCTCGGCCTTTTTCTGGGTGATGGCCGCGACGCCGATGGTGGTCATGACAACTTTTTCAATGAGTTCCAACATGTCTGTCTCCGTTCAATTTGGGATTATACTGCCTGGTTCTGGTGCACAATGGTAAGCTTCCTTCTCGATCGAACATGGCTAGCAAGGCCGCACACGCAAGCCAGCAGCAAAACGCCTGCCGCTGCCGGATGTACGACCGCCATGACCAGCGGTGTCAACAGCAGCCGCGTCACCAGCCTGAGGAATGCGTGCTGGGCGATGAATGCAGCCAGAGGCGGACTCAGCCGATAATACAGCGCCACAAAGGCCCGCCCCGGTGCATTGGTCAACAGCTGGTTATCCCGGAAGTCGCGCAGTATCCGTACCTGTGGATGCAGGTAGCTGCCGTAGGCGGCCGTGGCGATGAAACACCCTCCTCCGCCTCCTCCTGAAGATGCAGGTGCCGGGACAGGTGTCACCGGCGTGGCGGTGACCGGATCTGTGTTCCGAGTTGTTCCGTCGGTGCTGAAATTGGCGTTCTGGGTTGTGTTGCCGCTGGTGTTGGCCAGCATCAGCACGATCTCGGCAGTCACTCCGGGGTTCGGGATGGTTGCGGAGGAAGGGTAGCTATTCGGGAAGCTGTACTCGCTGATATTCCCGAGGGCATCCTTGCTGAACGCTCGCGCCACGACGGCCGGCGTCGCATTGACGGTGATGGTCAGGCTGCCGCCGGGGAAGGCGCTGGGTACGAACTTGTAGTACGCGAATGAGTACTGCTCCAGGGTTGCTTTTGGTACGGGAGTGGAGGAGCTGTTGACGGGGGAGCTGCTGTAGGTCGAAACCGGGACATAGTTCAGATGGGCGGTTGTCTTGTCGTAGGCCTGGGTCCAATCCTGCTGACGATAGACGCGGCGGACGAAACCGAGGAAATCCGTTGGCAACCCGCCTGCGAGAGTGGAATCGATGACCGGCAGCATGGGGATGTCACTGAAACCGCCAGGGGACGGGAGTTGCGTAAGATTCTGCCATATGGACCGTACAATATCGGATGAATGCTGTTCGGCCAGGTAGCGGTTGAAGATCCAGCGGCCATAGCCGGCGCCGGTGCTAAGGGCGTTGGCATCCACGGCCAGGTCGAGACGCCGGGTGCTGTTGGAGAACCAGGCCGGGACATAGCCGTAACTTTGATGTATGGCGGGATAGAGCTCCCCTTCGTACCAGTTCGAAGTGGCCTCGGCGTACCAGGTCTCGAAAAAGACGTTATAGCCGTACTGGATGGCATGGTGAAACTCGTGAACCGAGGTTATCCGCAGGCTGTCGAGTGGCGTACCGGCTATGGTGTAGATGGACTTGGTGAAATCCTTGTCTATTTCTATATAGCTGCTGTAGGCGTAGGGAAACCCGGTGTGAGGAGCCGGCTGGACGCTGCTCGTCACCCCGTAGTTGCTATCGCAGGCGAGACTTCTCAGGTACACGTCATAAGGTGCAGCAGGAAAATTGGGGGGCAGGGTGTACCCCCGTCCGTTGTAGAAGCTGTAGGCAGCCTCGAAGGAATCGCCGACAACCTGAATCCAGGATGCCAGATTGTTGTAGGGGGGATCGGGGGTCGGGACATCGTCGAACGTCTGTCCGTTATAGATGCTGTTTGCATTCTGACAGATTCGGGGAGCACTGACCGTCGAATAATGAATTTTGAAGTGGCCGCCCGATGAAGTCGCAAACGTCTCACCCGCCAGTGTCGGTGCTGCCAGTTGTTTGGCCAGCGTTTTCTGGGTGGACGCTTCCAGCTTGTCCCAATCCCGTTGCAGCCCGTGCTTGAGCGGCATGCCGCACTGGGGAATCGCCCCAACCTCTGTTGCCGGCGTCAGGATAGCCTTCTGCAGGGCGCTGCTGTTCTGGAGGGGGGCGCTAATGCCGAAGGCGGACAGATAGTAATCGTCAAGCTGTCCGGCAACAGCGGGGAGCGCCAACGAAAACATGGAACAAACTGTGATGATCAGCCGTGAAAGAACAATTTTCATTAGTCCACCATCCTTTTGCCTGCCAGTAACGGGACAAGTACCGTGGTCCCTCTCTCTACCAATGCCTCTGTCATGAAAACGCCGTTGCTGACCCGGTAGGTTCCCGCGGCAAGCACCGCAACAAAATACCCGTGTTCGTCACTGAACAGACTTGCTGCGACCCTGTCGCCGGATGATATCGTTACCGGCATGCCGGGGCGGGGGGTGTAGCCGCTGCTGTCCGCCAGTTTGCCGCCGGTAGAGTGAGTGAAGCAGATGCCGGCCAGAGCACCTTTACCGGCGGGCATGGCGGTTGCCTCGGGCTTGTCCGCCCGGGTCATGACAACCGGCACCGTGCGCTCGCGCACCGCCAGAAACGGCCCTTTGTCAGCGGGCTGTCCGGCAACAAAGACCCGGCCGTCGAAGTGATAGTAATTCCAGGCCGGTACCGGTCGTTTGGCGGCAGCAGACACCGCCGTACAGATGACGATTACCGCCAGTACTGAGAGAATAAGTGTGCTGATGGATGACATGCTCACCTGCCGCCGGAGTGAAATTAGCGCAATAGGAGTATTGTGCAGAATTGATGCTGATCAAGTCAATCCTAATCATGAGAGATGCTTATATTTTGCGGGGTGTCTTGCAGTCGGTCCGGATAGCTCTCAGCGTCGCGCGAGTTCCCGCGCCAGGCACTCGATATGCCGTTCATCGGTACCGCAACAACCACCCAGTACCTTCATACCCAGTTCGCCGTGCAGCGCCGAAACATCCCGGCCGAACTTCTCCGGCGCCTCCTCCACCAGCCCGGTGCTGGCATCCAGCTCTTCCGGGCTGAGGGGCGCGGTGTTGGCCAGCAGTCCGATGACCCGCTTCCGGACCAGGGGGGAGGAGTTGCTGCTGTGCAGCAGGGCGCTGCGAAAGAACGAAGCATGGGTACAGTTGATCAGGTAAGCCAGGGGAGGCGGGGTCGCGGCTGCATCGATGGAGGCGATGGCATCGTTGAGTGGTGTGCCGTCCAGCAGGGTCCCTTCGGGGCGGACCACGAAACTGATCAGATAAGGGAGCCCGGTTGCGGCCAGGGCTCGCGCCAGTCCGGCCGCTTCGCTCAGGGCCGGGAGGGTGGCCGCCAGCAGGAAATCGACACCGGCCTCGGCCAGTTGCCCGGCCTGCCAGGCATGGAATTCGGTCGCCGCATCGGCACTCAAGGCCTCATCCGGCTTGTAGGCGTCACCACGGCAGCTCATCAGCCCGCAGATTGCAACCTGGCGGGCATAGTCGCCGTAACTGTCGCGCAGCCCGGCCAGAAAGCGGGCGTTGTCGCCATTCAGGTCGCGACCGGCCAGTCCGGCCGCCGCGATGCGCTCCCGGCCGGCGCGCCAGGTGGGGGTGGAGAGCAGCAGCGGCAGGTTGTAGCGCTGTCCGATCTCCAGATATTGGCGACAGATCCCCTCCAGGGCCGAGCGGCCGGCATCCTGGTAGATCAGGGCCGAATTGACCACGTGTTCATCCAGCTGGATGCCATCGGCACGCCGCAGGCGCTCGATAACCGCCCCTTCGCCCAGGATGACTGGTGAGGCCGCCAGCAGTTCCGGAAATGACACACCCCTGTCGGCCGTCATGCTTGTTTCCATTGCAGGGTCAGTACATCAAAAATCCGGTTGACTTCTCCCACTGAGAAAACAACGGGCAGTCTGCGTTTCTTTTTGGCCCGTGCGGCGTCCAAGTTAGCAACCTCTTTTTCCAGACCATGACGAAACGGAAAAATGTCGGCATTCAGTGCCTGATTCTGGGTTGATGCGGAAATCCTTCGTTCAACAGCCAGGTAAGAAAGGAACGTTCTGATGTCATCCGTAGTTAGATTATTTGGAGACTTCCCATTAACGAAATGTTGAAATTGCCTACCCCATGTTGTATAAGTTTTCTCGGTATTCAAAGACAAATGCTTCAGACGCATGACGTTGATCATCTTTTCTAAAATCTGTCCCCACAGTTTGCCTTCATCTGTCGTCGCTACAGGGCGTTGACCGTGTCGCGAGACAAAGAATGTGTACAACCGCAGAGCCTGTTCCGCCTGTTTGACCTGCCAATCCTCACGCGTATTCTCCAGGCCATCCAGATACTGTTTTATCTGATCAGAAGAGAGGATTTTTTCTGGAAGGCAGTCACTTTTGGTGTAACTGTCCTTAACCCTCTTTACATAATAAGGAATTTGCTTTGAAGCGATGGAACCGTTACTGACCAGAAACTGTTCAAAGCGTTCGAACATAAAAACTCCCGGAATTATACCGCAACAATATATCCACAACTGTATTGGGGGATTATATTGCAAAATAGGGCTAAAACAAGTCGATTTGTCGTTATTTTTGCCAAAATTTGTCAGTAATATAATAAATAAAAAGATTAAAAGAGCTGCGGTATAACCCGTAGTTGAACGACAAAAAAGAAAAAGGAAAATACGATAACCGCTAGAAGGCAATGAAACCATGCAATTAAATTTCGACGTCATAAGCTGTGTAGTTTTGCCAATCGGTGGGTATTTCTGCATGAAAGAGATGAAAAGAAGAGCTAAAAAAGCAATAGATTCCAAAACTTATACTGAGGGATTTTATCGATTTAAACCTGTATATGGTGAAAAAGCTGTACTACTGGCAAAAGGATATGCACGAAGTGGTGTGTATATATTTGTGTTTTCCATCTTTCTGCCTTTTTCGATGGCTCTGATAAAATACATTCACTTATAAGTTCAACCACGCGGCGGCAGCCGGTCTTCGCTACGCTTCGCCGCTGCGCCACGCTACCGTTGAATCGAGATAAAATATGAATAAAACATTAAAACTGATACTCGCTGGAATTTTTTTTATAATCAGCTACAGCGAAACAAAGAATGTCATGACTTCGAAATGCATTACAGTAAAAATGGTTACTATTTGTGATTGGACAGTATATGTGTGGTCTTTAAGTTGGGCCATAATGGGAATTTACTTAATGTGGTCTGCATTCATGACCAAAAACAAATAGATTCTTATAACGATGCAACGACAGGATAGCGGATAAGTAGTTGAAATAAAAATAGATGCAACTTCAAAATCCCTAAAGGAAAAAGGGCGCTTCCCATTTATTCAGTCGCTTTAACGAGGAAAAGGGGAATCGCTGGAGAGTAATTGAAAGGTCAAAGCTCCAACTTTCAAAAAGCAGACATAAACTGAGGATTCAACAAGGCTTACGACCTTTCCTAAAACCCGGTGTGTCAATGCTATGCCCGTTGAACGAGAAAAATGAAAGATCAAAAAGAAGAAAAGAAAAAAATGAATTGGGGTTTTGCGGTCCTCGGAGCGTTGATGGTCGTTGTCGGGACTATTATGATCGTCCAAGGGATTTCAGCGTACAAAACCGGAGCATTAATACCAGCCACAACCAAATCAGGACCAATGACAGGTTTACAGTCGATCATCACAGGAATAATTGCAGGAGTTGCAGGGTTATCCTTTGTCGGGGTTGAAGTGTTTAAGGCGATGAAAAGAAGTCGCAGAGTCCAGCAAGGCCGCTAGACCTGACCGATAAGGCCGTCAGGTCAGCGCCCACTCCGTCCGTTGTACAAAGGAAAAATAAATGGAAGAAAAGCTTGTGACAGTGGCCGTCTTTGGGGCTCCGTATGAAGCAGAGATGGCAAAGGGGGAACTGGAAGCAAATGGCATCCCCGCATTTATTTTGGACCAGTTTACAATAGGAGCTAATCCGTTGTATTCGAACGCACTCGGTGGCATCAAACTTCAGGTTCTTGTTTCATATGCGGAGGATGCGCAGCGGATAATTTCAGCACAAGTACCTCAAGAAGAGACTGAACCTATCAAACCAGAAAGCAACCCGAAAAAGGCAATTGCCAAGACATTCGTTTGGTTTTATTTGGCCATGGCAGCGGGAGGGCTGTTTTTTCTTGTATACGTGTTCTCGAAACTTTAGGGGAAAGACTGTTGGTTTCGGGGCTACACATCTAACAAAATCACCAAAAACAGCAATATATGCAATGTGTAGCCGCGACACTGTTGTTCCCTGCTCAACGGAATTAATCCCCAGAATATAGCCTTGACATTATATAGTCTATAAGCTATTTTTATTAAGGAAATGAGATATGGTGTGGAACATCGTAACGGTTGAATACTTCGATGATTGGTTCCTAGGCTTGGATGCTTCGGAGCAGCAAGACGTGTTGGCCGCCATTTTAGTTCTTGAGCAATACGGCCCTATGTTAGGCAGACCGCATGTTGACAGTCTCAAAGGAACTGACAAGGTAAAGAACTTGAAAGAACTCCGTGTACAACACAAAGGCAAACCGTACCGGGTATTTTTTGCCTTTGACCCTCTCCGCCAGGCCGTGATGCTATGTGGCGGCGACAAAACTGGTAATAAACATTTTTACGAAAGCATGATCCCTGTTGCAGAGCGTGAATTTCTGAACTATCTGCAAGAACTGGAGTGAGTTATGGCAAAGCAACTTTCGGAATTGGTTAAAAAAGTAAACCCTGCTGTCGTAGCAGCAGCACGTGTCCAAGCGGATCAAGAAATTTTTGAACTACGCCTTGCTCAATTACGTAAAACAGTAGAGATGTCGCAACATGACCTAGCGGCTGCACTGGGAATATCGCAACCCTCCGTTGCCAACTTGGAAAAACGCGGCCACGAAGTCAAAATCTCTTCTCTGAAGCGTTATATCGAGGCGTTGGGCGGCAAACTGTCTCTGGATGTAGAGCTGGCTGATGGTCGCCACATCGGAATAGACGTTTAACGTCGGTTAGTTACAATCGGAGAAGAGGTTAAAAGGTCGAGAGTCAGCTTCAAATCGGGGATGGCAGACGGCCTTTTCATTTCTGAAGAGAAAAGTCCAACTAAGCGTAACACCAGCCAAGTCGGTGTACTCTCAACCGTTGAGCGAAGGGAAAATGAGTAAAAGCGAAAGACACTTTAAAGAAAGCAATTTGTTTGCAGCCGTGATGGCGATACAAATGAAAAAAGCGACAACAAGATGGGAAGTCTGTCTTGGATGATTTCGATTCCATTGCTGCTGACGTTTTATCGTTCGTGCAGATGGCTGAATGTTCATACAAAAAGGGCTTGTGCGGTGTCACACAAGCCCTTGATTATTTTGGTGCGCCCTGCAGGATTCGAACCTGCGGCCTACGGCTTAGAAGGCCGTTGCTCTATCCAGCTGAGCTAAGAGCGCGCGATATATGCCCCAATGCGTCGGGGGAAGCAGACTAACATAATCTGACATCCGCGGCAACCTTGAATCTCGGCCGTTGATGACTGCTCGTATGAAAACGCCGGACAGAACGTCCGGCGCTGGGTCATTCTTCTTTGTCTTCCTTGTGTATCAGTTCGCGTATCTTCTCGTACAACTGGTCGCCGTCTTTCGCGGTGACCTTCTTCTTGTCTACCGTGGCCAGCAGGTTGTCACGACAGGCGCTGCACTGCTTGATGCACTCCTTGATCTTGATGTTCAGGTCCGGAAACTCCTCAGTCAGGCGGCGATAGACCTTGCCTTTGCCCTTGTTATGTTCACAGAAGCGGATCTTCAATTCAAACCGCCAATGGAGATCCCGGCGGTGCCACAAAGACCCGTGCGGCCATCTCACTGTCGATCATCAGGATGCCGTGACCATTGTCGCCGACCAGTTTGAGCCTGGCGATCAGGTCGCGGTCGTTGTTCTCTTCCTCGATCTGCTCGGTCACGAACCACTGCAGGAAGATCTGGGTGGCGTGGTCCTTCTCCTTGACGGCCTGTTCGCTCAGCTCGTTGATGCAACTTGTGATGAGCTGCTCATGGGCCAGGGTCTTCTCGAACATCTCCAGCAAGGACTTGTAGGTGTTGGGTACGGCCTTGCTCCCCGGCAGGGTGATGTTGATCCCCTGGTCGACCAGGTAGGTGTAGAACTTCATGAAGTGGATCATCTCTTCGCGGTACTGGACCATGAACCAGTTGGCGGCGCCTTTGAGGCCCTTTTCATTGGAACAGGACGACATGGAAAGGTACAGGTGGGCCGAGTAGAGCTCCAGATTCATATGTTTATTGAGTGCGTCTGCCATCTTCTTGCTGATCATAACGGTATGGCCTCCTCTGGGGTGTTGGATATCGACTGATTCATTATTGGGTAAGAACGGAGCCGTGTCAAGGCCCAGAATCCTTGTTGCCGTCGAGTTTGCCGCGGAGCCAGGCCATCCGTTCGATGATGTTCTTCTCATAGCCATGACCCTTGGGCTGATAGAACTTCCGCCCGGTCAGGGTCTCCGGCAGGCACGGCTGCCCGGCGTAGCCTTCATCGCGGTCATGGTCGTACTGGTAGCCCTTGTGATAGCCCAGCTCCTTCATCAGCTTGGTGGGGGCGTTGCGGATAGGCAGCGGCACCGGCAGTGCGCCGCTCTCCCTGACCTCGGCCAGGGCGGCATCGATGCCGGCGTAGGAGGCATTTGACTTGGGGGCCGTGGCCAGGTAGGTGACCGCCTGCCCCAGAATGATGCGACCTTCGGGCAGTCCGACGACCTGGAAGGCCTGCAGGGCCGCTACTGCCATCTGCAGGGCGCGCGGGTCGGCGTTGCCGATGTCCTCCGAAGCGAGGATGATCATGCGCCGCAGGATAAAGATCGGATCCTCACCCGCCTCCAGCATGCGGGCCAGCCAGTACAGGGCGGCGTCCGGGTCGCTGCCGCGCATCGACTTGATAAAGGCCGAAATTACGTTGTAATGTTCCTCGCCCCCCTTGTCGTAGAGCAGGGCCTTTTTCTGCAGCGCTTCCTGGACAATCCCGAGTGTGATGCGCCCCTGTCCAGGCTGCCCCTCCAGCAGCGCTGCGGCAACTTCCAGGGTGTTCAGCGCGATACGGGCGTCGCCTCCGGCCTGCATGGCAAGGAACTCCAGCGCATCCTGATCAGCGGTCAGGCCGAGAGTCCCCAGGCCGCGTTCCCCGTCGGTCAGGGCGTCTTCCAGGATGCCCCTCAGCGTAGCGGGTTCGAGTTGCTGCAGGGTCAGTACACGGCAGCGGGAGAGCAGGGGCGCGATGACCTCGAAGGAGGGGTTTTCGGTAGTGGCGCCGATGATGGTGACGAGACCCTTTTCCACGGAGGGGAGAAAGGCGTCCTGCTGTGATTTGCTGAAGCGGTGGATCTCGTCGACAAACAGGATTGTTCTCAGTCCGCGGGCGGCATAGCCCTCGGCCTCGCGGAATATGTCGCGGATCTCCTTGATGCCGGACAGTATGGCGGAGAAAAAGATGAAGTGTGATTTGGTCTCCGCGGCGATGACATGGGCCAGGGTGGTCTTGCCGCAGCCGGGAGGGCCCCAGAAGATCAGGGACGAGAGGCTGTCGTTTTCGATCATGCGCCGCAGGATTCTGCCTTCGCCCAGCAGGTGCTCCTGGCCGGTGAATTCGGCCATGGTGCGGGGGCGCATCCGTTCGGCCAGCGGGGCGTTTTTGGAGACCACAGCGCTTTTCGAGACCCCCCCGGCCTGATCCCAGAGGCCGGGTGTATTCGCGTCATTGTTCCTGGTCATTGCAGGTCACGCCGGTTGTGACGGTTGACCGGCACCGGGCTGATGCCCCAGATCTCGCGCGCATACTCGCTGATAGTGCGGTCGCTGGAAAATTTGCCCATGCCGGCGGTGTTGAGGATCGAGGTCCGCGCCCACTCGCCGGGCTGCCGGAACAGCTTGTCCACGGTGCCCTGGCAGTCGATGTACGCGGCGTAGTCGGCCAGCAGCAGGTAGCTGTCCATTCCCAGCAGGGCCTCGGTAAGCGGTCTGAAGAGTGCCGGATCGCCGGGGGAGAAGGTGCCGTCGGCGATCATGTCGATGGCCCGTTTGAGCTCCCCGTTGCGGTGGTAGTAGTCCTGGGGGCGGTAGCCGGCGGCTTTCAGGCCGTTGACCTGCGGGGTGGTCATGCCGAAGATGAAGATGTTTTCGCGGCCGACCTCTTCCATGATCTCGATGTTGGCGCCGTCCAGGGTGCCGATGGTCAGGGCGCCGTTGAGGGCGTATTTCATATTGCCGGTGCCGGAGGCCTCGGTACCGGCGGTGGAGATCTGTTCCGACAGGTCCGCGGCCGGGAAGATCAGTTCGGCCAGCGAGACGTTGTAATTGGGCAGAAAGACCACCTTGAGCCGGTGATGTGTGTCGGGATCATTGTTAATGACCGCGCCCACGGCGTTGATCAGCTTGATGATCAGTTTGGCCATCCGGTAGGAGGGGGCGGCCTTGCCGCTGAAGATGACGGTCCGTGGGACTACGTTCAAAGCGGGGTTGTTCTTGATGAGGTTGTAGCGGGTAATGACGTGCAGCACATTCAGCAGCTGCCGCTTGTACTCGTGGATGCGCTTGGTCTGGCAGTCGAACATGGAATCCGGAGAGATCTCCATGCCGATCAGCTTGAGAACATGATCGGCCAGGCGCTGCTTGTTGGCCCGCTTGACCTCGATCCACTGCTGCTGGAATTCACGGTCATCGGCAAGCGGTCGCAACTTCATCAGTTCGTCCAGATCGGTGGTCCACCCCTCGCCGATCTTTGACGAGATCAGGTCGGACAAGCGGGGGTTGGCATGTTTGAGCCAGCGGCGCTGGGTGATGCCATTGGTCTTGTTGTTGAAGCGTTCCGGCCACATCTGGTAGAAGTCGTGGAACAGGTCATCCTTGAGGATCTCGCTGTGCAGGGCCGAAACGCCATTGATGGAGTGGCTGCCGACGATGGCCAGATGCGCCATGCGGATATGCTTTTCGCCGTCCTCGCCGACGATCGACATCCGCCGCATCTTGGCGTAATCTCCAGGGAAGCGTTCCGCAACCGCCTTGAGGAACCGGTCATTGATCTGGTAGATGATCAGCAGGTGGCGCGGCAGGATGTATTCCATCATCGCCACCGGCCATATTTCCAGGGCCTCGGACATGATCGTGTGGTTGGTGTAGGCAAAGGTGTGCGTGGCGATATCCCAGGCCGCTTCCCAGGAGAGCTTCTTCTCGTCGAGCAGGATGCGCATCAGTTCCGGAATGGCCAGGGTGGGGTGGGTGTCGTTGAGCTGGATGGCGACCTTTTCCGGCAGAAGGCTCAGGTCGTCATGCTTCTTGGCGAAGCGGTAGAAGATGTCCTGGACCGTGGCGGATGAGATGAAATACTCCTGGCGCAGGCGCAGTTCCTTCCCCTCCAGCATGTGGTCGGCCGGATAGAGCACCTTGGAGATATTCTCGCTCTTCATCTTCGATTCAACGGCGCCGATATAATTGCCCCGGTTGAATGACTCCAGCTCGAAATCACGGGTCGATTTGGCGCTCCACAGGCGCAAGGTGTTGACGGTTTCATTGCTGTAACCGGGTATCGGCACATCACAGGCCAGGGCCATGACATCGTGCGTATCGACCCACGAATGACATTTCTCGCCATTCTCTCCGCTATATTCAATAACGTTCCCCTGGTATTGGATCTTGTGCAGGTGTTCCTGACGGTCAAACTCCCAGGGGTTGTCGTAGCGCAGCCAGTTATCGGGGAACTCTACCTGCGCGCCGTCAACAATGCGCTGGTAGAACATGCCGTATTCGTAGCGGATGCCGTAGCCGTAGGCCGGCAGGGACATGGTCGCCATGGAGTCCAGAAAACAGGCCGCCAGCCGGCCCAGGCCGCCATTTCCCAATCCCGCGTCCCACTCATTTTCCTGCAGATCCTGTATATCGATGCCCATCTCCTTCAGGGCTGTTTCCCACTGGTCCATGATCCCCAGATTGATCAGGCTGTTGCCCAGGGTGCGCCCCATGAGAAACTCCATGGAGATGTAGTAGACCCGTTTGGCGTCGTTGATGTAGTAGGACTGCTGGGTGTCCAGCCAGCGTTCCACCAGCATGTCGCGTACGGCGTAGGACAGGGCCAGGTACAGGTCGGCCCTGGTGGCGGAGTATTTGTCCTTGACCAGCGTGTACTGGAGATGGCGCAGGAATGCTCGTTGCAGGTCGGTGACGGTCAATAGTGGCGGGGAAATATCTGCCGGTTCTGTCGAAATCATGGGACATTCCTTGGAATTGCCGGGTCAGCGGCAGGCTGGAAGCTGTGTACGTGCACTGGCATGGCTGTATCGGAAACGTACCTATCCTAAAATCGGGGCCGAGTAGCGAAGTATATAGATTCGCGTTTTGTATTGCAAGCCAGGAGCTTTTTCGCCGAAATCAAAGAAAGGCGCGGGGTCTTTCGCGGTTGACACATTGTGGCATCTATTGTATTTTTACTATCTTTTATGAAACAGTGATTTATTGTTAGCTAATTGACAACAAATTACAGGAAATCTCAAAGGATACCGATACCATGCGCAGCGATATGATCAAGAAAGGCTTGGAACGCACCCCGCACCGGGCATTGCTCAAAGGCACCGGCGTGCCCCAGAGCCAGATGGACAAGCCGTTCATCGGCGTGGCGACCAGTTTTACCGACCTGATCCCCGGCCACGTTGGGATGCGCGACCTGGAGCGCTTCATCGAGAAGGGCGTCCACTCCGGCGGAGGTTATTCATTCTTCTTCGGCATTCCCGGCGTCTGCGACGGCATGGCCATGGGGCACAAGGGGATGCACTACTCCCTGCCGACCCGCGAACTGATCGCCGACATGGTCGAGTCGGTGGCCGAGGCGCATCGCCTGGACGGGCTGGTGCTGCTGACCAACTGCGACAAGATCACCCCCGGCATGCTCATGGCGGCCGCGCGTCTCAATATCCCCTGCATCGTGGTGACAGCCGGGCCGATGATGAGCGGCCGTGGACCAGCCGGCCGCCAGTTTTCCTTCGTGACTGATACCTTCGAAGCCATGGCCCGCTACAAGGCCGGGGTGATCAGTGATAAGGAGCTGCAGGTCTGCGAAGACAATGCCTGTCCCGGCATGGGTTCCTGCCAGGGACTGTTCACCGCCAATACCATGGCGATCCTGACCGAGACCATGGGGATGAGCCTGCCCCGCTGCGGCACTGCCCTGGCGGTCTCGGCTCTCAAACGCCGCATCGCCTTTGCCTCGGGTGAAAAGATCGTCGAGCTGGTTCACAACGACATCAAGCCGCGCGACATCATGACCCGGGCGGCCTTCGAGAACGCCATCCGGGTTGACCTGGCCCTGGGAGGATCATCCAACACTGTCCTGCACCTGCTGGCCATCGCCCGCGAGGCGGGTGTGGATCTGCCGCTGGAGACATTCGATACGCTCGGCAAGGATACGCCCCAGTTGGCCTCCATGAACCCGGCCGGTGAGTATTTCATGGAAGACCTGGATATCGCCGGCGGTGTTGCCGGGGTATTCAAACAGTTGGGCAGCAAGATCAAGGACACGCAGACACTCTTCGGGCTGACAACGCACCAGTTGGCCGAAAGCATCCAGAATGTAGACCAGGAGGTTATCCGCCCGCTTGGGAATCCGATAAAGAAGGAAGGTGGCATTGCCATCCTCTCCGGAAATATCGCTCCCAAAGGGGCCGTCGTCAAGCAGTCGGGTGTCTCTGCCGCCATGATGCAGTTCGAGGGCAAAGCCCGTTGCTTCGATGCCGAGGAACTGGCCATGGCCGCCATCATGGAGGGCAAGATCCACTCCGGCGATGTTGTCGTCATCCGTTACGAAGGCCCCAAGGGCGGGCCCGGCATGCGCGAGATGCTGGCGCCGACCGCGGCCATCATGGGCATGGGTCTGGGCGATTCGGTGGCCTTGATCACCGACGGCCGCTTTTCGGGCGGCACCCGCGGCCCCTGCATCGGTCACATCTCACCCGAAGCGGCCGAGGGAGGACCGATCGCCCTGGTGGAAGAGGGGGATACGATCATCCTCGACATCCCGGCCCGCAAGCTGGAACTGAAGGTGGATGACGCTACCCTGGCCGCTCGTCGGGCCACATGGCAGGCGCCGCAGCCCAAGATTAAAACCGGCTGGCTGGCACGCTACGCCAAGGTTGTCACATCGGCCCACACCGGTGCGGTAACGAGCGCTGACTGATACAAACTACTTATCGAAAATTTACGAACGAGGTACACATATGAAAATGAATGGCGCACGAATCCTGCTGGAATGTCTCAAAAAGGAAGGGGTCGATACGATCTTCGGCTATCCCGGCGGCACGGTCATAAATATCTATGACGAACTTTTCAGCTTCAAGGACATCCGGCACATCCTGCCGCGTCACGAGCAGGCCGGCACCCATGCCGCCGACGGCTATGCCCGCGCTACCGGCCGGGTAGGGGTCTGTCTGGCCACATCCGGTCCCGGTGCGACCAACACGGTCACCGGTATCGCTACGGCCTACATGGATTCGATCCCGATGGTGATCATCACCGGACAGGTGCCAACCCCCCTGATCGGCAACGATGCCTTCCAGGAGGTCGACATCATCGGCATTACCCGCCCCTGTACCAAGCACAGTTTTCTGGTCAGGGATGTCAAAGACCTGGCCATGATCATGAAAAAAGCCTTTTATATCGCCCGCAGCGGGCGTCCCGGTCCCGTGCTGGTCGATTTTCCAAAGGACGTACAGATTGCCCAGGCTGAGTTCAGCTATCCTGAAACGGTGGAGATCC
The DNA here is from genome assembly GCA_021779135.1 of Deltaproteobacteria bacterium. Lineage (GTDB taxonomy): Bacteria > Desulfobacterota > Desulfuromonadia > Geobacterales > Pseudopelobacteraceae > CAIPTY01. The sequence continues at coordinate 30,870 of JAJYBH010000009.1, forward strand.
GCAGCTACAAACCCACACTGGGGGGCCATCCCCGCCAGGTGGAAAAGGCCATGGCCTTGATGCTTGAAGCACATCGTCCGGTCATGTATGTCGGCGGCGGGGCCGTACTGGGCAATGCATCCGACGAGTTGACCCAATTGGCCCGCATGCTGACAATACCGGTCACCACCACTCTGATGGGTCTGGGCTCTTTTCCTGAGAACGATCCCAATTCACTGGGCATGCTGGGCATGCACGGCGCCTACTGCGCCAACATGGCCATGACCAACGCCGATCTGATTGTCGCCATCGGGGCTCGCTTCGATGATCGCGTGACCGGCAAGCTGACCACCTTTGCACCCCACGCCAAGATAATCCACGTGGATGTTGACCCGACCTCCATCAAGAAGAATGTGCGGGTCGATCTTCCGATCGTGGGTGACGTGAAGGATGTGCTGTCCAAGATGATCAAGCAGGCGGACAAGCTCTCGGACAAAGTGGCTGAATTCAAGGCGGCCCTGGCGCCCTGGCATTCCGATATATCCGGCTGGAAGGAAAAGCATCCCATCGGCTACAAGGAGAGCAGCACGATTATCAAACCGCAGTTCGTCATCCAGAAACTGCGCGAACTGTCCGACGCGGACGCCATCATCTCCACCGATGTCGGCCAGCACCAGATGTGGACAGCCCAGTTCTTCCAGTTCAACAAGCCGCGCACCCTGCTGACGTCTGGCGGCCTCGGCACCATGGGGTTCGGCCTGCCAGCCGCCATGGGAGCCCAGGCGGCTTATCCCGGACGTCAGGTGATCACGATCTGCGGTGACGGCGGCGTGCAGATGAACATCCAGGAGATGGCTACCCTGGTGCAGAACAAACTGCCGGTCAAGATCGTCATCCTTAACAATAACTTTCTGGGGATGGTGCGCCAGTGGCAGGAACTGTTCTTTGACAAGCGCTATTCGAGCACCTGCATGGAGCTGCCGATCGACTTCGTCAAGCTGGCCGAAGCCTACGGGGCGAAAGGTTTCAGCTCTTCCAAGCCGTCAGACGTGGAGAAGATCATCAAACAGGGCTTCAAGGAACAGGGGCCGGTGATCATGGAGTTCAAGATCGCCCGCGAGGAAAAGGTCCTGCCGATGGTTCCAGCCGGGGCGGCGCTGAATGAAATGGTATTGAACGCGTAATATCTTTACAAATTCTGGAGGTTTCTTCCATGCAACATACAATTTCGGTACTGGTAGAAAATGAGTTCGGTGTGCTGTCCCGCGTGTCATCGCTTTTTTCAGGGCGCGGATTCAATATCGATTCCCTGACCGTGGCGCCAACCAATGAAGAGGGCATGTCGCGCATGACTATCGTCACCCGCGGTGACGAAAAGATCCTGGAGCAGATCACCAAACAGCTCAACAAGCTGATCGACATCATCAAGGTGATCGATTTTACCGACGGCAGCGGCATAGAACGCGAACTGGCACTGATCAAGGTCACGGCTGAGGATGAGAGCCGGGCCGAGGTACTGAGGATCGTCGATATCTTCCGGGCCAAGATCATCGATGTTACCCCCAAGTCATATACCATCGAGGCTACCGGCAATCCGGTCAAGATCGATGCCATCCTCGACCTCCTGCGTCCGCTGGGACTCAAGGAACTGGTGCGCACCGGCGCGGTTGCCATCGGGCGTGGAGCCAAGGGGTGGAAGGGATAACACGCTTGAGCATGTTTTTTCTGTTATAAGCCGCCCGGAAACGGGCGGTTTTTTCTTTGATGAAAATACGTTCGCTTTGTCCGTGACTCTATCATACTACGAGGAATGCTCATGAAGACAGCGCTTGCCTTGCCGAAACTGGCCCCGATCTGGTTGCTATCCGGGATATTTCTCGTTCTTCCGGCGGAGGCGCGGGCCGAGTTTTTTAAATACAAGGATAGTAGCGGTGCGGTTGTCATAACCGACAAGCTGGATAATGTCCCCAAAAAATACCGCTCGCGGGTCAAGGTCATCTGGGATGAGGACCTGGATGCAAAGGATCCACTTGCGCGTCGCAGGGCCCAATCCGAAAAACTCCGCGAACAGCGTGAGTCCCAGCAGAATAAGGATCTACAGAAAACCGCTGAAAAAAGGAATTCGGATAAGGGCAAGACACTCGTCATCAGCATCGATGAGGAAACCGGACAGTTGATCCGCAGGTTTGAGTAGCAGGTTCTATTCGAACGACCGGACGCCAGAACCAGACATGTCGAAAAGCGGAGTAGCGGTGTAATATATTGACTTCAATGGCGGTACTGTAGTATTTTTACCATCTTTTCACTCATCAGCGTACCGGATTTCCGGATATTTTATAAGTATAAGGGGTAGAGCATGAAGGTTTATTACGATAAGGATTGCGATCTTAAATTAATCAAGAAGAAAAAAGTCACCATAGTCGGTTACGGTTCCCAGGGGCATGCCCACGCCTGTAACCTCAAGGATTCCGGCGTCGACGTGACGGTGGCGCTGCGCAAAGGATCGGCCTCGGCTGTCAAGGCGAAGAATGCCGGCCTCAAGGTGGCAACCGTTGCCGAAGCTGTTGCCAAGGCGGATCTGGTGATGATCCTGACGCCCGATGAGTTTCAGTCGGTCCTCTATCGCGACGAAATCGAGCCGAAACTCAAGAAAGGGGCAGCCCTGGCCTTTGCCCACGGCTTCGCCATCCACTACAATCAGGTTGTGCCGCGCGCCGACCTCGACGTGATCATGATCGCCCCCAAGGCTCCCGGCCACACGGTCCGCTCCGAGTTTGTCAAAGGTGGCGGTATTCCCGACCTGGTTGCGGTGTTCCAGAATGCCTCGGGCAAGGCCCGCGAACTGGCACTCTCCTACGCCAGCGCCATCGGCGGAGGCCGTACCGGCATCATCGAGACCACCTTCAAGGACGAGACCGAGACCGACCTGTTCGGCGAGCAGGCCGTGCTCTGCGGCGGGGCTGTGGAATTGGTGAAGGCCGGTTTCGAGACCCTGGTTGAAGGCGGCTATGCCCCTGAAATGGCCTATTTCGAGTGCCTGCATGAGCTCAAGTTGATTGTTGACCTGATGTATGAAGGCGGCATTGCCAATATGAACTACTCCATCTCCAACAACGCCGAATATGGCGAGTACGTCACCGGCCCGCGGGTGATCAACGAGCAGAGCCGTGCAGCCATGAAAGAGTGTCTGGACAATATCCAGAACGGTAATTATGCCAAGCAGTTCATTCTCGAAGGTGCCTCGAACTACCCCGAGATGACGGCCCGTCGCCGTCTCAATGCCGCCCACCCGATCGAAGTGGTCGGTGCGCAGTTGCGGAGCATGATGCCCTGGATCAAGAAGATCGTGGACAAAACCAAAAACTAAAAGATTGTCAGTGCGGTTAACGACACCCCTTTACCCCTGCGGAAGAGGGGTGTCTGCGCATTCGTAAACGCACTTATCCTGCGAAGCAGAGCTGGTAAGTTAGAAATATTTTCTGAGGTATTTTCAGAAAATAATTCGTAAACGCACGTATCCTGTAAATCAGGGCTAGGCAGGTTTAATGGACAACAACGGTATCATAGCCAGGGAAGGGTACCCCTATATCGCATATTCGCTCGGATTGACGCTCCTGCTGGTTATTTCCGCCTGGAATCTGCACTCTGTTGTACTGGCGGTTCCAGCCGCTATTTCACTGCTGTTGGCAATATTTGTCATATCCTTCTTTCGCAACCCTGAGCGCACACCGCCGGCTGATGCCGGCCTGGTTGTGGCTCCCGCGGATGGGACGGTCATTGTGGTGCAGCGGGTCCCCGAGACGCCGCTGGGGTGCGAAGCCCTCAAGATAAGCATCTTCATGTCGGTCTTCAATGTGCATGTCAACCGCGCTCCATTTGATGGCACGGTTGTCGATATCTCATATCACCCCGGCAAGTTTCTTGACGCCAGGGATGGCCGTGCATCGAGCGAAAACGAGCGCAACGGGGTTGTTCTGGAAACCGCGAACGGCATACGGATCGCTTTCGTCCAGATCGCCGGCCTGATTGCACGTCGGATCATCTGCTATCCAAAAGTGGGGGATGTGCTGGAGCGAGGCAAGCGCTACGGCCTGATCCGCTTCGGCTCGAGAGTGGATGTGTATCTGCCTGTCGACGTTGAACCGCTGGTGAAGCCGGGTGATACAACGACCGCCGGCGTGACGGTCTTGGGCCGCATCGGATGACGGGAGAGGCGATCATATGAACTCCGAACTCAATGAACGGCACGTCGATAAAACCGAGAGCATCAAGCGCGGCATCTATATACTCCCCAATCTGGTAACCACCGGTAGTCTGTTTGCCGGTTTCTACAGCCTGGTCTCCACCTTGAACGGCAATTTCAGCGCAGCGGCCATCTGGATCTTCATCTCGGCCATCTGCGACGGTCTGGATGGCAAGGTTGCGCGCATGACCGGCACCACCAGTAAATTCGGCGTGGAATATGACTCCCTGGCGGATCTGGTAGCCTTCGGCGTCACGCCGGGTCTGATGATGTACGCCTGGGCGCTCAAGCCGTTCGGTCGGCTCGGCTGGCTGGCGGCCTTCCTTTTTGTTGTCTGCGGCGCTCTGCGACTGGCTCGCTTCAACGTTCAGGTCAACACCGTTGAAAGCAAACGCTTCGTGGGGCTCCCGATTCCGGCAGCCGCCAGCGCGGTTGCATCAACGGTGCTGCTGTTTCATCATTTCGGCTGGCCCAGTTCCTTCAAAAGGCTGGCAATCATCGCCCTGATCTATTTACTGGCCTTCCTGATGGTCTCAAACTTTCGCTATTATTCTTTCAAGGACCCGGCGCTAATCAGACGTCAGCCATTCGGTTTTCTGCTGCTGGCGGTTGTATTGCTGATTGTTGTGGCCGCAGAACCTGTATTGATGATTTTTGCCATCATGCTGACCTATGTCCTGTCGGGTCCGGTCGGTTTCGTGCTGGGCTGGCCGCGTCGACGCCGACTTGAGAAGGCGGTTCACAAGGGACATGAAGCGTCTCACCGTGAAGGTTGACGAACGTGGAGTGTGCTCAGTCTATGTCGTATAGCTGTGCGGATATTCCCGAGGGAGTAATCTCCAGAATGGCGAAGGATTTTCTCGGTGCGGTGCGCAGCAGGGTTCCGGGATTAACGGCCAGTATGCCTGACAGGGTAGTAACTGTTGCTCGATGCGTGTGTCCGAACAGGACGGCGTCTGCCCCCGCCTCTCTGGCCCGATTAACAAGTGTGCCCAAGCCACCCTTGACTCCGTAGGCATCTCCATGCACCAGCAGCAGCCTCTTTCCCTCGCATTCCAAGAGCAATTCCCGCGGCGAATCGGACCCGGTATCGCAATTCCCGGCTACATGGATGACCTTGCTATCCAGAGCAAGTGCAAGATATTCGGCGTCCTCGCCACCATCGCCGAGATGGAACAGGGCATCGAAGGTATCGGCCATCTCGCAGGCAAGCAGGGCGAGGGGTACATTCCCGTGGCTATCCGATATAACGAGTATGCGCATGGTGTCACTGTACCAGATTCTACTTTCTAATGAAAATACAAATGACGTATTCGGGTGACCTGACATGTCAAAAAAGATCATCATAATCGGTGCAGCCATCTTCATCTTTCTTTGTCTTCTCTTTGTCGGCTCCGTCTTTATCGCCAAAGCGTTGCTGGGAACCGGCGAGAGGCAATTTGTGGACAAGCCGGGCATCGGTCTGGTTGAAGTAAAGGGAATGATACTGGATTCGCGGGACACTGTCCGCCAGTTGCGCTATTTCCTCAAAAAAGATGATATCAAGGCTGTGGTGCTGCGGGTCGATTCCCCCGGCGGGGTGGTAGCCCCCTCGCAGGAGATCTATGAAGAGGTCAAGAAGTTTGCCGCCAAAAAGAAGATCATCGTTTCCATGGGAAGCCTGGCCGCTTCGGGTGGATACTACATTTCCGCACCGGCCAACCTGATCTATGCCAACCCCGGCACCATCACCGCCAGTATCGGTGTCATTATCAAGCTATCCAATATCGAGGCCCTGATGGACAAGATCGGCATCAAGGCCACGGTAATCAAGACCGGTAAATTCAAGGACTCTGGCTCACCGGTGCGGGAACTGACCAAGGAGGACCGGGCCATGTTCCAGTCGGTGATTGACAGTACCCATAACCAGTTCGTCAGGGCGGTAGCCAGCGGGCGCAAATTGCCCGAGGATGAGGTGCGCAAGATTGCTGACGGGCGCGTACTTTCAGGTGAACAGGCCCTGGCGCTCAAACTGGTGGACCGCCTGGGGACCTTGCAGGATGCCATCGAAGAGGCCGGAAAGCTTTCTGGAATCAAGGAGGAGCCAGAGGTGATTCTGGCGCCTAAGAGGAAATTCAATTATCTGGACCTGCTCTCGGATAGTGTGGACAGTACGTTTGAAGGGGCGCTTAACAAGGCGGGTCGGGGCATGCAACTGATGTATGAGTGAGGGGTGATTGCTCACCCCTCACCGCATTGGTCATTTTTTGTTCTGAAGCCTTTTGTGCGCATCAAGCAGGATTTTTTCGGTGGTGGCCCAGTCGATGCAGGCATCGGTGATTGATACCCCGTATTTCAGTTGGCTGAGGTCGGCGGCTATTTTCTGGTTCCCGCCCTCGATGTTGCTCTCGATCATCACGCCGGAGATGGAGCTGTTGCCGTCCACAACCTGCTGAACGACGTTTTCCAGCACTTCGGGCTGTTTCAGGTAATCCTTGTTGGAATTGCCGTGGCTGCAATCAACCATGATGGTTGGAAACAGACCGTTCTTTTTAAGGCTTTCCTCGGTAAGCGCGATATCTTCCGCATGGTAGTTGACCTTACGCGAGCCGCCCCGCAGAACGATATGCACGTCTGGATTGCCCGTGGTCTGGATGATGGAAGTGCGTCCCTCCCGGTTTATGCCGAGAAAGCTGTGCGGATGCTGGGCCGCTTTCATGGCATCCATTGCGATCTGCAGGTTGCCGTCCGTGCCGTTTTTGAAACCGACCGGGAAAGAGAGCCCGCTGGACATCTCGCGATGAGTCTGCGATTCGGTGGTGCGGGCGCCGATGGCTCCCCAGCTGATCATATCGGCTACGTATTCGGGTGTGATCGGGTCAAGCATTTCATTGGCCACCGGCACCTCAAGTTCCGTTAACCTGAGAAGCAAACCCCTGGCAATGCCCAGACCCTTTGAAATGAGGTGGGAACCGTTCATGTCCGGGTCATTGATCAGCCCTTTCCAACCGACGGTGGTGCGAGGTTTTTCAAAATAGACCCGCATCACCAGCATGAGTTGATCGTCAACGCGGCGGGCCAGGGCCGCCAGGCGTCTGGCGTAGTCAATGGCGGCATCGGTGTCATGGATGGAGCAGGGGCCAACGACTACCATCAGTCGTCGGTCGCGGCGTTGAAGGATGTCCTTCAGGCATTCGCGGCTCCTGTTGACAAACTCGGCGCGCGCGGCGGAAAGCGGAAAGACCTGGCGCAGGTCGGCAGGTGCTATGATGGGCGTGATGCCGGTAATCTTGAGGTTGTTGGTCTTGATCATCTCAGGTGGTCTCCCGGTGTGGTGAATGAGCTGTTATAGTGCCTCTTTGCAGCTTTTGTCAATCAACTCTGCTTATTTTTCTACAAATCAGGTGGTTGAATTATATCAAACGAATGTATCCAGTCTAACTTCGGGGGATCGAACATGAAACGGGCGGTGTTTATTGATCGTGATGGAACGCTTAACGAGGAAAAGGAATACCTCTACCGCACAGAGGACTTTGCCTTCATTCCCGGCGCGCCGCAAGCGATACGGTTGTTGAATGAAGCCGGTTATCTGGTGATTGTCGTCAGCAACCAGTCCGGAGTGGCGCGGGGCTATTATACCGAAGAGGATGTGCACCTGCTGCACAGGTATATATCATCTCAGCTGGAGCTGGCCGGCGCCCGCGTGGATGCCTGGTTCTACTGCCCGCATCATCCGTCTGGGCGGGGAAGTTACGCACTCCCCTGCCATTGCCGCAAGCCGCTGCCCGGCATGCTTCTGGAGGCCGCCAGGCGTTTTGATATTGACCTGGAATCTTCAATCATGATCGGCGACAAGCTGGTTGACGTGGAGGCGGGAAACGCGGCCGGTTGCCGGTCGATCCTGGTGCGGACCGGCTATGGCTCGAATGAAGAGCACAGGTGCCCCGACAATACTGAAGTTTTTGATAATCTGCCGGCAGTGGCGGAAAGCCTCGCAGAGAAGGTTGTGATGTAGTTTGACACTCTGCGGGCAGACGTGTAGAATTTAAAATTTACCATGCATTCCGAAAGGATCAGTTACAGATGAAACAACCAATTCGCAAAGGGATCATCCTGGCCGGCGGCGCAGGCAGCCGACTTTACCCCCTGACCCTGGTCGCCAGCAAACAGTTGCAGCCGGTCTACGACAAGCCGATGATATACTACCCGTTGGCGACTCTTATGACGGCCGGCATCAACGATATACTCCTCATATCCACTCCACATGATACCCCCCGTTTTCAGGCCCTGCTCGGTGATGGATCCCGTTGGGGAATCAAGCTCTCCTACAAAATACAGCCCGAACCGAAGGGGATTGCCCAGGCCTTCCTGGTTGGCGAAGAGTTCATAGACAATCAGCCGGTTTGCCTGATTCTGGGAGATAACATCTTTTACGGAAAGATGAACCTGGACCGCATTGTGGCAGACTTTGAGGGTGGGGCGCGCATATTCGGGTATCCGGTGCAGGATCCGGAGCGTTATGGCGTGGTCGAGTTTGACGCTGGCGGAACGGTTATCAGTATCGAAGAGAAACCGAAACACCCTAAGTCTCACTATGCCGTCCCCGGACTGTACCTTTACGGCTCCGATGTAGTGAGGGTTGCCAAATCGATCACTCCATCCCCGCGCGGCGAGCTCGAAATCACGGATGTCAACCTTGATTACCTGAGCCGTGGCGCATTGACGGTTGAGCGTCTGGGCCGCGGAATTGCCTGGCTTGACACCGGAACCCACAAGAGCCTGCTGGAGGCCGGCAATTATATCGAGATCATTGAATCCCGCCAGGGGATGAAGATCGCCTGCCTGGAGGAAATTGCCCTGAGGCGTGGCTTTATCGATTGTGCCCATATGCGGCGGATAATCGGAGAAACCCCCGCATCGCCCTACCGTGAGTATCTTCAGCAAGTGTACGATGAAACTGAGCTGTGCGGGACACACTAACGTTCCCGGTTTCTGCTCCACCAAGACACGAGAGTTGATGAAGTAATTGCGGTACGCCCAAAACCCGGCGTGGACGCATGGTAAAACACTATGGAATTTCTGAAAAAATACGGTTTCGTAATCCTGGCAGGCGGCGGGATCTTCGCGGCACTGATATTCTATTCACTTAATATTCCTCACAAGCGCAGCGCCAATTTTGTCGAGCGGGGTGTGATGATGCTGTTCGCACCGGTGATGAAGCCTGCGGCCCGGGTGAGCGGATTCATTGAAGATGTCAGGGACAACTATCTTAATCTGGTGGGAGTCCGCCAGGAAAACCTGCAGTTGCGCGATGAGGTCAAGGGGCTTAACACCCGGATTGTGGCCGCCGCTGAAACTGCCCTGGCGAATCAGAGGCTGGAAAAGCTCCTCGGGATGAAGGGCACCATCAAGGCCCCCACTCTGACGGTTTCGGTAGTCGGTGAAGATTTAAGTTCATGGTTCAAGACTCTGGTGATCGATCAAGGAAGCAGTAGCGGTATCGTTGAAGGAATGGCGGTGGTTGCGGCGGACGGTGTCGTCGGCCAGATTGTCAAGGTGGCTCCCACCACCTCCCGGGTCCTGTTGCTGACAGACCATTCCAGTGGTATCTCCGCAACTATCCAGCGTTCACGGGCACGGGGCGTGGTGAAAGGGAAGGGTGACGGCCTATGCTCGCTGGAATTCACCACTCGCGAAGAGGATGTCAAGGTCGGCGATATGGTGATCACGTCGGGCATCGGTGGCGTATTCCTCAAGGGAATACCCATTGGCGAAGTAACCATGGTCAAACGGGGAGAGTACGGGATCTTCCAGACTGTCACCATTCGGCCTCTCGTCAATCTGTCCCATCTTGAAGAAGCCCTGGTAGTGCTGAGGGAACCTCATGATTAGGAATATCTCGGTGCTTTTCGGCCTGGTCCTGACAGTGGTTCTACAGACCTCGGTATTGCCGGTTCATGTGGCGGATGCCTTCAAGCCGGATCTGCTTCTGGTTGCGATGGTCTATCTGGCCCTGCGCGGACCCGTTGCTTCAGGCGCTCTTCTGGTATGGATCCTGGGTCTGTTAAAGGACATATTCAGCGGCCTTTATCTGGGCTTGAATGCCTTTTCCTTCCTGATCATCTTTATTGTCATTAAAAATATCTCGGATCTTTTGTATGCCGAAAGCGGCGAACTTTTCGTGGTCACCGTCAGTGCCGCAACAGCGGCGTGCGTGACCGCCAACCTGATCCTGCTGCTCATGCTGACCTCCACCCCCGGGATTTCATATTCCATGATCTCCGGGTTCCTGCCCCATCTGCTCGCCAATGCCTTTGCCGCGTCACTTGTCACGCTGCTGCCGGTATTTTCATCGCCACAGGAAGCGCTATGAAGGGTCAGCGCTTTGTTCGAGAGGTGATGGAGTCCAAGCAGCGGATTCTGGTTATCTCCTTTGTAGTCGGGGGGATTTTCCTGTTGCTGTTGCTGCGCCTGTGGCACCTGCAGATTCTCAATACCGACGATTATCGCAGCATGTCCGAAAACAACCGGCTTCGCTTCGTTCCGGTGGCGGCATCCCGCGGGGCCATCATGGATCGCTTCGGCAAGGTCCTGGTCAGTAACCGTCCGTCGTTCAGTCTGGCGGTGGTCCCCCAGGAGATGAAAGACAAGGATGGACTGTTTAACCGTCTTACCAGCCTGCTTGGGCTCGACCGGCGGGAGCTGGATGAGCGCTGGAACAAACTCATGGGGCGCGCCAAGTATTACCCGGTTGTGCTGGCATCCAACATAAGCCGTGACCAGGTGGAAATCATCGAAGAGAACCGCTTGCGCCTGCCGGGGGTTGAAATAGAAATGAAACCGGTCCGGGAATACTCCAGTAATCTCCTGGCTGCGCATCTGCTGGGGTATATCGGCGAAATCTCGGATGACGAACTAGATAGGAAGGGATACGAGGAATACAATCCGGGAGACTATGTCGGCAAGAACGGCATCGAACAGAACTGGGAAAATGAACTGCATGGAAACGACGGCGGCCGACAGCTGGAGGTGGATGCCCGCGGCCGAGTCCTGCGGACAATCTCTGAATCCTACCCGACCGTGGGCAACAGTGTCGTGTTGACCATTGATGCGAGTATACAGAAACAGGCTGAAAAGGCATTTGGCGATCAGGCCGGGGCGGCCGTTGCAATGGATGTCAACAGCGGAGAGGTTCTGGCCTTCGTCAGTAACCCATCTTTTGACCCAGCCCTGTTCAGCGGCAAGCTTCCGGCCGATGTATGGAAATCCTATCTCGATGACATCCGTCACCCTCTGGAAAACAAGGCCCTGACCGGCCAGTATCCCCCGGGATCGACCTTCAAGATCATCACCGCCCTTGCCGGCCTTGAAAATGGCCTGATCACCGATTCCACTTCGGTAAACTGCACCGGCTCCTACGAGCTGGGCGGATCGACCTTCAAATGTTGGAACAAGCATGGTCACGGCATAACCAGTTTGAAAAAATCCCTGCGGGAATCGTGCGACGTTTATTACTATCAACTTGGTGAACGGCTGGGCGTTGATCAGATTGCCAAAACCGCTCAGAAATTCATGCTGGGAGCGCCGCTGGGCATCGGTCTGAACCATGAAAAACCGGGCTTGATCCCTACTTCGGAGTGGAAGCAGAAGCGCCTCGGCAAGCGCTGGTATCACGGCGAGACGCTGTCGGTGGCCATCGGACAGGGCTATGTGCTGATGACACCCATCCAGCTGGCCTCCATGATATCTACCGTTGCCAACGAAGGAACGGTTTATCGGCCTTTTCTGGTCAAACGTATCGTTGATTCAGACGGCAAGTCACTGAAAGAATTCAAACCGGTGGTCATCGGACGGACCGGAATCTCCCCGGCCAATTTCCGGTTGGTCAAACAGGGCTTGTTCGCGGTTGTCAATGAGCCAGGTGGCACCGGCGGTGTGGCCCGTCTTTATGACGTACGCGTAGCCGGCAAAACGGGTACGTCGCAGGTTGTCAAGATGCGCGACAGCAAACAGGGAACGCCCTATAAGTACCGTGACCATGCCCTTTTCGTAGCCTTTGCTCCCTATGACAAGCCGGAAATAGCCGTTGCCGTGGTTGTGGAGCATGGAGAGCATGGAGGTTCGGCCGCGGCGCCTATCGCCGCAAGGATACTGAGGGCTTATTTCGACGGCAAGAAGCCGGCTCAAAAACCACCCGCCAAGCATGATACCGTGGATGAGGCGGGCGACAATGGAGAAACGCAGCCGCTTGAAACCGAGCCTCGTGTTCGTGGGGATGCCGGAAATGATTGATCGCCGTCTGCTGACTAATATTGACTGGATACTGGCCGGGTTGGTGGTTGCCGTGTGCCTGCTGGGTATTGTCAATATCTACAGCGCGACATCTTCCTACAAAATTGTCGCAACGCCCTATTATATTAAACAAATTTATTGGTTTCTGGTCGGGATGTCGATCGCATTGATGGTGTGCATGGTCGATTATCACATTCTTGAGGACCTTTCCTACTGGTTTTACGGAGTGGTTATTATTCTGCTGGTGGCGGTGCTGGTAATCGGTCGCCGTTCGATGGGCGCCACCCGCTGGCTCAACCTGGGTCTGTTTAATATTCAACCCTCCGAACTGATGAAAATTGTCATCATCATCACCTTTGCCCGTTTTTTCAGCAATTACCAGACCGTCGGGGGCCTAACGGTCAAGGATATGCTCTTTCCGTTGGGGTTGTTGTCCATCCCCGCGTTGCTGATTATGAAACAGCCGGACCTGGGGACTGCCGTCATTGTGATTCTGGTGGCCATTTCCATCACGGTGTATCGTGGCTTACGCTGGTCTACGGTAGTCACGTTTTCACTGGTGACCCTCCCGGTCTTATGGTTGGGCTGGAGCCATTTTCTGCGCCCCTACCAGAAAAACCGGGTTCTGGACTTTCTCAACCCGGAACGCTCCCGCCTGGGGAGTGGCTATCATATCATCCAGAGCAAGATTGCCGTCGGTTCCGGCGGTTTCATCGGCAAGGGTTTTCTAAAGGGCACCCAGTCCCAGCTTCAATTTCTTCCCGAGCAGCACACCGATTTCGCCTTCTCGGTCTTTTCGGAGGAGTGGGGGTTTGTTGGCTGCCTGGTGCTGATCCTGCTCTATCTCTCGCTTGTTCTCTGGGGGCTTAACATTGCGCGTCGCTGCAATGACCGTTTTGGAGCATTGCTGGCAGTGGGTGTAACGGCCATGCTCTTCTGGCACATTGTTATCAACATGGGCATGGTCATCGGCTTGTTCCCGGTGGTCGGCGTTCCCATGCCGTTTTTCTCCTACGGCGGCACATCCATGATCACCTCCATGGTCGGCATCGGCATCCTCCAGAACATCAGCATGCGAAGATTCATGTTCTGACGGGTGTGAAAACATGTGTTGACAAATAGCACATAAAAAGTATCATTATTTGTGCACAGCTACCACGGAGGCCCATTATGGCGCGAGCAACAATTACGCTACCACAGGATCTGCTTACCGAACTTTTATCGCTAGTTGACGCCAAAACCAAGACCGAGGCGGTCATTACCGCGGTTAAGGATGAAATTCGTCTGCGTCGCGCGGCTCGCATCAAGTCGATGGCCGGGCAGATGGAGTTCACCGCCAGTGCCGACGAATTGCGTCATGGAGATCACCGGCTTGGCTAGGGTAGTGGTGGACACCTCCGTCTGGATCGAGTTTTTTCGCAAACAGGAACCGTATCACAGCATCGTTTCGCGACTGATTGACGACGAGCAGGTCTATTGCTGCGGTATCATCCTGGCTGAACTGATGCAGGGGGCCAAATCAGATAAGGAACTAACAGTGCTCGATGATTTCCCCCGTGTGTTCCCCTTCATTTCTGAAACACCACAATTATGGGCAACTGCCGGCAAGCTTTCATTTCAGCTGCGTCGCAAGGGGGTGACAATCGGCCTTTCGGACTGCTATATCGCCGTAGCAGCCGCCTCGGTACGTGCACAGGTGGCAACCCTCGACGGTCATTTCAAGCTGCTCTGCAAGCCCGCCAAAATAGCTCTATATCCGTTATTGTAATTCATGCGTTAGAAACCTTCCTTCCTTACTCTCAAACCAAAGAATTCTGTCATTGAATCAGTTGAAAAATTCTCTTGCTTTGGATTGAAATCAATCCAGACTCCCAGCCGAATAACGTCTTGCTTCCGTACAGCCTGTTCCCACATTGGCAATGTGCTGTTTAGGGGGATTTATATTCCGTTATCGCCAGGAAATACTCGCCGTCCCACGTATTCCTATGTGGGGTAACACATGGATGAAGATAAGTTGATATCCAGAAGTATATCGAGTTGACGCAGGCCAGGTTGTGAAGTAGTTTGGCTCTTCTTAATTGCACAGTTCAAATCTATATGAAGGCATATTATGTTGGGGGGATATGTTTCGTAAGCATTCGAGGTTGATCTCGGCGGTTGTATTGTGTTTCTTCACCTGGACGTCCGGTGGCGTGTTCAGCATCGCCCATGCGGCGCAGGATGCCCTGAAGAAAGGCAAGCTGCAGGAACAGCAGCAGAAGAAAGCCGACTCACCGGATGAACGTTTTGCGAAAGCAACTGGAGATCTGGAGACGGCCATTGCCGACCCCAAGGCAGACCTTGACACCAAAAAGAAGCGCTTAACAGCCGCAAAAGCCGAGATAGAAGCCCTTGATCCCGACATACGCGCACAATTCGCCGAGACCGAGAAGAAGCTCAAAAAAGCCGGACTTCCCGCCGAGATTCTGGAACGCCATCACAAGTTCGTCAAACACTATGACGATAACCTTGCCGAGCTGAAAGGCAACATCGAGCGAATCGAGAAGGCCAAGGACAAGAAAGACGCGGAAGCGGGCATCGAAAGGGTTTTGATACATCTGACAAAGGTAAAGGCACCCTCACGACACCAGAAATTCGATCCGAACAACCTTCCCCACCGGCAGCCGAAAGCAAACAAGCGCGAACCGCGCATGAAGAAGGAAGATTTTGAAAAGGATCTCAAGAAAGACAAACATGCCTGGAAGAACGCAAAGCGGGTCCAGGTCGCCTCGATCGGATCGCTGGCCGGGCTGCTTACCTCCAGTGTTGTCAATGCCGTAACTCAGCCCACCGCCTCCGACCTGGGCGAAACCATCGAAGTCCAGCTTACCACCGAGATCAGGGCCAAAGCGCTTGAGTTAGGTAACAATCCGGTCAAGATTTACGAGTGGGTCAGAAATAACATTGAGTTTGTCCCCACCTGGGGTTCCATCCAGGGCGCCCAGATGACCCTGCTCACCAAACAGGGGAATGCCTTTGATACATCCTCACTCCTGATTGCCCTCCTCCGTGCCGCCGGGATCCACGCCCACTACGTAACCGGTACCATTGAACTCCCCATCGACAAGGTTATGAACTGGGCCGGAAGCTTCAGCGACCCCATGTCGGCCCTGGATTTCTTCTCCAGCGGCGGTATTCCCACCAAAGGACTGGTTGGCGGAGGAAAGATCGTAGCCGCCCGCATGGAACATGTCTGGGTCGAAGCTTTCATCAACTATATCCCTTCCCGTGGCGCAAAACATGTTAACGGCAAAGGCGATACCTGGATCAAGCTTGATCCCACCTATAAACAAAACACCTTCACCCAGGGCATCGACATCAAAAGCGCAGTCCCCTTTGACGCCCAGACATTCATGGATCAGATCAAAGCCGGCGCCACCATCAATGAAACCCAGGGGTACATCACCGGCGTCAACTCGCTTGCCACCCAGCAGGCCATGCAGGACTACCAGACACGGGTTCAGAGCTATATCCAGCAGAACTACCCCAACGCCACCGTCGGTGATGTTCTCGGCAAAAAGGAAATCATCAAGCAGGAATTCCCCTACCTGCTCGGCACCCTGCCGTACCGGACCGCCGTCAAGGGAGCCACCTTTACCGCCATTCCCGAAACTTTGAAGCACAAACTCTCCTTCAACGTCAAGAACGAAACCGTTGATCAATATTCCTTTGATCCGGATGCACCGGATCCCGTGGATACGTCGCTAGGTATAACCAAGAGCCTGGCTGAATTAGCCGGCAAAAAGATCACCCTCAGCTACTCTCCGGCAACAGCACAGGACGAAGCGATTATCAACGCCTACCTGCCCACGCCCCATGCCGACGGCAGTCCGATTCAGCCCAACGAACTGCCATCCCAACTCCCGGCCTATCTGATCAACGTCAAACCGGAGTTACGCATCGATGGGCAGGTAGTAGCCACCGGAGCGCCTATTGGTCTGGGCGGCACCAACATCTTCACCATGACCTTCTCCGATCCGTCGTATGGATCAAGTCAGATCGTCAACTACATCGACGCCGGGGTGTACCAGGCCATAGGGCTGAACCTTGGTAGGATCAGCCAGGATCAACTAACAGCTCTCAAAACAAAACTGGAAGCGACAAAAACAAAACTGCTGAATAACGATTTCAGCACCCTTACCAAAGACGACCTGATCGGCGATCTGCTTCATACAACTGCCATGGCATACCATGCCGAGTTGGGCACCATGAACTACATCACCTCCAGAACCATGAACGTCAACGCCATCACCTTGCCATCGGAAACCATTTTTGCCACCAAGTTGAAGGTTCTGACACTCTGGGGCATCCCCCGCTGGGTTCAATCCGGTGGCTTTAACATGGATGCGGATTACCTGATGCAGGTGGTGAAACCAAAAGACGGTAATAATGACATCACCAGAAATTACATGTTCTCCAGCGGCATGACCTCATCGGCACTGGAGCACAGCGTGCCGGAACGACTGTTCTCGACACCGGATAAAAAAGCCGAAGGAATCAGCACAGTAAAAGCACTTAACATAGCCAACGATCAAGGGATTTCGATTTACACGATCAAACAAAGCAACATCGCTACCACCTTGCCGCAACTACAAATAGACCAGCAAACCAAGGATGACATTGCCAATGCCGTTAATGCTGGGAAAGTTGTTACCGTCTCCAAGTCCAACATCAACTTTAACGGCTGGAACGGCTGCGGATACATTATCACTAATCCTGAGACCGGTGCTGGGGCTTATATGATTAGTGGAGGCACGAGCGGAGGATTACAGGTGGATCCAAATGCCACTAGAAAGGATATGATTTTATTTCTAGCGATAATGGGATCTGCCGTTGGGGCACTAATTTTACCCTTTTGGGTAGGGCTGTTTGCGACACTATTAATTTCTGCAGCAGCAACAGCTGCCGTCAAATATCTTGATGGGAATTTATCATCATTATCATCTAAGGAAGCACTAATGTATGTGTTAGATGTTGTTGCGTGGACTGCTATTGGTGGAGGGATAGCTGCTTTGGCTGTCGCTGGGGCGCCTTTTCTACTATCGCTAATAATATTAACGATGATTTTATTTCCATTAATACTGATGGACTTCATTCTAATACATTCACGTCTAACATACAAAAACCACAAGGAGTATGCGTGATGAAAGTCGTATATTTTGCTGTAGGCACATTGGTTTATATTCTTGGCGAAAAATTTTCCGTTCCAAATATAAAGAACAAAATTCGTGATCAGGTATACGACTATGGAATTTTTTCAATGCAGCCATTAACAGGCAATAAGGCCGTATATATGGGGAAATTTGCCATATATTTCTTACGTATCGGTATAGTGATTTACATAATACTGGGTATATACATTTTTTGGTGGTAAGCGAGAGAGGAATAAGTAACTCATTAACCTAAAACACCCGTTGAGTGAAATTCCTCATAGGCATCGATTTAGTTCACATGCAACCTCGCTTCAAAGTCACAGACGAAAGCGGGCCAGGCAACTTTATTGATCATCCCCAACGAATTCAAGCTGTAGAAGCAATGACGAAAACAGGGCAACCAAAGGGAGCATTAACAATGTCTACGAGATACAACCTCGTTTTTGAGGGGAAAATTGCTGCAGGGAAAGCTATTGAGGGTGTGAAGTATAGTCTCCGCCTGCTTTTCAAGTCTGCTCCCGAACGTATTGACAGCCTGTTTACTCCGGACAAACGAACCATTATCAAAGGAGACATGGATTACGAACAGGCAGTAAAATTCAAAGGCGCTTTCGAGAAAACCGGCGCGCTGTGCGCTTTGGTGGAAATGAACAGCACGGCACTGCCCGAAGATAAACCGGTCCAGTCAGTAATAGAAACCGACAAAACTTCCCCAGTAACATTCAAAGAACCAAGGGAGTTCTATCTCAAGCGTATTTTCAAGCTGATTATTTCGACTGCTCCATTCACATTGGTACTGTCAGCAATGCGTGTGCCGTTCAACATGAGCCAAATGCCCAAGGAAGGCGCTACGGTTCTTACTGTTTTCTTTCTTCTCCTTTTTGTATTAACGATCTATCTCATCCGGAAGTTTTGGCAACCTGCGCTCATCCTTTCTGCACAGGGGGTTGAGTATCGCCTGGCAAACCTCTTCAAGCCACAAATCCTTCTATGGAGACAGATTCAGGGGATCACCATCGACGAGCAGACTGTCTTTGGCAAGACTCAAGTTAAGGTGCGCCTTATTCTCTCTCCTGACAGCAAAGGGACAACGGAAATGGAGATCGGTTTGGGCGCATTTGAAAGAGGCGATGAGGCATTATCTCTTCTGAAACAGATGATTCCGGAGAAAAAATCGCAGGATTTCTCCAAATCTCTACAAAGATTCAAGCCGGTATCTACCAAAACAATGAAATATAGAGATATTGAAATTGTGCACGAGGGACTGGTCACTACCGCAAAAGGCTGGAAAAAGAATCGAATAGTTGTCCCGTGGGACAACATAGTCAGTGTAAAAACTGAGGGATTTGTCATAGCCGGTTATGGTCCGGTAGTTGTAGGTTTTCTTGATAATGGCGTTGAGCGCAAGGTGTTGATACGGGCATCAACGACCGAGCAGTATCATGATTGCATCAAGCTGGTGATAGCCAATGCGAAGAATGCGACTCTTGATCCAGGCGTCATTGCGATTCTGGAATATCCGATCCATTCAGCCAAGGCTGATATGATCGCAGTCCTCCTGATCTTCACAGGAGTTGTCTTCGGCATTGCCGGTTCGATTATTCTCGGCTCTTCAACGTTTCAAGTGGGTTGAGCATATAGCTTGTTGAATCTGAGCTTACCCGCAATGAGGTAGGCCATGGAAATCATGTTTCGAGGATTACGATAGCCACGTGCTCTTGCCTTGGCAGCCT
>JAJYBH010000099.1 GCA_021779135.1 Deltaproteobacteria bacterium
CGTCCTTGGATATCTCGATTTGAAAACGCTGCATGATTTCACCCGCCAAGTGAGTTTTTGTGGGTAGCAGAATAGCAAAATTATCAAAGAACATCAATGCGTTATACTATATTGGCAGCAATTCTGCTGGAGTTAGCTTCACGGATTCAGGAAATATACCAACACAAATCCTTACGAGAATGGAAAATACCCAATGATTGATCACGATGACCTGGACATGACGGATCAAGAAGAGAATGATGGTGAGAGTTTTGCCGACCTGTTTGAAAAGAGCGCGCAACGGAGCAACTGGCTGGAGCCGGGGCAGAAGCTGACGGCACGGGTGCTGAAGGTCAGCGCCGAATGGATTTTCATCGATACCGGCCAGAAGGGGGAAGGGGTCGTAGACCGCAAGGAATTTCTTGACCTGGATGGTAATGTCACCGTCAAGGAGGGCGACAGCATAACCGCCTATTTCCTGTCATCGAATCACGGCGAGATGCGCTTCACCACCAGGCTTGGAGGCGGAGCATCCGGCAGCGCCCAGCTGGAAGATGCCTGGCGATCAGGCGTCCCGGTAGAAGGGGTGGTGGAAAAAGAGATCAAGGGCGGCTTTGAGATCAAGCTGGGTGGAAGTGCCCGGGCTTTTTGCCCCTTTTCCCAAGTTGCGCTCCGTCGTGTGGATAGTGCCGAGTCGCTGATCGGGACCCGTCTGGCCTTCCGGATTACGGATTATGCCGAGAATGGCCGCAATATCGTTGTCTCACGGCGCTCCCTGCTGGAGGAAGAACAACGCCGGCTCAAGGATGAGGCCCAGGCCGGCCTTGAAGAGGGGATGACGGTTGCCGGTACGGTTACATCATTACAGGATTTCGGCGCCTTTGTAGATATCGGCGGCCTGGAGGGGCTGCTCCCCATCTCGGAGATCGGCTGGAGCCGGGTGAAGGATGTCCGTGACGTGCTGAGTGTCGGTCAACAGGTGCAGGTCGTGATCAAGGCCATTGATCGGGAAAAGGAGCGTATATCCCTGAGCCTCAAGGATACCCTGGCCGATCCGTGGGACCAGGTGGCACAGATGTATCCCGAGGGGTCCTTCCATAACGGCACTGTTTCGCGATTGGCACCCTTCGGGGCATTCATTACCCTGGCTTCCGGTGTGGATGGATTGCTGCACATCTCCAAACTGGGTGCGGGCAAGCGTATCAATCACCCGCGTGAAGTCCTCAAGGAGGGTGAAAGTGTCGAAGTCAGGATCGAGAGTTTTGACCGTGCCAACCGTCGCCTCTCGCTGGCTCTGGCCGGTGTTGCCCGCGCCGCGGAAGAGGAGGAGGCGACCCTGGCCGAATTCCGTCGTCAGTCTTCCGAGGTGCCTTCCGGCATGGGAACCCTGGGTGACCTGCTGCAGGCAAGGATGAACAAAGGAAAAAACTAGCCTGCCGCGGCCGGGTGGAATGCAGTGCCGATGGCGGGGCGCCGCACCCGCTACGTCAGGTTCCCCCGATTTCCGTATTGCCACGTCAACCGATTTGATTTACATTGACCACCCCCCCTGTGGGTGATGGAATTACTGCAAAAGAAAGAGACCAATGTTTACCCTGAAACCTGAAGTTGTTGCCCAGATTGAACGCGTCCTCAGTTCTGTTGAAATGCTGCTACCCAAGGCCATCGCCCCTATCGACTGGGCAACCTGCCACGCCGCCAACTGGCGACGTCATTCATTTTCCGGATACCTGGAACCGGTAAAGGTAACGGACACCATCACCTTGAAGGAGCTGCTTGGAGTTGAAGAGCAAAAAGAGATCATGGTCAGCAACACGCGCCAGTTTCTGGCCGGATTGCCTGCCAATAACGCCCTGCTGTGGGGCTCGCGTGGTTCGGGCAAATCATCGCTGGTCAAGGCCCTGCTCAATGAATTCGGGCCCAAGGGGCTGCGTTTCATCCAGGTCGAAAAGGAAGACCTGATCTACCTCTCCGAAATATTCACCGCAGTCGAGAATCAACCCTACCGTTTTATCCTGCTGTGTGATGACCTGACCTTCGAGGTTGGCGAGTTGAGTTACAAGATGCTGAAAAGCGCCCTGGACGGCTCAGTCTACTCGGCTCCGGAAAATGTCCTTATCTACGTCACCTCCAACCGTCGCCACTTGTTGCCCGAGTATGACAGCGACAATATCGGCGGCAAGTTCGTCAGGGGTGAACTCCAGCAGAGCGAGGCCATGGAGGAGAAGGTTTCGCTTTCCGACCGGTTCGGTATCTGGGTGGCCTTTTACGCCTTTTCCCAGGATCGCTATATCGATGCCGTGCGCCTGTCGGTGGACCGGGAGGCCCGACTGCGCAATGTATCTATTCCCTGGAGCAAGGAACTTGAAGACGATGCGATCCAGTGGTCCCACGACAAGAGCAAACGCTGCGGCCGGACCGCCTTTCAGTTTGCCAAAAACTGGGTCGGACGCTACCTGCTTACCAAGTCCGGGGTCTAAACAGGCATTGTACCCGGATTACTGAGGCAAAAAAAGCCGCTACCCTCTGTGGGTAGCGGCTTTTTTTGCGAATAGGGCGTGATGTTAGAACTTGAATTTGAATCCGATCATCGCGTTGTGGCTCTCAAAGCGCAATTCATTCGTGGTATTAAAATCAGATTCGAGTTTAGCCTTGTCGGTTATGAAATAACGATAGCCAATATCCAGTGACATCCGGCTGTTGAGTGCTACATCCATACCGGCGCCGACCTGGTAGGCAAAGACGGTGTCGTCGCTCTTGTCGTACAACAGTTGATATCCGACTGTATTGCCGTAGCCGGTGGTGTCACTCAGATGCAGTGTGGCAAAACCAATGCCTCCACCCAGATAGGGCGTTATCCGGGAAGGATTGCGCATGTCAAAGAAAACGTTGAACATGCCGGCCAGGGCTCCCAGGTCTCCGTCGACATTCCGGAAATGTTCGCCGTTTGCAAAGGTGACGGTATCCAGCTGGGCGTTGCGGTACGACAGTTCGCCTTCGAGCCGCATGAAACCGAAGTCATAGCCGCCGCTGCCACCGACATAGATGCCGGGATCAAAGGTGACTCTATCATCTGTGGCCGGGTTGACATAGTCGTAAAATGTAACGGTGGTATCCCTGGCAAAACTGGTGCCCAGGAAAGCGGTGAAGTATGGCCCCGGCCGGCCACCTGCGGCTGCGCTGAACGAGGGAATGGCGAAAATGATGATCGTGACGACGGTGACAAGACATGTTTTCATGATGAACCTCCGGATGCATGATGAATTGAAAATTCTGCAGATATAGCAAAACGGGAGCTAGTCACGCCAGCTCGCATTGGTATGTAGTATACCAGCAATCCGGATAACTGCAATACCTCGCATCGCGCTCCAGGCTATTTTCGCTGTGGCTGACTTTTCTGCAGGGATGTGCTATGAGGATGTCAGGCGAGTAAAAATTCTAACAGCAGAAGGAGATTACAGGATGAGCATCAGAAGAAGCCTGGTTGTTGTGGCCGCATTGACGGCAATCGGCAGCGTATCGGCAATGGCGGCGCAGGAGCATGCCGGCGCCAAGGTACAGAAGTCAGCCGCCAAGACCATCACCACCGCCTCGGGCTTGAAGTACATTGATATCAAGGTCGGCAGCGGCGCGGCGCCGGTCAAGGGCAAGCAGGTCAAGGTGCACTACACCGGAACCCTGGAGAACGGCAAGAAGTTCGACAGTTCGGTTGACCGCAACGAGCCCTTCTCCTTCGTTATCGGGGTCGGGCAGGTCATCCCCGGCTGGGATGAGGGTGTCATGGGCATGAAGGTCGGCGGCAAGCGCAAGCTGATCATCCCTTCAAAGCTGGGGTATGGCGCGGCCGGCGCCGGCGGGGTCATTCCGCCCAACGCGACCCTGCTGTTCGATGTGGAGCTGCTGGATGTAGCGAAATAAGAAACAATCCACGACCGGTATGAAACGGGGAAAGGCCGAATGGCCTTTCCCCGTTCCCGTTTAATGTGACGGCCTTGGCAGGGCCTGTCAGAGCGCCCCCAGAACCTTTAACAGGTGCGGCACCATCTGCTTCTTGCGTGACATGACACCTTTCAGTTCGTACAGATGCGGTTCCAGCTGGATGTACCCCATGACGTGGGCCAACTCGTTCTTCCCTTCCACCAGAAATAGCGATGTCTCCGTGTAGATGTCGGTTACCATCAGACCCGCCAGCGCAAGCCGGTCATGTTCCTTGATCCGCTTCAGTGCATCGCGCAAGCTCTCCTTGAGTTCGTAAAATTCGTCGAACCCGACCACCTCCACCTGGCCGATACCGAAGAGTGTCTCGGCAGCGCTGAAATGTTTGAAATCGGACCGTACCGCCTTTTCCGGAGTGCCATAGGCGCTGAAACCGCTGCAGGACGAGAATATTTCCCTGCCGAAGACGGCATGGTCAAGCCCCGTTACACCCTCCAGCCAGGCAACGATTTCCCGGTCACGACCGGTCGTCGTTGGTGATTTGAGGATTACGGTGTCGGAGAGGATTCCGGCCAGGAGCAGTGCGGCAATCCGCTGGTCCGGCTCGAAGTTCCGTTCGCGATACAGGGTAGCGACCACGGTGCAGGTACTGCCGACCGGAGCGGCCATAAAGGTAATCGGGTGGTGGGTGGGGGGATTGCCGAGCTTGTGGTGGTCGATGACCTCGAGAATTTCAACCGACTCGGCGCCCGGCACAGCCTGCGCCAGCTCATTGTGGTCCACCAGGATCAGGGCATAGGGGATCGGCGTGAGCAGGGAAGATTTGGTGGCAATACCGGCCAGGCAGCCATCCTCTTCCACGGCAATCACCGCAGGTTCACCGGAATGGAGCAGCTTCAGCCGAAGATGTTCGAGAGATTCGCCTACTCCTATCTTCTCAAACTTGGGATCGACGAAGCAGGAGAGCGGAGTGGAGAGCCGGGCCAGTCCGGCGGCAGTGGCTGTGTCATGAGGTGTGGAGATGATGGTCGTACCTGTTGAACGGGCCGCTGTCAGCAGGTCGTCGGCGACCGGAAAGCCGCCGGTCACGACCAGGATCCGCGCGCCCTTCTCGATGGCGGCCGACTGGATCGAAGTCCTGTCTCCGGTCATGACCAGCAGTGTGGCCGGGTCATATCCTTCGATCCTGCTGGTGAAGGACTCTTCCAGCATGGCGCCGATAAAGAGGTGCAGGTGTTCCACGCCGTCGGTTGGTCCGCCGGCCAGGAAGGTCCCGTCAAGGCATTCAGCCAGCGAACGCTTCGAGGTGTCCACGCCCCGTTTGCGGTCGCTTCCGGCAACCAGATACTTTTCTGACAGTTTCAGCAGTGACACGACGCCGATAGGGATATTGGCGTCGTCAACCACCGGGAGCACCCGGATGGTATGGCGGTGAAACAGCTCCAGAACCTCTTTGAGGGGCATGGAGAAGACTGCAGTAACCGGCCGCCGGTTGAGGACATCGCGTACCTTGGGGTGGACGTCCGCCAGAAAGAGCGGCGTTTCCAGGCCAAGGCGCTGCAGGATATAGCGGGTCTGCGGATTGGGTTCGCCGGCCATGGCGGCCAGGACCGTCGTCTGACCCTGCATTTTCTTCAACTCCGCATAGGCTATGGCCGAAGCTATCGAATCGGTGTCGGGGTTTTTGTGGCCGATGACGTATATCGTTGTGTGCATGCCGGCTCCAGCGTTCGTGAGGTATCGGAAGTATAGTGACGGCTGGTTCGGATGTCAAACAGCCACACAAAAAAGGACCGGCAAATCGCCGATCCTTGATGAGTAAGTCTGATCCCGGGTTGATACTGTTCAGCGCGCCCGAGGAGCGCGTTGCGGATGCCGCGCCGCCGGTGCGGTTGACGGATTGGCCGGTTTTGCCGTGTGGGGCCGAGGTTTTGCTGCCGAATCAGGTCGCGGGCTGCCGGCAGTTTTTCCGGCAGCTTTTTTGGCCTGGTTGCGGGGCGGCTGCGGCGGACGGGCGAATTCGCTGTCCTTGTGCGGCGCCGGTACACTGTAGTCGAATCCCGCGATCGTGCGGCGCTCGATCTGGGCCCCCAGTTTTTTCTCGATGGTCCGCACCATGACCGTGTCCTCGGTGGTCACCAGGGTAAAGGCGTCGCCACTGCGGGCCGCCCTTCCGGTGCGTCCGATGCGGTGGATGTAGGCCTCGGCCGTGTCGGGTATATCGTAATTCACGACATGGGAGATCTGCGAGACATCTATGCCCCGGGCGGCGATGTCGGTGGCTACCAGTATCTGATAGCTGCCGTCGCGGAAGCCATCCAGAGCCGCCTGTCGCCGGTTCTGGGAGAGATTGCCCTGGAGCGAGGCGGCCTTGTAGCCGGCCTTTTCCAGTTGTTCGCCCAAGCGCTTGGCGCGGTGCTTGGTGCGAGTGAAGACCAGTACCGAGTCGGTATCCGTGTGCTGCAGAAGTTCCAGCAAGAGTGCGGTTTTAAGGTGCTGTCCCACCGGGTAGATGGCGTGGGACACCGTGACCGGCGGTGCGATGCTCCCCACCTGGATCGTGACCGGTTTTGTCAGGATTTCGCTGGCCAGGCGGCGGATATCATCCGGCATGGTGGCCGAGAACAACAGCGTCTGCCGCTTTGGGGGGATCTGCTTGAGAATCTTTATGATGTCCGGCAGAAAACCCATGTCGAACATCTGGTCGGCCTCATCCAGCACCAGCACTTCCAGATGCGAGAGGTTGACGGTCCCTTGTCCGAGGTGGTCGAGCAGGCGTCCCGGGCAGGCCACGATGATCTCGACCCCCTGTTTCAGTCTGGCGATCTGGGGATTGACGTTCACACCGCCGTAGATGGTCATGCTTCTCAGACGGGTCTGTTTTGCCAACAGGTTGATGGCCTCGTTGATCTGTTCCGCCAGCTCGCGGGTCGGGGCAACAATCAGGGCGCGGACCTTGCCGCGTTCTCCCTGCATCAGGCGATGCAGAATCGGCAGGGCAAAGGCGGCGGTTTTGCCGGTGCCGGTCTGGGCCAGGCCCATGACGTCCAGTCCCTGCATGACGGGGGGGATGCCCTGCTCCTGTATCGGTGTCGGGGTGGTGTAGCCGGCCGCCGCCACTCCGGCGGATACCTGCGGGTGAAGATTGAAAGTTGTGAAATCCATGTTACTCCTTCTTTTTAGTGCGTCAGATGTTATTTTCTGCGCCGTTTAGTACGGATATCGGGGCTGGCAGAAAATATTCCTTTACGCACGTATCCTGTTTATCAGGGCTGTGATGCATAAAAAAAGCCCCGGGGTAATTCCGGGGCTTACGTTGACGTTATTTTCCGGGAAGTGCACTTTACGATTTGTACACTAACAGTATGTAACACCGTATGTCAAGAAGTTACTTGGGTTCTTGGTCCCTGTTACTTGGTTGCACGCCGCATCTGAAATAAGAATTGACAAGCATGGTCTTCCTCCATATATTGATATTCATGTTCAATAAGGAGCCGGGATGATCCAGAAAAAGAAACATGCCTTCAACCTTTTTGCCGCCAGCAAGGGACTGCGTTCCACCCGTCAGCGCGACAGCATACTGGATGTGTTTCTCTCTACCCGCCAGCATGTCAGCGTCGAGGAGCTGTATCTGAAGGTCAAGGCCGGCAATCCCGGTGTCGGACAGGCGACAGTCTACCGCACCCTCAAGCTCTTTGTTGAGGCCGGTCTGGCGCGCGAGGTGTTGCTGCATGATGGACAGACCCGCTATGAACATGTCGTGGCCGGAGAACACCATGACCATCTGGTCTGTACCGGTTGCAACGCGATCATCGAGTTCGAGAACGAGACCATTGAAAAACTTCAGGACGAGATTGCCGCGCGGCACGGTTTTTTGATCAGAAGCCACAAACTGGAGATTTACGGGCTCTGTTCCGCCTGCAAGAATTAGATCCGCCCATCCGTGAACCCTCGACCCGCGGGCGAGGGACTTTTTTTGCCTCAAAAATGAAAATGATTATCAAAAGCAGGAAAGGAAGTCTTGATGGCTACCAGCAGCGACCAGCAAAACAATGCAATGCAAGGCAAAGACGCCGTTAAACGGGTGGCCCTGGTGGGCAACCCCAACGTAGGCAAGAGCGTACTCTTCAATGCACTGACCGGCGCCTATGTGACCGTGTCCAACTACCCGGGCACCTCGGTGGAGGTCTCGCGGGGCAACGCCATTATTCAGGGTGAATCCTGGCAAGTGATCGACACCCCCGGCATGTATTCGATCCACACCATCACCGAAGAGGAGAGGGTGGCCCGCGAAATCCTGCTGAACGAGACCCCTGATGTAGTCCTGCATGTGCTGGATGCCCGTAATCTGGAGCGGATGCTGGCTATGACGATCCAGTTGATCGAGGCCGATCTGCCGGTGATTCTTGTGGTCAATATCATGGACGAGGCCGAGCGGATGGGCCTCTCGATCAATCTGGAACTCTTGCAGCAGCGCCTGGGGATACCGGTCATCGCTGCGGCCACCGCCCGCAAAAGGGGGCTGGATGAGATTCGCAACGCCGTGGCAGCCTACCGGCGCGGTTCGGCGAACAGTTTCAGTTACAGCCGTCTGCTGGAGCAAGATATTGCCCAGGTGACTCAGCATATGAGCGGCTCCTACATCATGTCGCCCAAGTCACTGGCACTGCTCCTGTTGCAGCAGGATGAGGAGGTTACGGCGCTTTTCAAGGAATGGGACCGGGACGGTTACGCCGCCCTGGCCGAGAAGGTCCGGCAGATAACCTTTGAACGTCGTGAATCCTTCCACCTGGATCTCTCCCTGGAGCGCAAGGACATTGTCAGGAAGTTGATCAAGGATGTTGTCGTGGCGCCGGAAAAGCGGGTGGTCACTCTGGGCGAGCGCATCTCGACCCTTGCGGTGCGTCCCTTGACCGGCGTGCCCTTGCTGCTGATCGTACTCTACTTCGGACTGTACAAGTTCGTGGGCGAATTCGGTGCCGGTACGGTCGTCGATCTGCTGGAAAAACAGCTCTTCGAGGCGCGCTTCAATCCCTGGATCACCACCGTAATCAGACACCTCATCCCCTGGGAGATCATTCAGGAGCTGTTCGTAGGGGAATACGGCATCATTACCCTGGGTGTCCGCTATGCGGTCGGCATCATCCTGCCGATCGTGGCAACCTTCTTCATCTTCTTCTCCTTTCTGGAAGATACCGGCTACTTTCCGCGACTGGCTCTGATGGTTGACCGTCTCTTCAAGTTTATCGGTCTGTCCGGCCGGGCGGTTATCCCGATGGTGCTCGGCTTCGGTTGTGACACCATGGCGACCATGGTTACACGGACCCTGGAGACGACCCGTGAACGGATCATTGCCACGCTGCTCCTGGCCCTGGCGATCCCCTGTTCTGCACAGCTGGGGGTGATCATCGGACTTCTCGCCCAGGCCCAGGGCGCGCTGCTGGTATGGGGGGGGTGCATGCTGCTGCTCTTCATCTTCGTTGGCATACTGGCCGCAAAGGTCATGCCGGGAGAGGCGCCCATGTTTTATATGGAGCTGCCCCCCATGCGCCTGCCGCAGTTAGGCAACGTGCTGACCAAGACCTACACCCGCATGCAGTGGTATTTCATGGAGATCCTGCCGCTGTTCATCCTGGCCTCGGTATTGCTCTGGCTGGGAAAGGTGACCGGTTTCTTCGAGAAGATGATAAATGCCATGACCCCGGTGATGGCTTCCATCGGGCTGCCCAGGGAGACGGCCGTAGCCTTTATCTTCGGTTTCTTCCGGCGCGACTATGGTGCCGCCGGACTCTATGACCTGCAGAGCAAGGGTTTGATGAATGCCCGCCAGTTGACCGTGGCCGCCGTGACGTTGACGCTCTTTATCCCCTGTGTGGCGCAGTTCCTGGTGATGAAGAATGAACGCGGCTGGAAGACGGCCAGCGCCATCGGGATCTTCGTCAGCCTGTTTGCCTACGCCAGCGGGTATCTGCTCAACCAGCTGCTCCTGCTGACGGGGATACTGGCATGATCTGCGCCTTCTGCGGACACGAGTTCGATGAGCATGATGGCAAGAAAGGGTGTGGCGGCTGCGCCGGCGGCTGTCACAGTGTCCACTGCCCGCGCTGCAACTACAAGAACCCGCTGGAACCCGACGTGATAAAGTCGATACGAAACCTGTTTTCCAAGAAAGATGGCCATAAGGGGGATACGCAATGAAT
Source organism: Deltaproteobacteria bacterium (assembly GCA_021779135.1). GTDB lineage: Bacteria > Desulfobacterota > Desulfuromonadia > Geobacterales > Pseudopelobacteraceae > CAIPTY01. The sequence continues at coordinate 10,116 of JAJYBH010000099.1, forward strand.
CTGTCAGAAAAAGCGGAAGAGATACTGGAGGCCCTCTGGGTCGCGGTGGAAGAGGAAGGTCAGCTGTTTCTCGACCCTGATTCAATGGCCTTCGCACCGGATGACCCGGCCTATAAGGAGCTGACCACCCATGCCCTGATAGAGATACGCCAGGGGATGATCTACGTCCGCCCGGAAGGGCGCGAAGTGGGGAAGGTCACCATTCGCCGCCATCGCCTGGCAGAGCGGCTGATGATGGATGTGCTCAACATCCGAGGAGATGAGGGCGAATACAAGGCCTGCCAGTTTGAACACCTGCTCAATGAGGGGGCCGATGTCAAGGTCTGTACCATGCTCAACCACCCCTCCACCTGTCCCCACGGAAAACCGATTCCCCCGGGCGCATGCTGCGACGAGGCCCGAGCCCAGGGAGACCTGGGGATCGTCCCGCTGACCGAGTTCAAATCCGGTCAGGAGGGTGAGATCGCCTATATCCAGACCGAGGACAACAAAAAGATGCAGAAGCTGATGGCCATGGGGGTCCTGCCGGGCAACAAGATCACCCTGGTGCAGTCGTTCCCCTCCTACATCTTCCGGGTGGGGTATTCGGAATTTGCCATCGATACCAATCTGGCCAGGGAGATCTTTGTCAGGAAATGAGTCTGATAGTTGCAGGCATTGAACTTGTCCCGCTGTGAGGAATGAATCTCGAGAGGGCTTTCGTTATGATGTGATATGTCAACGAAACAGACTTTTGAATGTTAATCCGTCTTTTTACGAGATTCCTTGCGGATTATAAGTGTTTGCATTATAATCAAATAAAATAATGCAGCTACACAATTGGAGGCCGCTATGAGTATTACAGCAACCGCAACAATCACCGACCGTGGACAGGTGACATTACCTAAAGCCGTACGTGAGACATTGGGTGACATCAAGGCTGTAGAATTCGAAGTCACTGACAATGTAATCACCTTGCATGCCATACCTGACATGAGCGGTTGCCTGTCCAAATATGCCAAACACTCAGCCGAACCGTTAAGTGAAGTCCGCAAGAAGGTGTGGAGTGAGGTTGTCCATGGCAAAACCAGCTAAATGTCTTTTGGATACCAACATGGTGCTCCGTTATCTTCTTAATGACGTCCCAGAACAGTTCGCTGTGGCAAAACAGGTCTTTGACGAGTTACGGACAAGCGAGCGGACAGCAATACTTCTTGAGAGTGTCTTGGCAGAATGTGTGTATGTGCTAAAACTTCATTACAAGGTTCCCAAGTACGAGCTGGCAGAAATGCTTGATAATGTTTTGCGCTACCCAGGCATAGTGAACACTGACAAGCCAAGTCTGCGTGAGGCATTAAAACTGTATTCAGCAAATAACATAGATTTTGTTGATTGTATGCTGGTCGCAAAAGCTCGGATCGGAGAACTGGAACTTGTTACATTTGATCAGAGTCTCAAAAAGCTAATCAATCTTTGAAGCGGGGGGTAATTGACATAGTTACTATCATAGTCTATGGTATAGTCATGACGAGCAGAAAAGGGGACTACCATGCAAACGTTGACAACCATGGATTTGAGAAAAAATTTGGGACATATTCTCGATATGGTGGCGGAAACAAACGAGTCCGTTACCATCTCCCGCGCCAACAAGCCGCTGGCGGTCATTCTCTCCATTGCCGAATACGAGGAGAAAGTGCAGAAGAAAAATCGCAGCCAGCGGCTCGAAACCCTGTCCGGGGCCATGGATGCCTGGCGCGAGCGTAACCGCGCGGCAACCAAACAAGTGGATGTTGTACAGGCAGTACGTGAAAGCAGGGATGCACGATGATCGTGCTCGATTCCTCTGTTGCGCTGAAGTGGATTTTTGCCGATGAGGAAGGTGCGGAGCATGCCGAGCGAATCCGCAATGAGCATGCCTCCGCTAAAAACGAGATCGCCGTTCCAAGCAGATCGGA
>JAJYBH010000100.1 GCA_021779135.1 Deltaproteobacteria bacterium
TTCCGATCTGCCAGGGGATCAAGGCGGACTCGAAGGAGTTGGGCAGGATGATGGCCGCATCAAAAGCCTGTTTCCGCACGTGTGCCGCCAGCCTGAGCCTGCCGCTAATCCCTTTATGCAGCCCGTTGCGGTTGAACGTGATCACCCGATCGACCCAGGGGTGGGATGAGAAAAGCTGCGCTACCAGAGGATTGGCCAGCAGCGTGATCTCGGCCCGTGGAAAACTTTCCCTGACCGCTCCGATGGCCGGAGTCGTCATGACCGCGTCGCCAACCCAGTTTACCGCCCGGATCAGAATCCTATCGACCTTGGCACCCCTGAGGCTCATCAGCGGTCGTGACCATCTGGCCCTTGGCCCGCGATTCGTACCGCTTCGTCCAACAGCATGACGGGAATCCCATCCCGAACCGGAAACGCCAGGCTACACCCTGGACAGCAGAGCCGCTGCGCCTCTCCCTCTGCCCGCAGTTCGCCATGGCAGACAGGGCATGCAAGTATGTTAAGGAGATCAGTAGGGGACATATCGCCTTTCGTCGAAGAACCAAGCTGATTATAATGCCATAAAGAGAGTTACATTTGAAGTAAATTGAACAGCGACTCTGTCAGGGGGGCAGGGTCATCCACACCCAGGCGGAGCCGGGCCAGCAGTGTTTTTTGTGCGGAGGCCTCTGACAGCCGCTTAAGCTTGACGCCGTCTTTTTCCGTGGTTATGGCATAGTCCGCGCCGGAAATCCTCAGCATATCCTCGATTTCTAAGAGGCGGGCATCGCTGTACTCGACATGATCGGGAAATTCGAGGGCAGCGACCACCTGCACTCCTCGCCTCCGCAGCCCGTCGAGAAAAGCCTGAGGCTCGGCAATTCCGGAAAAGGCAACCACCTTCCTGTCAGTAAGGGCTTCAAACAGAAGCGGCTCACCCCCCGTCAGGGGCAGGAGGTCGTCAAGGTTGTGCCGGGCGCGGCAGAAGGGTTTCTCCGGCAGGGGGGATGTGGGCGCGGCCCCTTCCGGACAGCGGGTCAGAACAACCAGGTCGGCCCGTTCAGCGGCCCGCTTTGGTTCGCGCAGCAGCCCGGCGGGCAGGGTCCAGCCGTTTCCGAATGGCCGGCTACAATCCAGCAGCAGAATGTTCAGGTCGCGATGCAGACGGAGGTGCTGGAAGCCGTCATCCAGCAGAAAGACATCCGGTGTACACTCCTTCAGGGCCAACAGACCGGCCGCATAACGATCGGTACCGATAATGACCGCCAGACCGGGTATGCTTTTGGCCAGCAGGAAGGGCTCATCACCGCACTCTTCCGCGGAGAGGGTTATCTCATGACCGTTTGAGACCAGGGCGGTCTCTCCTTCGAGGGTTCCGCCGTAGCCGCGGGAAAGCACCGCAACCTTCAGCCCCTGTGCCATGAGCAGGCGGGCGATATGGGCAGTGACCGGTGTTTTTCCGGTCCCCCCGACCGCAATGTTGCCGATGGATATCACCGGGCAAGGCAGTTTTCTTACAGTGAAGATGCCACTTCGATACAGTCCCGACCGGATACGCTGAACGAGGCTGTATACCAGTGATAGCGGAATCAGGAATACCCGCACAAGGCTACCCCAGGTATCCGCCGTTGTCCCGCTGGCCATCCGCCGCCAGTATGCCGTTAAAGGTGCATTCATAGGATTTCGGCAATGATCTCCATGTGACGCCCGGTAGCTCCGCCGTTGTCGCGCATCAATTTCAGGCCATTCTGCCCGAGCACCCGCCGCAGTTCACTGCTGGTGATCAACGTCCTGAAGGACTCCGTCAACCCGGAGGGCGAATCGACCTGGACGCCGGCGCCATACCGCAGCACAAGCTCGGCAATTTCACGAAAATTGCTCATATGCGGACCAAAGATGCTGGCCACCCCCAGAGACGCCGGTTCCAGCAGGTTGTGCCCACCGGTCGGAACCAGACTCCCTCCCACAAAGGCAACATCCGCGATCGCATACAGGTCCATCATCTCACCCACCGTATCAACCAGCAACACCTCACCCTTTTTGAGTGCCTCCACACCGGGCAGGGATGTCCGCCGCCGGTAAGAAATACCGGAACGCTCCAGCAGGCCGGCCACCTCGGCGGCCCGTTCGGGATGCCTGGGTACCAGAATCAGCAGCAGACCGCCGAAGTCCGGCAGCAGTTTTTTGTAGGTATCAATGAGATGCTGTTCTTCACCGGCATGGGTGCTGGCGGCCATCAGGACAAGCAGATCACCCGGGATCGAATACCGCTCCTTCAGGTGACGCTTTTCGTCGTGATCCAGCAGCCGGAACGGTATGTCGTACTTGAGATTGCCGGTCCTCAACGTACGTTCCGATGGTGCTCCGATGGCGATGATCCTCTCGCAATCCGTTTCGGTCTGCATGCAGAGCCGCGAGAAGAGTTGGAGCGCATGGCGGAAGAACCAGCTGAATTTCAGGTATCCCGCAAAAGAACGGTCGGAAATTCTTCCGTTGGCAAGCAGTACCGGTATGCCTCTTGAGTGGGCCTCACGCGTGAAGTTAGGCCAGATCTCGGTTTCCATGATTATGACAATCTCAGGCCGCAGGGTGTCAAGCGTCCGGCGCACAGCGGGCAGGAAATCGAAGGGAAAGTAGATGCAGAGGTCTTTTTCCGGGAATGCGGCGGCCGTTGCCCGCCCGGTTTCGGTGGTATTTGAAACCAGGATGGCGTGATCAGGATAACGCCCGCGCAGGGCCTTGAGCAAAGGGCGGGCGGCGATGGATTCACCAACCGAAACAGCGTGCAGCCAGATTACCGGGCGGTTACGGATTGCTGACAGCTCGGCTGCGGGGATGAATCCGAACCGCTCGGCCAGGGCCGGCGGCCGCCTACGGCTGATGGAGCGGTAGAGGTGGTAGCAGACCACCGGAATAAGGAGAAAGAGGGACAGAAAATTATAGGCGATAAAGAACATGGTTATTCGGGGGGCGACGGAGAAGCCTCTGCCGCTCCGTCCAGGTTCAGCAGCGCCGCCAGCAGCAGGGCGCACAGGGCTACCATGCCAAAGGCCCACAGGTTATCGCTGAGAAAATGAGCGCCTTGTGTAATCCGGGCAATGCTCATGACCGTCCCGAACAGCAGACCGCCGGTCAGCCAGGCCAGTGCCCGTCTTCTGTGTGAGCGGCGGTAGATCAGATACGGCGCTGCCATGTAGAATGCGGCCGATGAGTGGCCGGAAGGAAAGGAGCGCCCATTTCCGTCTTCCCCCCTTTGCCACGGCTGCAGAAAAGGTTTTGTACCGCCGAAGCGGGTGATCTCCGCCGGGCGTGGCCGCCCCCAGTGCTCCTTGAAGACGCTGTTCACCAGCAAACCGGGACCCAGGATCAGCAGCAACACCAGATAGGCGCCCGCCTGCCGCCAGCGGTAATACTCCTTTTTTGCAAATGACATGCAAAATGCAATCAGACCGGCAATAGCCAGAGAAAAAGACGGGTAGCGATCGAGATGGTAGAGCAAACGCCAGGGAAAAAGGTTTCCAACCGGCCAATGACCTCCGATGTAGAACCTGGAGGCAACTGCCAGGTCGGCGCCGGTCACCGCAATCACTCCGGTGGCTACAACCAGAAAAGCAAGCAGCGATACAATCTCAATCAATAATCTGCTCTTCATTCAACAACCTCTCCGGCACGTTTCCAGCGCCTGTGCACCCAGTACCACTGGGCCGGATGGGCGACAACAAATTCCTCCACATAACGCGACAACGCCTGCGTTTCCTCCTGAATCCCCTTCTCACTCATATCGCCGCTAAAGTGGTGTTCGGGGCAACAGGTGATTATCCGCCGGTTTTCCTCGCGATGGATGAAGGTGGGCACTATCGCGGCGCCGCTTTTTTGCGCGATGATTACCGGCGCCTTGGATGCCCAGGCCGTGCGGCCCATGACATGTATCAGCGCCCCTTCCGCTGGGGATACGGCCTGATCCGCCAACATGCCGATCAGCTGGCCTTTTTTCAGGGAGGCGAGAATGCCCTTCAGGGCCCCATGTTTATAGAGAACGGTACTTTTGTAGCGCATGCGCATGCGTTCGACCATCCTGTTGAGATAGGGGTTATCCTGACGCCTGGCGACCACCGACATACTTTCATTCAAGAGGCTGCTTAGGCCGAGCGCCAACAGTTCCCAGTTGCCGCAGTGGCCGGTCAGAAAGATCAGGCCCTTGCCCCTGGCCCTGGCCGCATCGTAATGTTCGCGACCACGGAGCTCGATGCTGTTGATGACGAAATCCCCACGGCCGTGGTAGAGGTGGCAGACTTCCACCAGAGATGTCCCCAGGTTGACGAAGGATTCACGGACAATCGATTCCGGGGAGTCAAAGTCACCCGTCCAGGCCGGATGGCGTGCCATGAAAGGGAACGCCTGCCGGATGTTATCAAGGGCTATCCCGCGACGGCCGGGCAGAAAACGGAACATGAGCAGGCCGGTCGTTCTCCCGGCAGGCAGGACGAGGCTCTCGGGGATACGGGAAACCGCCAGGGTAAACAGGTAAAACAAGGCAGCTTGTAGTGCCCAGGAGATTTGTTTCATGGAGATTCCATCATGGAAATGGCCAGCCTCGCCACATTTACCGAGGCCCCGCCGCGTTTTAGCAGCGAGCGCACTGCCGAGAGTTTTAGCTTGATTTCGTTGGCGTACTGCTCGTTTCCGAGAATTTTTACTACCTCCGCCGAAATTCTGGCGGGATTGGCCTCATGCTGGATCAACTCGGTAACCACGGTTCCTCCTGCCACGATGTTGCACAGGCCGATATGCTCTATCTTTACCAGTCTCTTTGCCAGCATATAGGTGAGTGGAGCGAGTTTATAAATGATCACCATGGGTATGCCAATCAGGGCGACTTCAAGCGTGACGGTTCCGGAGACCGAGATGACGGCATCACAGGCCCGGATCAGATCATGGATCCGATCGCGGGTAATACGCGCGGTGATGCCTGAGGCCGTAAGCTGGGGAAGAACATCACAATCCTGTAAGGTCGAAGCCAGCGGAAGAACGAACTGCACGTCAGGATACCGTTCCTGCACACACCTGGCTGATTCAAGGATCGTTGGCAGAATCCGCTCGATTTCACTTCTGCGGCTGCCGGGAAACAGGCCGACCGTCTTTCGCGATGGATCCAGGCCAAAACTCATGGCAGAATCATCGCGCGTCAACTTCACATCAACCATATCCAGCAGCGGGTGCCCGACAAAGGTAACCGGCACGCCGGCTTTCTCGTACAGGGGGACTTCAAAAGGGAAAATGACCGCAATATGGCTGACACAGGCCGCAATGGTCTTGATCCGTCCGGCCTTCCAGGCCCAGACCTTGGGGCTGATGTAATACAGCACCTTCACGCCGGCCTTTTTTGCCACCTTAGCCAGGCGCAGATTAAAACCGGGATAATCAATCAGGATAAGGAGTTCGGGCGGGTCATCCTGCAGGATCCGTTTCAGCTTCTTGAAGGCCGAGGAGATTACCCTGAAGTGGCTGATCACCTCCACCAGTCCCATGACCGCCATATCGGCCGAATCCACCAGGGTGGCAACGCCGGCTTCCCGCATGCGGGCGCCACCAATACCGAAAAAGCTGAGCCCAGGATCCAGCAGGTGTGCCTGAAGCACAAGATCGGCTCCATAGATGTCTCCGGAGGCTTCTCCGGCAACAATCATGACACGACGGGGAGAGGCGGTGTCACGTGGTGTTGTTTGAGGGCCACCACGCATGGGCATCATCCGCGAGTGATTCCTCGCTCGGATTGTTCTATGAAGGCCAGCAGATAATCGACTTCAGGAGAGTCTGTGATTTCGGCCCTGATCCGGGCAATTGCATCGGGCAGCTTCAGACCCGCCATAAAGAGTGTTTTATACGCCTTTTTCAGTTTCAAGATCGCGTCATCGGAAAAACCGCGCCGTTTGAGGCCGACCAGGTTGAGCCCGCGCAATTTTGCTTCGCGTTTTCCAAGGGTGGCGATCATGTAGGGGGGGATATCCAGTCCGATCAATGTGCCGCCACCAATCATGGCATGCATGCCGATGGTTGAAAACTGATGCACCGCCACCAATCCACCCAGAATAACAAAGTCCTGAATGGTGACATGGCCGGCCAGGGTAGCGGCATTTGCCATGACGACTCCGTTTCCGATGCGGCAGTCATGGGCAACGTGAGAATAGGCCATGAACAGGTTGCCGCTGCCGATCACCGTCTCGCCGATACCGGTCACGGTGCCGCGGTGGATGGTGGCAAATTCACGAATGATGTTGTTGTCGCCGATCCGTGTCCAGCACTCCTCGCCCCGGTATTTCAGGTCCTGTGAGGCCGGCCCGACCGACGCCATGTGGTAAATCTGGTTGTTTTCACCGATTTCGGTCCAATCACCAATCACGGTGTGCGGGCCGATCTTCGTCCCTTTTCCGATGGTAACATGGTTACCGATCACCACATACGGACCGATCTCCACTCCATCGGACAACTGTGCGCCTTCATGAATAATCGCGCTTGGATGTATCATGGGGTATTCTCCAGACAACGACGCACCATCATGCGCCGCGGCATATTATTTTTCTGTTGCAGAATCGGCAAACGTGGCCTTGAGAGCCGCCTCGGTGACCAGCATCTCACCAACATACGCCTTGCCATTGACCCCCCAGATGCCACGACGACACAGGGTGGTTTCTATCTCGATACGCAGCTGATCGCCGGGGAAGACCGGCTTGCGGAACTTGGCGCTGTCGATTGACATGAAGTAGCTGACCTTCTTTTTCGTTGCATCGTCGGAGGCGGAGTAGGCCATGATACCGGCCACCTGGGCCATGGCCTCGATGATCAGCACCCCAGGCATGACCGGGTGCCCGGGGAAATGTCCCTGAAAAAAGGGCTCGTTGATGCTCACGTTTTTGAGCCCGACGCAGCGCTTGCCGGGATCGAGCTCAACGATGCGGTCAATCATCAGAAATGGGTAGCGATGAGGCAGGATTTTCATGATTGCATTGATATCCATCAGCATAAGGAACCTCGTAAATAGTAAGTTAGAACTTATTTTCCGTTGGCAGGTAAATAAGTTCGTCAACGCACATACCCTGTGTATCCGGGTAGTTATTTCGATTGCAGCAGTGCTTCCAGACCGGCAATACGTTTTTCAAGCGTGGCAACTGTCTTTCTCAGGTCCGGCAGGTTGGCCACCACAGCCATTGATTTGAGCCAATTCTTGTGCGGGATGGCTGGAGTGCCGCTGTAGCCGGCATTGGCGGGAAGCGACCCGGGGACACCCGATTGCGCGCCAACGATAACGTTGTCGCCAATGGAAAGATGTCCAGCCACACCCACCTGACCCGCCAGGGTCACATGGTTGCCGATCCTGGTACTGCCGGAAATGCCTACCTGGGAGACGATCATGCAATCCTCGCCTATCTGGCAGTTGTGAGCAATCTGCACCAGATTGTCAAGTTTGGTGCCACGCCTGATCAGGGTGGCCTCCAGGGCTGCGCGATCGATGCAGGTATTGGCGCCGATTTCCACGTCATCCTCCAGAACCACGATGCCGATCTGGGGGATGGGATAGTAAGTGTTGCCATCGGGGGCATAGCCGAACCCATCGCTACCGATGACCGCGCCAGGTTGAATGACGCAGCGGTTGCCGACACGACAGCGCTCGCGGATAACGGCATTGGCATGAATGGTCGTGTCGTCACCGATCGTGACGCCGGCATAGATGATGGCGCCTGGGTGAATCACGCAGCGGTCACCCAGCGTTACATTGTCGCCGATGATAACGCCTGGGTATATACTGACATCCTCACCCAGCGTAACTCCGATGCCGATGCAGGCTTCCGGCATAACCCCGCGCGGCGAATGCGGCTGCACATAAAACAGTCTCAACAGCTTCGCAAAGGCCAGATACGGATTGGCCACCTCGATGACGTTGCGACCGTAGCTTTCACTGCCTGGGGCCATCAGCACCGCGCCGGCACCGGTATCAGCCACCTTGGAAGCGTACTTCGGATTGGCCAGAAAGGTGACCTTGTCACTCCCGGCAGCCTCCAGCGGCGCCAAGCCATTGACCCGGCAGGCCTCGTCGCCGCGGACCGTTCCGCCCAGATACTCAGCCAGTTCCTTGAGAGTTTTTGTCTGTTGCATAACGGACCGTTACCTATTTCTTCCGACTGGCGTTAAGAAGTTTCAACACCTCGTCCGTTACGTCCGCCTTATCATCCACAAACAGCATGCCTTCATTCTTGACAAAGATGAAGGTGTAGCCGTTCTTGTGACCAAAGTCCTGGATGATCTTTTCCATGCTCTCAATGATCTTGCGGGTGTATTCCTCATCCTTGCCCTGCAATTCGTCCTGGGCATCCTTGGTGAACCGCTGAAATTCCTTGAGACGCTGCTGGTAATCCTTCTCCTTGGCCGCGCGGGCTGATTCCGACAGGAGCATGCCCTGCTTTTCCAGCTCGTCTTTCAGCTTCTTGATCTCTTCCTGTTTTACATTGATCTCGTCCTGATATTTCTTGACGCGCGCGGCCAACTGCTCCTTGGCCTCTTTGCCGGCATCCGATGAATTCAGGGCCCGCTGCATATCGATATAGCCCAGCTTCAGATCGGCAGCAAACGCTGAGGTCGCTGCCAGACAACATACCATGATACCCGCCACTAAAAACCTTCTCATGAATCGCTCTCCTTTGTGTAGTTTATCTGCATTGACTGTAGTGTACGCCAGGTTACGGAATTTGTGTCCAAACTTACTGCAAAATCAGGATGGTGCCCTGACTAAAACAGGCTGCCAATAGAAAACTCGAACCGGCCGGTAGAGCTGTCCAGACCGGCACGTGGGTTAAGCGGGATGCCATACTCGAGACGCAGCGGACCGATGGGAGAGGCCCAGCGGATACCCGCTCCGTAGCTCATCAACACCGAGCTGAACATCTTCTGGCCTTCCCCGTAGGCATTGCCGTAATCAAAGAACGCGACGCCCTTGACCCCCGCCTCCGGCAAGACAGGAAAGGTAAGTTCGATATTGCCAAAAGCCTCTTTGTTTCCCCCCAGGTAAATCAGATCATTAGAACTGTTGCCGATATTATCTTTGCTCAGCTGGGTTTTGACGGGCGAAACCGTTCGGGCCTTGTATCCGCGTAACGAGTAAATGCCGCCCAGATAGAACTTTTCGTCAATCGGGACCAGCTTGCCGACATCCTGAATATACCCCAGGGTAAGCTTGCTGGAAAAGATCAGTTTCTTATAGAGCGGGTAAAACCAGGTCGTATCACCAATGTAGCGGGCATACCGGTTATCACCGCCCAAACCGGCGTATTCGGCAGACAATGAATTGATCATGCCGCTGGAGGGTTCTAGCCGATAATCGGTGGTATTGCGGGTAAGGCTGCCGAAAATTGAGCTGGTGGTCGAACTTCCCAATGGGTAATTGACCGGATCCTGAAAATTGAGGTTTTGATATGCAACTTGAGGATTATAGAGGTCTTTGAGTTCATACTTGTACATGAAGTACGTACCGATAAAATCGTTAATTGGGTATCCGGCCTTGATATCACCACCCATCAGGCGCCGGCTGTAATCGGTGTAGTCACGCTCCGAGCGGTATACGTCGCCGCCCAGGGTCCACTTCGTATCCAGAAAGTAGGGGTCGGTGAGGCCAAGCGAATAGGTCTGTGATTTGCCGCCGATAGATCCGGACAGGTTGGCCTTGAGCCCCAGGCCGAGAAAGTTGGCCTGCTGGATAGAACCCTGGCCGATGATCCCGTCAAGAGAGCTGTAGCCGCCACCGATACTGAAGGTTCCGGTCGGTTTCTCCTTGACGTTCACATCAACGTTGAGCTTGTTGGCGCTGCTGCCCTTGGCCGTGGCAAGGGTGGCTTCCTCAAAGTAGCCGGTGTTCATGAGGTTCTGCTTGCTGCGCTTCATTCCGGTGGCGCTGTACAGCCCACCCTCGTCCACACGCAATTCGCGCCGGATGACCTTGTCGCGGGTTTTGGGGTTGCCGGCAATATTGATGCGTTCAAAGTAGACGAGATCGCCCTTCTCCATATCAAAGGTCATATCAACCAGCTTTTTTTCGGGATCTGCCTTGGTGAGCGGATTGACGTTTGCAAAGGCATAGCCCTTATCGGCATACACGTCCGTCAGGGTAAAGATATCCGTGCGCAGGGTCGCCCGGCTGAACAGTTCTCCCGGCTCGCTCTTGAGCTTTTTACGCAGAACCTCGGCCGGTTCCAGCAGTTCTCCTTTGAAACCGATCTCGCCAAACCTGTATTGGTCGCCCTCGGTAATGCCGATGGAAACCTCCAGGGCGTTCTTTGCATCCACCAGCCTGACAACCGGCTCACCGACCTTCACATTGATAAAGCCGTTGTTCATGTAATAATCGGCAATCAAGGCGGAATCGTTTTTCAGCACCTCTTCCTTATAGGTTCCGGCGTTGGTCAGCCAGGACAGGAACCATTTTTCCTTCGTCTCCATGACACCGCGCAGTTTACGGTTGCTGAAGGACTTATTTCCTTCAAAGCTGATGGTGCTGATAAGGATTTTCTTGCCCTCGGTTATCTTGAATGTCACCGCCAGGTCGGTAGGTGAATTGGTAACGACAACCGGATCGACCTCTGCCAGGTAATAGCCTTCATCACCATACAGCTTCTTGATCTTGGCCACGCTCTTTGTCAGATCATTGCTGGAAAATATCGCGTTTTGCTTGAATTCGAGGGCGTCCTTGAGCTTGTCCGTGGTCAGCTCTTTGTTCCCCTCGAACCTGATGCTTCGCACAATCGGCTTTTCCACGACCTCATACACCAGTATGGTGCCTTTGTCGGATGTCTCCGTGGCAACCCGCACGTCCTGAAATTGCCCCAACTTGTATATTGCACGGATATCGGCATCCGTCCTGTCATTTTCCAGCGTATCGCCAGCTTTCAACTTGACGACATTCAGGACCGCCGATTTCTCGATTCGCTGGCTGCCTTTGACGACAACTTCAACGATCTTTTCACCTTCGGCAGATGCAAACCCCGCGCAAAGCACCTGCAATACGACGACAATAACCAGTGATACAAGTGAAATGGGCACTTTTCCCCCAACTTTGTAATAGTGTAATAGAATCATTCCAACCGGCCGTCAACCAGCCGCACAGTCCGCCCCATGGCGGCGGCAAGCTGTTCATTGTGTGTCACCACAATCAGCGTCAATCCTTTTTTCTGCTGCAGTTTCGCCAGTACCGCATGAACACCTTCACTGGTCTTCATATCCAGATTGCCGGTCGGTTCATCTGCCAGGAGCACGGCGGGAGACATGACCAGGGCACGGGCAATGGCCACCCGCTGCTGCTCGCCACCGGATAATTCGCCGGGCCGGTGGCTCATGCGCTGCGCCAGACCCACATCTTCCAGCAATTCCTCTGCCATGCCCCGGGCTTCCTTCCTCGGGATCTGGGCGATCAAGGCCGGCATCATCACATTTTCAAGGGCAGTAAACTCAGACAGCAGGTGGTGAAACTGGAAAACGAAGCCGATGCTCTTGTTGCGGAACATGGCCAGTTCCCGATCATTCTTGCGGAAAATATCCTCGCCGCGGAAGCAGATCGTTCCGGAAGTCGGGCGGTCGAGGGCACCCAATAAATGCAGCAAGGTGCTCTTGCCGGCTCCAGAGGCGCCAACCAGTGCGGTCGTGGTCGCCGCTTCCAGGTCCAGGCTTATACCGGACAGTACCTCGATACTGTTCTTGCCGATCACATATGTCTTGCTGAGACCGCGAACTTCCAGAATGCCGCTACTCATAGCGCAGCGCCTCTGCCGGCAGCATTCGCGAAGCCTGCCAGGCCGGATAGAGCGTGGCTATAAACGAAATCAGCACCGCCGTTATCGAAATCAGCACAACATCGGATGGGACAACCAGGGAAGGAAAGCGGTCCAGGTAGTAGATATCCTTGCTGAAGAAATTCTGTCCGGTAACCTTCTCGATGAATGCGATGATCGGCTCCAGATTAAGAGCCACCAGGAGAC
>JAJYBH010000218.1 GCA_021779135.1 Deltaproteobacteria bacterium
TCTTTTTTTATTGAGAGTGAAGTTATCTCGTTTTTACCATTGACGGTGACCGCAACAGCTCCGCCACCAGATGTTGCCTCAGCCGTCTTCAGGGTAGCCTCTTCCTGGAGCTTGGCCATCTTCTGCTGGATCTGCTGGGCCTGTTTCATGATGCTTGCTAAACCTTTTGACATCTCTTCATCCTCCACGTGTGGAAATAGTATTATTCTGACTCCAGGGGATATTACACTACACCATGACTACGATTCACGGATATCGGTGATCGTGCCGCCAAACAGGCGCAGGGCCTCGTTGATCACCGGATGAGCCGCGACCTCCTGCTTCAGTGTCTGCATGCGCAGATCGAGATCACTCTTTTTTTTTTCGGCCAGCGACAGCGGCGAATCACCGGTCTCCGGGGTGATCGGGCGAATCTTGACCGTCGTTGCGCTGCCGCTGAACTCAAGTGCCAAGGCCTGAATATCCTTGACTGAGTCGGCGTCCTGAGCCGATGTCAGATAATAACTGCCGCTCGGAAACCCGATCTCCATCAAGCCCGGCTCCAGCTTCAGCGGACTGCCATGCTCCAGCACCGAGCCGATGGCCGGACGTTTTTCGACGGCAAAGGCCACGAATCGCTCCCAGTCGGAATGTGAACCATGTGGTTGCGCCTTCGGAAGCGGGGCTACAGCACCCTGCTCTGCAGCCGTGACAGGTTGGCCCGCTCCCCGTTGAGGTTCCGGACGGACGGACGCGCCTTCTCCGGAGACAGCCGGACGGGCGGCATTCCAGGGAAGCGACGGGGTGTGGACCGCCCCGGTCTCCAGAAGCTTGATCTTTTCGATAAGCTCGTTGATCGGGATGACCGGCACGAGTATGGCCGCCTTCAGCAAGGCCATTTCCAGAATCAGGCGCTGGAAGGAGGCGAAGGCCATCTCGCCATCGGCCTTGATCAGCAAGGTCAAGCGGCGCTGGATATCCTGAGCCGAAAATCCGGCCGCTTGCTGGCGCAGCTCCTCCAGTTCGGCGTCGGCCAGGTCAAGGATCTCCTCCGGTTTTTTGACCGAACGGATCACCAGCAGATAGCGGAAATGTTCAATCAGATCCTGACAGAACTGGCGCATGTTGTAACCGACGCTATCGACCCGCTTGATACCCGCCAGCACCGCCTGGGTATCGCCCTTGAAAACCGCAGCCGAGATGTCGGCCAGCAGGCGCGGGTCTACGGCGCCGATCAGGGTGACCACGTCCTCATCCGACACGGAGCTATCGCAGAACGCCAGGACCTGGTCGAAGGCGGTCAGCGAGTCGCGCATGCTGCCGTCCCCCTTGCGGGCGATCAGGGCCAAGGCGGAATCGCTGATGACGACCTGTTCCTTGCCGGCGATCTCCCGCAAGCGGAGGATGATCTTGGCCACCGGGACGCGCTTGAAATCGAAGCGCTGGCAGCGGGAAAGGATGGTGATCGGGAGTTTGTGCGGTTCGGTGGTGGCAAAGATGAACTTGACGTGTTCCGGCGGCTCTTCCAGGGTCTTCAGCAGCGCATTGAAGGCGTTGGTGGAGAGCATGTGGACTTCGTCGATGATGATGATCTTGTAGCGGCTGTGGGAGGGAAGGTACTTGATGCTGTCGCGCAGTTCGCGGACATCCTCCACGCCGTTGTTGGAGGCGCCGTCGATCTCGAAGACATCGGTGGAGGTGCCTTTGGTGATCTCGATGCACTGCGGGCAGACGTTGCAGGGTTCGTGGGTGACGCCCCGCTCGCAGTTGAGGGTCTTGGCCAGGATGCGGGCCGTGCTGGTCTTGCCGACGCCACGGGCGCCAGTGAACAGGAAGGCATGCGCCACCCGCCCCGAATCGATGGCGTTCTGCAGGGTGCGGCTGACATGTTCCTGCCCGGTCAACTCCGAAAATGATTGGGGGCGGTATTTTCTGGCCAGGACTTCGTATGACGTGCCGTTGGACAAAGGATCGAACCTCGCAGGCCATGGATTTGGCCGAGGTGTACGTGGATAGTAAACGAAAAGAGGTGATGAGCCCACTGTAATGCTTGCAGGCGCAGATGATAGCCGGGTTTACCCGCGGCACACGACGGGGGCCGCTGCCGTTGCTTCCTTCCGGACCTGGCGGAGTTCACGGCCTGCCGTTGCGCGAGGCCCGGCTATCATCTCCGCCTGCAAGTAAAAAGAACTGATGCCATACTTGATTTCTGGCGGAGAGAGAGGGATTCGAACCCTCGGTACGCTATAAACGTACACACGCTTTCCAGGCGTGCTCCTTCAACCGCTCGGACATCTCTCCACAAAATCGAATGGAAAATATAGTCGAAGCGAATCCATTTGTCCAGCATTTCATAATATGCTTGGAAAAGGGCCGGGGAAGGTTGTACAGTTTCGGCCAGGAGACCGTAATCGATGAAGATAGGGATCATCACCGCCATGCCAGAGGAAACCCGGTCGGTTGCCAGGGCGGCCGGCGGGACAAAAAGAACGTTGCTGGACAAACTGGCGGTCCGTCAAGGGCATCTGCGGGGGCATGAGATTGTGATTATTGAGGCCGGCATGGGCTTCAACAACGCCGCAGCAACAGCCCAGAAACTCGTCCATGCCGCACGCCCGGATATGATTATCTCGGCCGGATTCTGTGGCGGAATTTCTGCAGGGCTTCAGGTGGGGGACATCGTGGTGGCCACGGGCCTGACCATCGTGTCTGAAAACGCGCTCGAAGAGGTACCAGTTGAGATCCTGGTGGCCAGCCGGAATTTCGTTGCCAGGCAGACCGCCGAAGGCCGCCGAGTGTTCGCCGGGCTGTTCGCCAGTACGCCAACCATTATGCAAAAGAGCCGGCTGGCC
>JAJYBH010000219.1 GCA_021779135.1 Deltaproteobacteria bacterium
CTCGATTGACGTGCAAGAAAAAATTTGTCGTTTTTTTGGTATTTCTTATCTGGAGGCGCTCGCTATTGGAAGACAACTGGTGCAAACAGGTGAAATACCGTCAGGCAAAAACATCAACCGCGACATTACAGTCCCCCTTGTTGAGAAAAACAGAAGGATAGCAGACAAGGTATCAGAGGCGGATATCGTTTCCATTGTTTCACAATGGGTTACCAGCAAAAAAGAAACGGAAGACTCATTAGCAAAGCTGCAAAATATAATTGAAAATCTCAGCGAGGGACTTGTAATTCTTGATGCAAACCTCATTATTGAGTACCAGAATCGTTCACATCGAGAGATGTTTGGGGCTTCCCTGTCAATCGGCGTTTAAAATTGACCCCCAATCGGCGTCCAATTTTGACCCCCCATTGGTAAAAAAATATTCATCATCACGGTGGTCATTGTCTGTTCCGTAGTCGCCAGCTTTGGTTGCCGGTTTCGATAATATCGCAGTGATGGGTTAGCCGATCCAGTAGGGCCGTTGTCATCTTGGCGTCGCCGAAGACCTGCGCCCATTCCCCGAAGTTGAGATTCGTGGTCACCAGTATTGACGTGCGCTCATACAGGGTGCTGATCAGGTGGAACAGGAGTGCCCCGCCTGCTTGAGAAAAGGGCAGATACCCCAGTTCATCGAGCACGACCAGATCCACATGCGTCAGCCGGTTGGCCAGACTGCCGGCCCTTCCTTGATGTTTCTCCAGTTCCAGTTGATTGACCAGATCGATAACGCCGAAGAATCTGCTTTTCCTGCCAGTCCGTATGCAGTGCGCCGCAATGGCACTGGCCAGATGGGTCTTGCCAGTGCCGGTGCCGCCAATGAAGATGAGGTTGTGCGCGTCATCGAGAAACTGACCGGTGTAGAGTTCACGAATACGCCTCTCCTCAACCTGACCCTCCGCGAAGACGAAACTGTCGAGGTCTTTTGGGACCGGCAACCTGGCAATGCCCATCTGGTAACGGATCGAGCGAACTCTTCGCTCCGCCGTTTCCGCCTGGCAGAGCGCGGCAAGGATTTCCTCCACCGTCTGTTTGCGCCGGCTGCCCTGGACAACGGCTTCGTCGTAGGCTGCCGCCATGCCGTTCAGTTTGAGGGCGCGCAGCGTCTCGATCAGTTCATGCCGATGCATTGCCCACCTCCTTGCCGGAGACTGTCATAGCGGCCACAGTCGGCGACAGGCTCCTCTCGCAGTTGCAGCCATTCCGGGATGCTGATCTTCTCGACCGGAGGAGGCGTCACCGCACGGGAAACAAGGTTGAGGATGACCTCTCCCTGCGTTGTCCCTTGATCAATGGCGATGCGGCAGGCGGCTTCCACGATCTCCAAGCCATGCTGTCTGGCCGCGCACAGAATATCGACGAACTCCCTGTCGCCGCCAAGATGCTGAACAAGCTGCCTCTGGATCTGCTGCAAACTCGTGGGGAGATCCCAATCCTGGAACGGCGCACCGTTGCGCAAAGCGCCAGGCTTTCGACGCAGGGCATCCAGGTAATGCCACGGATCATAGACCGTCTTGTCCCGACCGAATTGCCGCTGATGGTCAGCGATCAGTTCACCGTTGCCGATTACCCGGATACGATCGGCTGTAACCCGGATGGTGGCAGCCTTGCCTGCGAACCGGCTATCGACGCTGTAATGATTCCGGTCATAGTGAACCAGGCTGGTACTGGAAACACGGCACTCATTCTCTATATAGCCCGCAAAGCACGGGCCAACTATGACCAGCGCTTCTTTCTCCTCCTGAAATACCTCTTCGATTGTCCGCCCTGCCGCTGTCGGGTGCGGTCTGCTTTCGCTCAGTTCCTGACAGCGGTCGACCAACCAGCCATTGAGTTCCTCCAGGTCGGAGAAACGAGGCTTCGGCACAAAGAGCCACTGGCGCACATCCTGGACCTGTTTCTCTATCTGGCCCTTCTCCCAGCCAGAACCGGGAGTGCAGGCCACGGGCTCGATCAGGTAATGGCTGCACATCTGCTGGAACCGCTTGTTGAACTCCCGCTCCTTGCCGCGCAGCACTTGATCCACGGCCGTGGCCATATTGTCGTAAATGCCCCGCCGGCACACACCGCCAAAATAGGCAAACGCCCTGGCGTGCGCATCAAACACCATCTCCATGCTCTCGCGGAGATAGGCAACGACATAGAACTTGCGGCTATGGCAAAGTCGAAAATGCGCAACTTTCACCGTTTGCACCGTGCCGCCCAGAATTACCTGCTCATGGCTCCAGTCGAACTGGTAGGCATCACCAGGCGGGAACTCCAGCGGAATAAAGACCCCGTTGTTCCCCCCATGATGATCGGCCAGCCACTTCTTCGCGTACCGGCGCACACTGTCATAGCCGCCCTCATAGCCTTCGCCCGCTAAAATCTCGTACAGGCCTCTGGCTCGCATCCGACGTTTCTTCGAGCGTTTTTGATTCTCCTCCAGCAGGCCGTCCAAGCGCTCCAGGTAGGGCCCCAACTTGGGCAATACTTGCTTCTCGCGGGTGTAGCTGTGTTCCGTGGCTCCGCTACGAATAACCGAGCGCACTGTATTTCGGCTTAACCGCAACTCCCGGCAAATCTGCTTGATACCCTTCCCTTCCGCAAAATGATACCTCCTGATCTTCGCTATCGTTTCCACTATCAACATCCCTCCAGTACCTCCATGGTTAAATTTCCCATGGAGCAGTTAGCATGGAGGGGGGTCAATTTTCGATGCCGATTTCTCTCATAAAGGGGTCATTATTCCACGCCGATTAACATCTGTTTTCGCGGCAGCGAAAACTTTT
>JAJYBH010000220.1 GCA_021779135.1 Deltaproteobacteria bacterium
TTTCATCACCTTTCGCAACGCCTATCACGGCGACACCATCGGTGCGGTCAGCGTGGGCGGCATCGATATCTACCACGGCACCTTCCGGCCGCTGTTGTTCGAGACGATCCAGGCGCCATCCCCCTATTGTTACCGCTGCGAACTGGACTGCTCCGGACCGGAGAGCTGCGGCTTGCGTTGCCTGGCTGCCCTTGAGGACTTGCTGGTCGAGCATGGCGCCAGTTGCGCCGGTCTGGTGATCGAGCCGCTCCTGCAGGGGGCGGGGGGCATGATCGTGCAGCCGCCCGGTTTTCTGCGAGGCGTGCGGGAGTTGTGCGACCGGCATGGATTGCTGATGATCGCCGATGAGGTCGCTACCGGATTTGGCCGGACCGGACGCATGTTCGCCTGCGATCAGGAGGCGGTTGTGCCGGATATCATGGCGCTTTCCAAGGGTATCGCGGCCGGGTACCTGCCGCTTGCCGCTACCGTCACGACGGAGGAGGTCTACGGCGCCTTTCTGGGTCAGTATGCCGAACTCAAGACCTTCTTCCACGGCCATACCTTTAGCGGCAACCCGCTGGCCTGCGCCGTTGCCCTGAGGAGCCTGGAGCTGTTTGAGTCCGACGGTCTGCTGAATGCGTTGCAACCCAAGATCAGGCGACTTGAGGAGCGATTGGCGGAATTCTCGGGTCTTAGCCATGTGGGTGATGTTCGTCAGTGCGGGTTGGCGGCTGGCATTGAACTGGTTGAAGACAAGGCAACGAAACAAGCCTTTCCCTGGGAACGGAAAGTCGGCATTCGCGTCTGTCAGGAGGCCCGCCGGCAGGGCATCTTCTCCCGTCCGCTGGGCAATACGGTGGTGGTCTTCCCCCCCTTGTCCATCACTACGGATGAGCTGGAGCTGCTCCTGGACGGTCTGGAGCGGGCGATACGGGTGGTTACGGAGGATTGAACGACAAATAATCCCGCTCCCAGGAGCGGGATTATTTGTATCCCCTCCAGGTGCTGACTCAAATTCTGTTTGCATTTATGGGCGGTTGTCTATTAAATACCACCAAGTTTTGAAGCCAAGGGGTGGAGGGTCCGATGTCACGGGAAAATGAAATCCACATCCTGCTGATCGATGATGATGATTCCGGCCGCGAGGCCCTCGGGCTGCTGCTCAGAGGCGCCGGATACGTCGTTGTCCCCGCGGCGACCGGCGAAGAGGCCCTGTCAATCATGAATCGGGAGACGTTTCACCTGATCGTGTCCGATCTCTTCCTGCCGGACAAGAGCGGCATCGATATTCTGCAGCACTCCCGGCGCCTGTCGCCCACGACAGAGGTGATTGTGGTGACCGGCTACGCCTCGGCCGAGAGCGCCGTGCGCGCCATGAAAGAAGGGGCCTTCGACTATATCACCAAGCCGGTCAACTTTGACGAGCTCAAGATTGTCATCAACAAGGCGCTTGAAAAACAGCAGTTGCTTTCCGAAAATGTCTATCTCCGCCAACAGCTTCAGGGGCGCTTCGAGTTCAGCAACATCATTGGCACCTCCACGGTCATGAAAACCGTCTTCGAGCGGATGAAACGCATCGTCAAGACCGATACCACGGTCCTGATTAGTGGTGAGTCGGGCACCGGCAAGGAGCTGGTGGCCCGGGCGCTGCATTTCAACGGTGCCCGCAGGCTGAAGCCTTTCGTGGCGGTCAATTGCGGGGCAATTCCGGAGTCCCTGCTTGAAAGTGAACTGTTCGGCCATGTGCGGGGGGCCTTTACCGGCGCTATCAGGGATAAGGCCGGCAAGTTCGAGGCCGCAAATCACGGGACCATCTTTCTGGACGAGATCAGCACCATGCCGCTCCACCTGCAGACCAAGCTCCTGCGTGTGCTTCAGGAACAGGAGGTGGAGCGGGTCGGTTCGAATAAACCGTTCAAGCTTGATGTCCGGGTGATTTCAGCAACAAACAGTGATCTGGAGCAACTGGTCCGCCAGGGTAAGTTCCGTGAAGACCTCTTCTACCGCCTGAACGTGATCCCGCTGCAGTTGCCTCCCCTGCGGGAACGGAGGCAGGACATCATGGTGCTGGTGGGGGCCTTTCTGGAAAAATACTGCCGACTGGTAGGGCGTCCTACGATGACCATCAGCAAACGAGCGCTGGATACCCTCGAACAGCACACCTGGCCCGGTAATGTGCGTGAATTGGAGAACCTCGTCGAACGCATGGTGGCGATGACAGAGCGGGAGGTCATCTACGTAGAGGACCTCCCGGCCGGGATGAGCGGGCAGGGGGGCGCTGAGGGATATACCTGTCTGGAGTTGACCGGGAACGGCATGGACATGGTGGCCGCAATCGCAGAGATCGAGCGTGGCCTGATCATCCGCGCTCTTGAATTGTCGGGGGGCGTCAAGGCCCAGGCGGCGGCGCTTTTGCGAATCAACAGGACAACCCTGGTGGAGAAGATGAAGCGGATGGGAATGGGGGTTGCGGAAGGTTGATATCTGCTGCGTTTCACGCCCGTTTGAGAGTCCCGGCGGGAAAAACTGCGGTGAAAAAACTAAGGGCATCCGCCGGTACAGCGGATGCCCTTAATAGTATGGCGGGGTTGACGGGGCTCGAACCCGCGACTTCCAGCGTGACAGGCTGGCACTCTAACCGACTGAGCTACAACCCCAATCTGCTTCATCAGTGAAAAAAACTGGGAAAAGATTCTTTTCCCAGTTTGGTATGGTGGGCGAAACAGGGATCGAACCTGTGACATCCAGCTTGTAAGGCTGGCGCTCTCCCAGCTGAGCTATTCGCCCTGAACTAATTATGGCGGGGTTGACGGG
>JAJYBH010000101.1 GCA_021779135.1 Deltaproteobacteria bacterium
AACATCGCCGCCGTTTCAGGAATGGTTGATATTGAATCCAGAAAAGGTCAGGGATCGCGCTTCATCATCACCCTGCCGATCACACTGGCCATCATCAAGGCCCTGATCATCAAGTGTGCAGGAAGAATTTACGCACTTCCCATAACATCGGTAATGGAGTCGCTGCTCCTGACTGATGCCGACATCGTGACCGTCGAGCGCAAGGAAGTTATTCAATTGCGTGACCATACCTTGCCCCTGCTGAGACTCGATGGTTTCTTTTCCTCAATCCGTTCAACCGAGCGGCCTCACGAATATTACGTGGTGGTTGTCGGTGTTGCGGAGAAACGTCTGGGGATAGTTGTGGATGATCTGCTGGGACAGCAGGACATTGTCATCAAGTCACTCGGTGCATCGTTCAAGCGCTTCAGGGGAATTTCAGGAGCTGCCGACCTTGGTGACCAGCGCACAATTCTTGTTCTCGATGTCGGTGGAATGATCAATGAAACCATGAGAGCCGGGAATTAACCGCCATGTACAAAGACTATTTCGGTTTCAGGGAAAAGCCCTTTAGCAAAACCCCCGACCCCCGATTTCTATTTCTCAGCAGGGGACATGAAGAGGCTCTGGCCCGACTGGAGTTTGTAGTAGAGGAGCGCGAGATCGCCGTATTGACCGGTGAGATTGGCTGCGGAAAAACGACACTTTCACGGGCACTCATGGACCGTCTGGGTGAAGGCTTTAAATTCTGTTTTATTGTAAACCCACGCTTGAGTCCCATCGACTTTTTACGTACAACGGCCAGGCTTCTTGATGTTGAAAAACCGGCTGAATCAAAAGACGGACTGCTTGAACAGATCAACGGAGCGGTATATCAGAACAGTCAAAATGGCATCTGCCCGGTACTTGTCATAGACGAAGGGCAGGTAGTCGACAAACCCGAGGTATTTGACGAGATCCGCCTGCTGACGAATTATCAGCTTGATCATCAGAATTTAATGGCGATTCTTATCATGGGGCAGCCCGAACTGCGGACAATGCTGGCAACTCCTCGTTTTGAACCGCTCCGCCAAAGGATAGCACTGCAGTACCACCTTCAAGCCCTGTCATTGGAAGAAACCATGGAATACCTTGACTTCAGGTTGGAAATGGCCGGCGGTGCCCCAGGACTGTTTACCCCTGACGCTGTTCAGTACCTGTATGAACTCACGGGCGGAGTCCCCCGCAAGATAAATTCGATGGCAACCAATGCTCTGCTGGTTGCTTACGGGAATGATGCCGCGCTGATTGATTCAGCTATTATCAACGAAATTAAAGACGAATTGATGATGTAGGTGGGAACCATGGATTTGGCTAAAATCAGACAAAAAGCCCGTCAGGGCCAGGAACTTCGCCAGCCTGAAATTTCTCCGTCGCCCAAGGAGGATCTCCGGCAATCCGCCGTGCCCCACGATGATGCATCAAAAGCGCAAACTCCGGATGATGAGGATTACTTTCTGAATGCCGAACCCGTAACCGTTCGCAATGTGCCCCAGGATATCTCCCGGATCCACCAACCAACTCAGCGCCTTGTCCCAAGGAATCCGCTTGAGGCAATTTTGGCTGGTCGGGAGTCCGCCGGTTGTGGCGAAAGCCTGCCGCTCGCATCTGAAGCACAGGCTGTCACCGAACAGAATAATATACAGGAATTTCTCTGTTTCAAGGTCTCCGATGAAGTCTACGGCGTGGATATCATGGATATCAAAGAACTTATCAAGCCACGTGAAGTCACCGAAGTGCCACGAGCACCATCCTTTGTATCCGGCATAATATCACTGCGTGGCGTTATCATACCAATAATTGACATGCTGGACCGGCTCGGCCTTGTGCGTGAGTCGCTTACGGGACGCGAACGGGTAATTGTCGTCAGGCACGGTGAATCCTTCAGCGGCCTCCTCGTGGACGAAATTATTCAGGTGGTCCGTATTGCAAAAGATGAAATTGAAGCAGCTCCAGCTGTCCTGGAGGGAATCAATCGCGACTTTGTAAGCGGCATTGGACGGTCCGACGGACGAATGATTATCCTTCTGAATCTCTTTAATATCATCGATATACATTTGTATTGAGGGGTGTGGCCATGCAACGAAAGCGGGTTCTCATAATTGAAGACGAGGAAAGTCTTCTCAAACTTTTGACAGTAATATTGACCGTTAATGGTTTCGAAGTCTCGGGTGTATCTACGGGAAGCGAAGCACTGGAAAAACTTTCGAATGAAGCTTTTGATTTGATTCTTCTTGATATCATGTTGCCTGACATTAACGGTTATGATATTTGCCGGCGGATTAAGGAGCATCCCCTTCATGCCAGCATTCCAGTCGTTATGCTGACCGCCAAAAAGAGTGCTGAGGATCGGGAACTGGGTTCCACGTGCGGGGCAGCCGCCTATCTGACCAAGCCGTTCAAGTCCGCAATTATCATTGAAGTGATAGAAAAGTTGCTCGGTAAAGGTGTCAAGATGGAAAAAAACACATGAGCAGTGATAATCCTGTCATCCAGCTGGCCTGTTTCAGCCTCGATGAAAACCTTTTTGCCATCGACATAATGCGGATCAGGGAGATAATTCTTCCACAGAAACTCTCCGCTCTTCCGCGCTCGTCTCGGATACTGGAAGGGGTCATAAATCTTCGCGGGGCTGTGATTCCGGTTATGAACCTGCGCAAACTCTTCGGCATGCCCGGGCCGGCCAATCCGAAAACCACCAAACTGCTGATAGTCTCTCTGGCCCGGCAGACACTCGCGTTGGAGGTTGATACTGTTATGGAGATAATCACGGTATCTGCCAAGGATATTAAACCCCCGCTCAACACGACAGATGGCATCGGGATGGAATTTCTGTTGGGGGCCTGTCTTTCTGATGACCGTGTTTTTATGATCCTGGATATCGATTCTCTTCTTGGGCAATCGGAGTACCGTGAAGTTGTGCGAACGGTATCGAATTAATACCCACCTACTATAACTTACTAGAGTTACATTTCCGGAAAGCATGCAGGTGAAAAAGTATGCAGGATATTCAAAACATCCTTCTGTCAGATGATGAAGAAGTGCGACGTCGTGTTATTCAAGACCTCAGGGGCAGGCCGGCGTGTGAAACCAGCACGCTGCTCTTTGGCGCCATGGGTGATGAAAGTTGGCGAGTTCGCAAGGAAGCTGTCGAGGTATTCGTCTCTTCCGATCCGGAAGAGGGTACGATCGACAACCTGCTTGAACTGCTTCGCAGCGAAGATAACGCAGGCTTGAGAAATTCGGCAGCCGAGGCGGTGACCAGGCTTGGTGAACGAGCTTTCGCTCCCCTGAACAGGCTGGTGCATGATTCCGATGCCGATGTGCGAAAATTTATCATTGATGTGATGGGCAGTACTCAATCATCTGCTTTTGTGCCACCTCTCTTGTCAGCCCTTGATGATGCTGATGTGAATGTTGCGGCGGCAGCAGCCGAACATCTTGGTAACCTTGGTGATACCCGAATAGTCCCTGATCTGATCAAAGCTATTGCTATCAATGAAACCGAATTATTCCGCTTTAATGCGTTGGCCGCCATTGGCAAACTGGCGGTGCCGTCCCCGATCCCGGACGAAATAAAACGTCTTGCTGAAAATGATATGCTCCGCAAGGCCGTGTATGAATGCCTGGGAAGCATTGCCGATGACACGGCAGTTGCGTTATTGATTGAAGGGCTGCATGTACGCCAGAAAAGCAGCCGTAATGCCGCTATTATTGCACTCTCCCGCATTTACTTACGATCCGGGACAGAATCCCGCCAAGCCCTTGAATCAGCTTTGGAGTGCCTTAAAGGTGGCGACCAGGTTCCGGTTCTGCTGGAGTCTTTTGATACCTCTGATCCGTTACTGTCAGAAGCGGTTGTAACAGTACTGGATATTATCGGAGACAACCGTTGTGTAGAGATCTTTCTGCAGGCCTTGGTCAATGAAAGACTCTCCGGGGTCGCCCTCAAGGCTCTCAAGCATCTTGGCCCCGATGGCATTGACACCATGATTTCTCAATTTACCAATTCAGATGCCACGTTACGTTCAGCAATCTGCACACTAATTGGCGAATGCGCTTATCGCAATGGCGGAGCAGTCGTACACGATGCACTGTCTGATCCGTCGCCAATCGTACGGAAAGCCGCTGTTTCGGCGGCCGGCAAACTTGGATTGACAGACTGTATCCCCGAAATCGTTCGACTACTCGATGACCCTGATCAGGATGTGAGAACCAGGGTCGTGGTCTGCCTTCAGGCGCTTGCAATGATCGATCGCAGCAGCATACAGTCCGTAGCCTGCCAGCTTGGCGATTCCGACCAGTCGGAACAACGCCGGAATGCTGCTATCCTCTTCGCAACACTTGGGGACGGTGACCAGCTTTTGCTCCTGGTGAAAGACGAGGATGCCCTTGTACGGCAGGCCGCGGTTTCAGCCATCGGCAAGTTGCGCCTTGTCCCTTCCAGCGGTATGCTGCTCATGGCCCTGGTGGATGAGGATCCCGACGTGCGCATTGCCGCCGCAGAATCTCTGGCCGAGGTTGGCGACAGTGGAGTTGTGCCGGCCTTGACCCATGCCCTGAACGATGAAGACATCTGGGTACAGTGCGCAGTTTTGAATACCCTGGCCCGCGTCTGCCCTGAGGGGACGCTGGATGCCGTCAATACCGTCTTGCCCGGATCCGAGGGTCTTGTGTTGCTGACCTGTCTGAAACTCCTCGAAAACCTGGAGAACGATCAAGCTCTTGTCCTTGTTGAACAGGCTCTGGACAACAGTGATGAAGAAGTAGTGACATTAGCTCTCTCCATCCTGAGTCGCAGGGCAGTTGAACGTATCATACCCCATGCTGAGCGCCTCCTAGCACATGCTATCTGGGGCGTCCGCATAGCCTGCGCCAGGGCGGTTGCCTTGCTTCCCGCGCCTCTGGCCGATAAGCTGTTGACGCAAGCTCTTGAAGTCGAGACGAATGATCTAGTCAGGACACAGTTGCAGATCCTGTTGAAGGGTCTTGCATGACCTTTACTCTGGATTCCGAACTGATTATGTCCGATGAGGAGTTCTGCCTGCTGAGGGACTCTGTCTACAGCCACTGTGGTATCTATTTTGACAATGAATCAAAATACATCCTGGAAAAACGCTTGGCCAAACGACTGACGGCCCTCAACCTGACATCGTTCCGTGATTACTACCATTACCTGAAGTATAACCGCAAAAAAGACCAGGAACTGATGGATATCATGGATATCCTCACGACCAACGAGACGTATTTTTTTCGGGAAGCATACCAGTTGAAGGCTTTTACCGACGAAGTCATCCCGGAATTACTGAAGCGCAAGGCTCTTAGTGGCAACCGGTCCCTTCGTATATGGAGCGCGGGATGCTCGACCGGTGAAGAAGCCTATACCATTGCCATGCTGCTGCATGGCAAGGCAGAACTGCAGGGCTGGAAGATAGAAATAGTCGGGACCGACATCAGCCAGAGAGTTCTGCAACACGCCAGGCGAGCGGTTTATGGCAAATCATCCTTCAGGGCAACCGATGAAAAGGACGTCAAACAATTTTTTGTCGAGCAGGAAGATGGTCTCAAGGTTTGTAATGAGATTCGCGACCTCGTCAGTATAAGCCATCTTAATCTATTTGACGTTAACCGCATGATAATGCTTGGTAAAATGGATCTGATCTTTTGCCGCAACGTCATCATCTACTTTGATCTGGCTGCAAAGAAACGGGTGGTGGAATCTTTTTTCAACACGCTCTACGAGGGTGGTTATCTGCTCTTGGGACACTCTGAGTCACTCATGAACGTTACTACGCAGTTTACCCTGCGCCACTTCAAGAACGACATGATTTACCAGAAACCTGAAGCGACTGTCGGGGTGCGGCCATGAGTGCGGTCAGGGTTGTGGTGGTTGATGATTCAGCCTTCAGTCGCCGCACAATCACAAAGATGCTGGAAGGGATAAAAGATATTGAAGTGATCGGGTTTGCAACCAATGGTGAGGAGGGCATCCAGAAGGTTATTGCCCTCAAACCGGATCTGGTTACGCTTGACCTGGAAATGCCGAAAATGGACGGTTTTACCTTGCTACGCATCCTTACGAACCGTTTTTCGATGCCCGTGATCGTGATCAGCGCCTTGAGTGGCGCGGATAATGTTTTTAAGGCTCTGGAACTCGGTGCGCTTGATTTTATTGCAAAACCATCCAGCACTGCATCGGCCGACCTGTTGCTCATCAAGGAAGACCTCCAACAAAAGGTCCTTCAAGTATTTAACCACAAACCGAAAGGCATCAACCGTCTCAACCTGAAGAGCCCCGTTGAAAAACGTAAGAATGAACAACTCCAGCGAACTGTTAAATCTACAGCAGCACCCCGACAGACGACAGCGATCGATATAGTCGCTATCGGTTCCTCAACCGGCGGCCCCCCGGCATTGCAGAGTATCTTCTCATCGTTCGAAAACAAGTTTCCCTTTGCCGTTGTTGTGTCACAACACATGCCGGCAGGATTTACAAAGGCATTTGCCGATAGGCTGAACCGTTCTTCACTGTTTGATATCAAGGAAGCTGAGGATGGGGACCCCGTTATTCCGGGGCGCATACTGATCGCGCCGGGCGGCATGAATATGACTTTTGAAGTCAGTGGGGGGCAGGTGACTGCCCGCATCGTGCCCCCAGCCTCCACTGACCGGTATGTACCTTCGGTTGATGTAATGCTTGAGTCATGTGCCGGAATCTACCGGAACCGCATGATAGCGGTTATACTTACCGGAATGGGTAATGATGGCAGTAAGGGCGTCAAGAAGGTCCATGAAAATGGCGGTTATGTGATCGCGGAATCCGCCGAAACTGCTGTTGTCTTCGGCATGCCACGAGAGGCTGTGGTGACTGGTCTGGTTGATATTGTCGTTCCGCTCCATCGAGTCGCCCAAGAAATCCTTGTCAAGGGCGAATTACTCTGAATCAATGATCACCTGTGCGTCTGAAATATTATAGTGGGAAATAATTACCGTCTTGAGATGAAAGGAATAGGCTGTGGAGCAAAAGTATACCCCCGGTGAGATTGAACAGAAGTGGCAAAAATACTGGGAGGAGTCAAAGACCTTCCAGGCTGTTGAATATGCCGAAAAACAAAAATACTACCTTCTGGAAATGTTTCCTTATCCTTCAGGCAGGATTCATATGGGCCATGTGCGGAACTACTCCATCGGAGATGTGATCGGCAGATTCAAGCGCATGCAGGGTTACAACGTTCTTCACCCCATGGGATGGGACGCCTTTGGCATGCCTGCCGAGAATGCCGCCATCCAGAACAAAAGCCATCCGGCAAAATGGACCTACGAAAATATAACCTATATGCGCGGGCAGCTCAAACAGTTGGGGCTTTCCTATGACTGGGACCGGGAAATAGCAACCTGTGACGTGGGGTATTACCGCTGGGAACAGAAGATATTTCTGGAGATGTTTTCGCGGGGACTGGCCTACAAAAAAACATCCTACGTCAATTGGTGTCCCAAGTGTGAAACCGTACTGGCGAACGAGCAGGTGGAAGATGGGGGGTGTTGGCGCTGTGATTCGGAGGTGCGCCAGAAAGAACTCGACCAGTGGTTTTTCCGCATCACCGATTATGCCGAAGAATTGCTTGATTGGACTAATAAATTGCCCGGCTGGCCTGAACGTGTTCTGGTCATGCAGCGCAACTGGATAGGCAAAAGCTTCGGCTGTGAAATCAACTTCCCCCTGGAAGGCGCCTCCGGTTTTGTCAAGGTCTTTACTACCCGTCAGGACACGGTCTTCGGTGCAACTTTCATGTCATTGGCACCAGAACATCCCTTGGTTCCTGAGTTGACAATTGCGGATCGGAAGGCGGAGGTTGATGCCTTTATCGAAAAAACTCGCTCAACGGACCATAACAAGCGGACTGCTGACGATTATGAGAAAGAAGGGGTCTTTACCGGCTCCTACTGCATTAACCCCCTGACCGGCACACGTATGCCGATCTATCTGGCTAACTTCGTACTTATGGATTACGGAACCGGCGCGGTCATGGCTGTTCCGACCCACGACCAGCGAGATTTCGAGTTTGCCAGAAAATATGCCTTGCCTCTTCAGGTCGTCATTCAGCCGGAAGGAGTGTCCCTCGACAAGGAAACGATGACGGAAGCGTATACCGAGCCCGGCATCCTGTGTAACTCCGGCCGTTTTGACGGGCAATCAAGCGAGGCTGCCAAGGAGGTCATTGCCGACTATCTGCAGAGCGAAAATATAGGCACAAAGACTATTAACTACCGTCTGCGCGATTGGGGCATCTCCCGTCAGCGCTATTGGGGCAATCCCATCCCGGTTATCTACTGTGATGTATGCGGTGTCGTGCCTGTCCCTGAAGAGGATCTGCCGGTAACGCTTCCCGTGGATGTGGAATTTACCGGTGAGGGGGGCAGCCCTCTAGCCCGCCTGGAATCATTTGTCAATGTAGCCTGCCCGATCTGTGGCATAGCAGCACGTCGTGAGACGGACACCATGGACACCTTTGTACAGTCCTCCTGGTATTTTCTTCGATACTGCTGCCCGGATCTGCTGGACGGTCCGCTTGACCGCGGGAAGGTTGATTACTGGATGTCGGTTAACCAGTATATCGGCGGCATTGAGCACGCTGTCATGCACCTGCTCTACGCGCGCTTTTTTACCAAGGTATTGCGTGACATGGGCTATATATCCTGCGATGAGCCGTTTCTCAATCTTCTGACGCAGGGCATGGTTATCAAAGATGGCGCCAAAATGAGCAAGTCCAAAGGGAATGTAGTTGACCCGGATGCCCTGATCAGAAAATACGGTGCCGATACAGCGCGCCTCTTTTCGCTGTTTGCCGCGCCACCTGAAAAGGATCTCGACTGGAGCGATCAAGGGGTAGACGGCTCATTCCGTTTTCTCAACCGGGTCTGGAAACTGGTACATGAGAATCTTGACCTGGCCGTCAAGGCCGGAACCATCAATCCCGAGGTGCTGACGGCCGAAGAGCGGAGCCTGCGACGCAGTGTGCACAAGACCATCAAAAAGGTCACCGAAGACCTAGAGGAACGCTTTCATTTCAACACAGCCATTGCAGCCGTGATGGAACTGCTTAACACCTTGCAGTCAACGGAACTATCCTCTCCCCAGTATGGCGCGGTGATGAAGGAGGCACTTGATATTCTGGTGCTCCTGCTTGCCCCATTTGTACCTCACATCAGCGAGGAACTGTGGCAGCGGCTTGGGCACAGGGAGAACCTCTCGTCGACCGCATGGCCTGAGTATGACCGAAGCGCGGTGGTTGATGAAGAGGTGCTGGTTGTTGTGCAGGTCAATGGCAAGCTTCGATCAAAAATTACGCTGCCGGCAGGGATTGATGAAGAATCCATGAAGGCCAAAGCCCTGGCAGACGACAAGGTACAACCTTTTCTTGAAGGCGCTCAGGTCCGCAAGGTTATTTGCGTGCCTGGCAAACTGGTTAATATCGTTGTCGGGTAGGGTGGTAATGACAGCCGGTACACACCGTTCTCCTGTCGGCACCTTGAACATGAGACATTGTTTTCGGCTGTTGTCCCTGTTGCTCTTACTTTTATTTATGTCAGCCTGCGGATACCGCTTTGCCGGTTCTGCCGACAACAGGCTGGCCGTTGGCCAATCAGTGTGGGTATCTTTCATCGGAATTGAGGCAGACAGTCCGCCCTCGGCCCAGACGATGCTGCGTCGGGCCATTCTGGACGAATGCCATGCCCTGCGCGGGCTTTATCCGGCTGACACCGCTACCGCCGCAGACCTTCGGATGAAGGGCACGCTGCGTTCTTATGCAGTGCGGGCCATGTCGTATACCGCGCTGGACAAGGTCAGAGAATACCGATTGATCATTGAGGTGGAATCCGAGCTGTTCCGCAAAGGCGAAACCACGCCTTTCTGGAAGGGAACACTTTCAGCGTATCAGGATTACCCTGCCAATACAGACCTGGCTCTGCAACGTTCCGCCGAGGAGGCCGCACTTGCATCCGCCTCGCACACCATCGCCCAAAAATTACTTATGTCAGTGGAACAATCATACTAACATGACCTCTCAGGAATTCGAAACAAGCCTCAGAAAGGGCACTATTCCAAGCGTATGCTACCTGTATGGAGAAGAGTCTTTTTTGGTTGACCGGGCAACACGACTGTTGCTTGACCGGACTATCGATCCATCCCTCAAGGATTTCAACTACAATGTTTTTTACGGCAACGAATCAAAGGGCATTGATATCTGTGATACGGCCCTGACCCTGCCCATGTTTGCCGAACGTCGCGCCGTACTTGTCAAGCGCGCGGAAAGTCTCTCTGCTGCCGCTTGTGAAGTGTTGTTACCGTATATTCTGAACCCTGCCGCAACTACCTGTCTGATCTTTAGCGGGGCAAAGATCGACCAGCGCAAAAAGTTCTTCGTAGAGTTGAAAAAACATGCCGTACTGGTTGAATTCAAACGCCTTTACGATAACAAGCTCTCCGCTTTCATCCAGAACGAATCTACTGTTCACGGGAAACCGATCGAGCCGGCGGCGGCTGATCTTCTTTCTTTTCTGATCGGTAACAACCTCCAGGAGTTGTCTTCGCAAGTCGAAAAACTGGTGGTTTTTGCCGGAAATCGTCCAAGGATTACCCTGGATGATGTACGGGAAGTCGCCAGCAGCAGCAAGGCATTTACGGTCTTTGAGCTAGCCAAATACCTGTGTAGCCGGGATCTGCGTAATTCCTTGAAAAGCCTGGATACACTTTTTCGAAATGGCGAAGAGACCCCCATGATGATCGGCGCCTTGTCACGTCATTTCCGCCAATTATGGCGGGTCAGGGAGATGGTGGACCGTAAGGCAGCCAAGAGTGATATTGGTCGGGAGGTTGGGATAAACCCCTATTTCTTGGATGATATGATTACTCAGGCCAGAAATTTCAAGCGGGGAGAACTGCGAGGTATTTTTACCGAATTGTATCGATGCGACCTGGCTTCAAAGACTGGCGGCGGACAACCCTATACCCTTATGCACGGGCTTGTGACAGGAATTTGTAGCGGTTGATTATGTCTTCTGGCAAGGCGCTGGACGAAAAAGGGGCAACCGAAACGGTAGCCCCTTTTTATTAAATTACTCAGCAGCAGTGTCTCAGCCGAGTGTGTTTACCAGAATGGTAAGGCGGGACACGTTGCGGGAGGCATTGGAACGGTGAATGACCCCTTTTGATGCCGATGCGTCGATGACCGGAATAGCTGCTTTCAGGGCAGCGCTTGCGGCTTCCTTGTCCTTGGCATCAACGGCTTCGCGCACTCTTTTGATGTATGTTTTCAGTGTTGACGAGACGTGCCGGTTACGAGCGGCCCGTTTTGTATTCTGTTTGATTCGTTTGATTGCCGATTTGTGATGTGCCAAACTGCACCTCCATATAAACGTAGATTACGTATTTATTCAGCTAAAGAAGAATTTTTACCATTTATCGCGACAAGGTGTCAAGCGAATTATGCCTGTATCCGTACAAGTCTGCCGTTTACCGTGATCTTTCCTTCAATGAAAAGTCTTACCGCCTCAAAGAAGGTTCGATGCTCTTCGGCCTGAATGCGGGCAGAGAGCGTATCTTCGGTGTCGTCCGGTAGTACCGGGACTACTGACTGCAGAATGATCGGGCCGGTATCGGTGCCGCAATCCACAAAATGTACCGTGCATCCGGAATACTTGACTCCGTAATCAAGCGCCTGTTGTTGAGCGTGCAAACCAGGAAAGGACGGCAGCAGGGCAGGG
>JAJYBH010000102.1 GCA_021779135.1 Deltaproteobacteria bacterium
CTCGTGCAATTTGCAATGATTGCCGTAACATCTTCCGCACTGGCGGTTACGTTCAACCTGAGAGCGGACAGGACAACGATCACCATGCCGGACGGCCAGGTCGTCCCGGTCTGGGGCTTCGCCAATGATACGGCCGGCGCCGCAAACCTCGGCGTTGTCACGGTTCCCGGCCCGCAACTGTACGTTCCGACGGGCCAGAATCTCACCATCAATCTGGTAAATAACCTGCCGGTACCGGTATCACTGGTCATTCCGGGGCAGAGCATCGTACCCAACTCGAATCCGCCCTCTGCCACCAACTACGATTCCTCGGTTCCGGCTCTGAACGTTCCTCAGAACCCGTTTTTCCCGATCGCGGTGCAGCCGATAGCGCCGACTCCGAGGGTACGCTCGTTCACAACCGAGGCCGTGGCGAACGGTGGTACAGCCGTGTACAACTTCGGCGTGGTCAAGACCGGAACCTTCCTCTACGAGAGCGGCACTAATCCCGCACTACAGATACCCATGGGACTGTATGGCGCCCTGGTGGTCGGACCGGGAGCAGGAGTTGCCGGGGCGGCGTATCCTCCCACGGCAACCAATCCCAATACCGCCTATGACCGCGATCAGGTCCTCCTGTTCAGCGAGATTCTGGCGCGCTACGATTACACCCTGAAGAAGTTCGTAACGATGAACGAGGAGGTGGATATCAATTCCCGGAAAACCCCGTTGCCGTATCCTCTTACCATCACGGCGCAGAACGAGGTTAAATCCACCCTGGACTATCAACCGCTTTACTACATGATCAACGGGAAGAGCTATCCCGACACCATCGCGTTGCAGCCGATCTCGGCGGGTCCCGGTGCAGCAACGGTGCCCGGCATTTACGCACCCTTCGGAGTCGCCGGAAAAACTCTCCTCCGGATGATCAATGCCGGCGGAAAAAACCGGGTCCCGACCATCCAGGGGAGTTACCGGGATAACTCCAACGTCGACCCGGCCCTGGCCAAGGCCCAGGCCATCTATCCGCAGCCGATCGCCGAGGACGGCAACCTGTTGCCGTATCCGAGGAAGGAATTCGCCCCGCTCCTCCCGGCGGGCAAAACGCTGGATGTCATGCTGGATCTGACTGCAGCCGGCTTTCCCGGCTACTACACCCTGTATGACCGCACACTGGGTCTCACCAACGCCGGGAAGTTCCCCGGGGGAACCCTGACGTTCCTGGCCAGCTGGGACCCGACAGTGCAGGACTGCAGCCCGTTCAAGGGGGACTTGAACGGCGACGGCAGGATTGATGGCCGTGACGCCCTGCTGGCGCTCCAGGCGGTCTCTGCAAATGGCTATTATGCCGCGGGAAACGTTACTCCCTTGACTAACGGGCTTCCGTGCGGAGAGGCGAAAGCGGCACTCACGTTGTCGGATGCGCTCTTTATTCTGGAGAAGGCCATCGGCCTGAATCCCTTCTGACAGAATGAGGAGTGAACGGACCGGCATACAGAAAAGGACGAAATCAGTTGCGTGGCTGGCTCTCATGGCTTTTTCCCTGTCGGCACTCTCAGGCTGTGCCGGACCACGGCAGCAGGTGCAGGAGACGGCAACGCCTGAAAAACGTGTCCCATCGAAATGGGAAGTGAACGGCATCGAGGTGGTGCGGATCAAACCGGCTGTCGATGGCTTGATGCTCGATCTTCGTTACCGAGTCACAGATCCGAAGAAGGCCCGTGAGACGATAAAGCATACGACGCCGATCACCCTGATCGATCAGGCTTCCGGAGCCAGCCTGCCGATCCCGAATATGGCCTTCGTCGGGAAACTGAGGAACCTCCCGAATTCGGGCGACGCAAAGACAGTCTACTGGATTTTCTTCAACAACCCCGGAGGGCTGGTTAAGCCGGGGGGCAAGGTTACGCTGGTAATCGGCGATGTACGGATAAAGGATATTCTTGTTGAATAGCTTAGGTAAGCATGTAAGCCGTTTGTTCTGTTCATTGATAATCGTAGCAATGCCGGTTGCCACGTGCCCGGCCTGGGGTGGTGTTCTCGGCCCCTCTCTGTCGGCAAAGGTCGGCAGATCTTCTGCCCTGGATGAGTTTGCCGTCATCGTCAAACTGAAAGAGGAGGTGGACCGCCCTCTGCTCAAGGCCGCTGTCACACATTCCGAACGCCGCGAACGGCAGGAAAAGACGATCCGGAGCCTGAGGGAAAGGGCAGATCGGTCTCAACAGAGGCTCAAAACTGTCCTTTCAGAGAGAGAGAAAGCGGGAAGAGTCAGAAGGGTGAGGGGTTTCTGGATTTTTAACGGTTTTGCCCTGACCGCCACTGCTGATGTCATCCGGGAGATCGCGGCTCGGGATGATGTAGCTGAGGTGGTTCTCGACAGCGTAGTCGGCCTTCAAACAACCGTGGCTGCCCCCGTCGAACCGGTGAGTTGGAATCTCGGCCTGATTGGTGCTCCCAGTCTCTGGGGGCAGAGGTTCAGGGGGCAGGGGACCGTGGTGGCGAGCCTGGATACCGGAGTGAATATCGCGCATCCGGCCCTCAAAGGTAAATGGCGGGGGGGGACGAACAGTTGGTTCGATCCGTACC
Organism: Deltaproteobacteria bacterium; assembly: GCA_021779135.1. Taxonomy (GTDB): domain Bacteria; phylum Desulfobacterota; class Desulfuromonadia; order Geobacterales; family Pseudopelobacteraceae; genus CAIPTY01. The sequence continues at coordinate 2,566 of JAJYBH010000102.1, forward strand.
TGAACAGCTCGACTCCCTACGACCGCAACGGCCACGGCACCGGCACCATGGGGATCATGGTCGCTGGGAATACGACCGGCAATCCGGTGGGGGTGGCGCCTGGAGCGCTCTGGATCTCGGCGAAAATATTCGACGACTTTGGCAACGCGACACTCAGCAACATCCATGCCGCGTTCCAGTGGATTCTCGACCCGGACGGTAACCCGGCAACCGCAGACGCGCCGGACGTGGTGAACAATTCGTGGGATCTGGACAATCCGGGCGGGTATTCAGGAGAGTTTGCTCCGGACATCCAGAGCCTGACCGCAGCGGGAATAGCGGTAGTGTTTTCGGCCGGAAACCGGGGGCCGCTGGGCAATACCTCCGTCAGTCCGGGCAACAATCCGGGGGCGTTTCCGGTTGGGGCAACCGATAGTAACGACCTGATCTCATCATTCAGCAGCAGGGGGCCTTCGGCGTTTGACGGCACAACGCTCTACCCACTGCTTGTCGCGCCGGGGACCTTCATCAGGACGACGGACCTGAACGGCACGTATTCGACCTTTACGAATTCCGGGACCTCATTGGCCGCCGCGCATCTCTCCGGTGCAATTGCCCTTCTCCTGAGCGGCCGGCCGGCCCTGCTGGATGGTAAGCCGGATGCTATACGTAATGCCCTGACAGCCGGGGCGCGGGACCTTGGACCTGCGGGGCCCGACAATACGTATGGATATGGACGTCTGGATGCGGCCAAGGCCGTTGCACAACTCGGCTTGACATCCCCGTCTCCGCCCACGGGAGACGTCAACGGCGACGGGGTGGTAAATATACAGGACGCCCTGCTGGTGCTTCAGGCCGCGGTCGGACTGGTGCCGGCCACTCCATTGATGATGCGGCAGGGGGATGTTGCCCCGTTTCAAAATGCCGCTCCCCAACCGGACGGCGTGATCGACGGGAGGGATGCCCTGGTTATGCTGCAAAAGGTGACCGGGACCCTGAATTTCTGACGGGAATTAAGCGAAAATCTAATCCGATGCAGGATGGAAGCCGTTTCACAGGAATAACAGAAGAGGATATGGAAACGGTTCTGATAACTAAAAGAGCGCTATGTAAAGCTCGACATAACAAAGGGGGATACTCTCATGAAATTAAAATTTAGCGCATACGTGGTCATGATGTTCGGGTTGTCGATGCTGGTGACTGCCTGTGGCGGTGGCGGTGGTGGTGGTGGCGGTGTCGCAACTACTACGATACCGGTAACAGCGGCGAAAAACCCCGTGCTCGAGAACTCTCCGGTGACTATTACCGCAAACTTCACTAATTACACAAGTACGGCCAAGTTCGGCGCGAACAGGGCTCAAGTAGGACTTCCGGTGACGTTCACGGTCCCCGCGACGGCGACAAAGAGCAGTCAGACCGCGATCAAGGCAGACTTCACCTCAACCGTTGATGTAACAGCGCCGGCCGGCACCTACACGGTCAGTGCCAGTCTGAACACCGCTGCTGGCAATACATCGGTCACGTTCATTCCCCAGCCCGGTTCGGTTGGCGTGGTGATCGTTCCACAACTGGCATTCACCGGGGTCGGCGTCATGCAATGTGACGTAACCAATGATTCGCCGGTGCTATTCCGCAAATACAGCACGGCAAAAGGGGCCACATTGTTCCCAGCCAGCAACCCGGTGCCCTCGACTCCTCCCAGCACTCTTGCGGCTAACAGGGTCACAGCGATACTGCTTGGAACTGCCCCGTTCAATATTGCCCCGACCAGCACGCTGTTCAAGCTCTCATACAACATCACCGCCGGGGTTCCGCTGTTTGCGGTTGATTCAGCTCCGCTGACCCAGGTTGCCCAGTTCTTCGGACCACCTCCGACGGACATTGCACCGACACCGGTCCTGCTCATCAAGACGACCTATTTCTCCGGCGCCGATGAGACCGGTACCAAGCTCTACCCGTTACCCTAGGATAGTAGCGATGTAGTACAGATAGCCTGTGGCATGGTTGCGAATAACAAATACGGAACTGCCGCTGATGACAGGCCTGATTGGCAACCATGCCACGGTGGCACTGCCAGGGCTCCCCGGAATGATCCCGGTGGCGACGTGAAACGTGATTCGATTCTATGTATGATCTATATCTTTACCGCAAATTACACTGTCTCCAGCTAACGGGGAAAATGGTAATAGCAAAGGAGCCGAAATGATGCGATCCGGTGCGAATAAACTTACAGTGGGTGCAAGGTTATCAGCTTTGCTTACGCTTCTGATCTTGATCCTCTCCCTGTCGGCCTGCGGCGGGGGAGGCGGTGGCGGAGGTGGCGGCGGCATATCGCCGGCAAACGTTACCGTTGCAAGCGGGGCATCGTTTCCCTTTACCGTTGGCACGAACCAGGAGGTTGTCTGGAAGGTAAACGGAGTTACGGGAGGGAGTGCGACAGATGGGAGGATAGACCTGACCGGGATGTATACCGCCCCGTCAACTACGGGTGTGGTGACGGTGACCGCGGTCAGTAAATCCAGCCAGGCTGTGCTCGGTACGGCTACGGCGACTATTGTACCGTTTGGCGGGTACACTGTTGGATTCCAGAATCTCAGTAGCATGAGGAATGCCCGGAGTAACCACACGGCGACGCTTCTTCCCACCACCGTGAGTCTCGCTGTCCCGACCGGATACACCCTGGCGGCGGGCGGCATCGGCAGCAACGGGGCGGCCATCGACAAGGCGGAGTTGTTTAACCCCGCTGCACGCGCCTTCGGCCATTTTTCCTCCATCGGCACCATGACGAAACCTCGCGCCTACCATGCGGCAACCAGGCTGCAAAATGGCCGGATCCTGATCACCGGAGGAATCGACAACAATAATACTCCGCTGGCCAGCGCCGAGATATATGATCCCGCCAGCAGATCCTTCACAGCCACCGGAAGTATGTCAACCGGCCGCTGGATGCATACCGCCACGCTCCTGGCCAACGGCAAGGTACTCGTTGCCGGCGGCATCAATGATCCGGGACCCGGGACAGAGGGTGGCGCTGCCCTCGGAAGCGCCGAGCTGTATGACCCCGCGACCGGCACGTTCACTGCTGTTTTCCAGGGCATGATCAACCCGCGTTACTATCACACCGCCACACTGCTCCGTACCGGCAAGGTCCTTCTGGCGGGCGGGCGAGGGACTGGCGGGCAGATATTGCCTGACGCGGAACTCTATGATCCCGCCGCCGCCTCTATTTCTGCTTCATTTACCGCAACTGCGAGCATGATGGTTGCCCCGGCCGTTGATTCCGGCCGCTGGCAGCATACGGCAACAGTTCTGAACGATGCAGATGGCACGGTCATCCTGGCCGGCGGTAATGCGGGAACCCAAGCCGGCCCGGGGGCCAATCACCTTTTCAGCGCCCAGTCCTACGATCCCGTGCTGGCGACCTTTACCTCCAGCATCAGCACCACCAACCAGTTAACTGAATCGCGCAGTCACCATGCCGCCGCCATGCTGGCGACCGGCGAAGTTCTGTTAACCGGCGGCATCGGCGGGCCGTCTACCTCCCTGAGCGATTTTCTTCTTTCAGCCGAGCTGTATAATCCGGCCGGCAGTTTTGCTGTTTCGCCAAACGCAATGAACTTTGCCCGCGCCAACCATACCGCGACTGCACTGCCGAACGGGAAGGTTGTTATAATCGGAGGTAATAATGGTGGCTTGTTCCTGAAGAGTGCCGAGCTCTACCAGTGACGGACATACATGACAACATCTGTTGGTAACATCAGAAGATTCAGGTCTGTTGCTACCTTAGTCGGATTCTGTATCCTGGTGACACTTCTCCGGTGCGGGGTTGTGTTTGCCAGTGAGCAGAGTTCCGGAGTTGCCGGTTTACCCAGGGATGAGGTGCAGAGGCTTGGGGAGCGGATCTACCGGGAGGGCATCCTTCCATCGGGAGAGTCTCTCAAGGCCATCATACGAGGAGATGTTCTCGTAGAGGGAACCCAATTCTCCTGCTCCAGTTGCCACATGCGCGGTGGCCTCGGTTCGTACGAGGGACAGGTTATAACTCTTCCAACCAATGGGAAAAGCCTCTTCCAACCCTACAACAGCCGCAGTTACTTCCAGCTATCCCGGACAGAGAAGGGAAAAATTCCCGAGCAGTTCCGGTCTGCCACCCTCCGGCCGGCCTACACGGATACAACACTGGCCAAAGTGATCAGGGGCGGGGTCGATCCGGCCGGCAGAGTGCTGGACGCCACAATGCCGCGCTACCAGCTTGATGATCGCGACATGGCCATCCTCATCGCCTATCTCAAGGAACTGTCATCGACCTATTCACCCGGGGTGACGGATACAACCCTGCGCTTTGCAACCGTGATCGCGGGTGAGGTAAGCCCCGAAGACCGTGCGGCAATGCTGGTTCCGCTGGAAAGATACATCGAAGACCGCAATACCAATGCCAGGTCATTCGAGAGGCGGCGAGACAACTACGGGTGGCATACGGAAAGCATGGATCGGCAATTCCGCAGGCTTTCGCTGGCCCATTGGGAATTGAAGGGTCCACCGGAAACATGGCGGGCCCAGTTGGAGGAGTATTACCGCAAGGAACCGGTGTTTGCGCTTCTTGGCGGGATTTCTTACGGCGACTGGAAACCGGTTCACGAATTCAGCGAAGAGCACCGCATCCCCTGCATCCTGCCGATTACCGATTTTCCCGTCATCTCCGATGGAGACTGGTACACCCTTTACTTTTCCAGGGGGTTGTATCAGGAAGGGGAAACTGCAGCGCATTATCTGTCGAATATGCTTGAAGCGGAATCGGACCAGGCCGTCGTGCAGCTAGTTCAGGACAGTCATGAGGGGAAAACCCTCGCCGCCGGGTTTGAGGAAACATGGCAGGGCCTGGGGAAAACCGCTCCCATCACAAAATCCATCCGGGCAGGCGAGGCACTGCCGCCGGAATTTCTGCAACAACTCGTCTCGCATGACCGGCCTCCCATCCTCATTCTCTGGGCCGGACCCGAGACTCTGACTGCCCTGGAAAGCATCTCTACGGACGCGAAACACCCCGGTATGGTTTATATATCCTCAAGCCTGATGAAAAAGAGTCTCATGAACCTGCCGGAAACCATGCGGAACTTCACCTACATTACCTATCCCTACCGGTTGCCGCAGGAAGAGGGCATATATTCGAAATTTGCCAAGGTCTGGCTGTCTAGCAGGAAGGCGCCGGTTAACGACAAGCGGATATCGACCAGGATGTTCTCGCTCATGAGCCTCATGACACAGACGCTCATGCATATGAAAAGCAATTTTTACCGCGACTACTTTCTCGACGTCATCAGCATGTTCCCGGACCAGTTGTATCCCGACTATGAGCGCCTCAGCTTTGGCCCGGGACAGGTGTATGCATCGAAAGGGTGCTATATTGTGCAGCTGACACAGGGGGCCAACCCCCAGCTCGTCAAGAAAAGCGACTGGGTGATTCATTGAGCGCGATGGCAGGCATCCTCCGCTGGAACCCGGTGGCAGCGCCTTCTCGATGTTGATAGATGACATTCGATTGACCTGGCGTTTTATCAAGTATACTCTTTTACAGTAGTACAACATCTGCCTACTACGGGAAGGACATCAGTTATCCAGGGAGAAACAATGACCATGCGACATCTTTTCATAATCCCGCTTGTTATTTTACTGTTCGGTGCCCAGGGCGCCATCGCCGCATCAATAGACATCACCCCCGCCGGTAACGGTACCTTCATTATTCAGGGTAGCGGCATGGACGGCGTCGCCGGCATCCAACTGATTGTTACCTATGACAAATCTTCCCTGGGCTCCCCGTCGGTTACCCAGGGCAGCCTCGTATCCGGGGCAATGATGGCGGCCAACACCAACAATCCCGGTTCCATCAATATTGCCATCATCAACGCCAAGCCGTTTTCGGGCAGCGGTCAGGTCGCAACGATCACCTTTGGCACCCATACGGGTAATGGCAGTATCACGGTATCCTCCAGCATGATCAACGGCGCAGGCGCAGCTCTGCCCGGAGGAAAGGGGATGGCAAGCTCAAGTGATTATCAGAACTCTACAGCCGGCTCTTCGGGCACAATCACGACACCTGGCGTACTATTCAGCCAGCCGGCCGCCTCATCCGGCTCCACGGGTTCGTCATCTTCCAGCACTGCGCCTGCCCCAACCGCGACGACCTATGTTGGCAGCGTAACGACGCCAGCAGATGGTCAGACCAGAAACAGTGACCAGCCCAGGAATACTGAGACAAAACAGTCTGAAACGCCTGCCGTATCCGAACAAAATTCCGAACCGGCTGCTGGCCGGCAGGAGGAGCCCGCTGCCGAGCTACCGCCGGTAGTGGAACCCAAAAAGGCCGACAAAATCAAGGTGACCACCTATTCAGGGGTACTGGAACTCTTCCGCACCTACAAGGGTGAAAGATCTCCGGCCATATTTACCGCGCTCTTCAGCAATGAGATCTCGCCTGCGGTACACCAGGAGCCGGCCGTTGTCCTGAGCGATGGCACAACCCCAGTGAAGATACTGGTAAAACTTGCGACCAGCGGTGACAGATCGCCTAATTTTTCCCTGAATGGCGCCAAGCTGCTGTCACTTAAAAAGGATGACCCTTCCACATGGATCGTCGAAGCCCTGCCCAAGGCAGGCGTCATGCAGGCCACCCTGACCATACTGACTGAAGGTGACCTGATTGAGTACCCCTTGACCCTGGCACCCGTTGTTGCGGGTGTCTCGTCCGCGGACTCCGATTTTGCCGTTTTTCTCGCCGACCCGAAGCGGGATCTCAACGGCGATGGCCGGCACGACTACCTGGATGACTTTATCTACACCGCAAATTTCCTGATCAATAAGGCTGCCGGCGCTCACACCAAGAAATAGCAACCGCTGACCTGATACAGAACAATTGCCGCCCGGATTTCCGGGCGGTTTTTTTGTACCCGCATCTCGGCTCCGCAGAAAGGGTCTTTGCTCATCATCCATTGAATGATATAAGGATTGGGGCATGCCTTTAACAGATCGAAACATCGTGTAGTGAGCATTGAAACAGACGGGGAGTTTGAGCCTATGACCGAATCCACCGAACGCCCGGACCTGGCCGGTTACGCCTGCAGCAGCGCGTTGTCGCGCGGACGCAAGCACCATGAGGATTTCCGGGACCAGCGGCCGGCCTTCGAGCGCGACCGGGACCGGATCATCCATTGCGCGGCCTTCCGGCGTCTGGAGTACAAGACCCAGGTCTTCGTCAACCACGAGGGGGATTACTACCGCACCCGCCTGACCCACTCGCTGGAGGTGGCCCAGATCGGCCGCGCCATAGCCCGCAAGCTGCACCTGAACGAGGAATTGACCGAGGCCCTGGCGCTGGCGCATGACCTCGGTCACACCCCCTTCGGTCATACCGGCGAGGAGGTGCTCAACCGCCTGATGAAGGGGAAGGGGGGCTTCGAGCACAACCTGCAGTCGTTTCGCGTGGTGGATGAGCTGGAAGAGCGCTACCCCGGTTTCAGCGGCCTCAACCTGACCTGGGAACTGCGGGAGGGGATCATCAAGCACTCCAGTCCCTACGACGCCCCGGGCGCGGTCATGGCCGGTTTCCTGCCGGGTGTCGTTCCTTCCATCGAAGGGCAGATCATCAATTACGCCGACGAAATCGCCTACAACAACCACGACATAGATGATGGCCTGAAATCGGGATACATAACGCTGGGCATGCTGGAGCAGATCACCCTCTGGCAGCGGGTCAGCGCCGGAGTGCGCGAGAAATTCCCCGCTATTGACGACCGGCGGCTGGTATACCAGACGATCAGCGCCCTGATCGGGCTTCTGATCGGGGATGTCTGCGACACAATCACGACAAAACTGGAGCGCTACTCCATCGCCTCACTGGATGATCTGCGGCGCGTCAATAAGCCGCTGGCCCACTTCAGCGAGGATATCACCCTGCAGAATCTGGAGCTGAAGCGCTTCCTGTTTGACAACCTGTACCGCCATTACAAGGTGGACAAGATGCGGGTAAAGGCTGAAATCTTCATCACCCGCCTGTTTGAGACCTATCTGCAGTATCCCAATCTGCTGCCTCCCGGTTACCGCGTGCGCAGCGAGTGTTTCGGGCTGGAACGGACCGTGTGCGATTACATTGCCGGGATGACCGACCGCTTTGCCCTGGATGAGTACAAACGGCTGTTCGAACCCTATGAACGGGTATAAACGACTTGCTACCCAAGATTTGCCGATGTAGAGGAGGGATTCAGTGGCACCCAAAAAAATGCACGTCATTATCTGGCTGGTCAAGGCGGCGGAACTGGATGTGATCCGCAAGTGCTGCATGAAATTGCTGGCCGGGCTGCACTTTGACTTTATTTACACACTGCCGTACGCCATGTGTCTGAATACCGTCTCGGAGATCCTGTCAACGCTGGAGATAGAGGAAGATCAGAATATTATTTCTACCACCCGCTTCAGCAGCATCGGGTTGATACCTCCGGAGGAGATGGCCTTGATGCAGAAACGTCTGGCGGATTTTGTAAAAAAATCGCCGGTCACGATCGATGTCTGGAGAAATGTGGCCGCAAACTATGTTGACATGGCCGTTGCAAAGGCACAAAGGGGGGTTGTGAAAACATTGGCAGAGCTGGCAAAAGAACCGGGCAATGCCTTTACCCTCCTTTCGATCAACAACGACAAAATACCGTTGCTGGAGCTGCTCGGGGAGCCACTTGACAGTGCACTCAGGATTCCGGCGGAAGGCGAGATAGTCGAATTACGTTTTGAAGGGGTGGTCGAAGGGGAAGATGTTCAGGTCAAACTGGTATATGCTGCCCACGGTACGCTGGCCTGACGGTTTGTCGGGACGTAATCAGGAGCTTGGAGTAATTGCCGTGTTGAAGAAAGATTGAGAATCCATGCCATGAAATCACCGCAGCCCGAACAATATGACTTCTTCGCGTTTCTCTCCAGAATGCGGTACATCAGCCGCTGGGGATTGATGCGCAACACCGTGCCGGAGAATATCCAGGAGCACAGCCTGGACGTGGCCGTGATTGCCCATGCCCTGGCCATGATCCGCAATACCTATTTCGATGGCTCGCTGGATGCTGCCCGCGCCGCGCTGTACGGCATCTTTCACGATGCCAGCGAGATCTTCACCGGTGACATGCCCACGCCGGTCAAGCACTTCACCCCCAATTTCAAGAAGTCCTTTCACCAGCTGGAGGACCGGGCG
>JAJYBH010000103.1 GCA_021779135.1 Deltaproteobacteria bacterium
CGTAGGCGATGCCGAATAGACCTCGCGGCCAGGCGGAAACACAGGGTGCGCCTCCCGGAACAAACTGGGAGAGTTTCAGGTCAGAGCAGCCCGGAAGTCCCTCGATGCCGCTGAACTCGACCGAGATCGGCTTGTTGTCGAACCAGACCTGCTGGGTGTCGTAGAAGAGGTTGCCAAGGGTATCCTCCACCTGCAGAAGCAGGGTGTATTTTCCGCTTCTGCAGCGGTGATGCGGATCGGGACAGCCGCCCGTGTCGTTCACGCCGACCGGCAGGAGTCCGCCGCTGTTGAAACAGAAATCCTGCAGTTTCCAGATTTTGAAGGGCGAGCCAAACAGGTCGATCTCAGTCTCGACGAAGTGTGTAGTGAGTGCCCGTTCGATCAGCTGATTCCAGGGTGCCCGTTTCTGAAGCTCAACGGCCGGGTTTGCATCGGTGTAACAGGTCGGTCCGTAGGGGAGCAGCAACGAACCGGTGAAATCGGCCGGATTGAAACCGACCTCACCCGGCCCGGGCAGCCACTCCAGCCCGAAACGGAGATCAAAGCACTTGATCTTGCGATTGTTGCATTCGCCGACAAAAGCGCTTCCCTTGACAGTCACGCATCCGCCAACCGGCACGACGATGCCGCCCGGATTGCCGCTGACGATAGGGGAGCTGGAGACGAAGGGACCAAATGGTGTCTGTACCGGTGCGTTGGCGACCCGGTCGATCCAGACCAGGCGCTTGAAGAGGCTGAACTGGGTGCAGTGACAGCAACGGGCTGCGTTTGGCAGTGACGAATAGACACAAAGCCTGATTTCATAGGAGCCGGCCGGCAGTGTCGTCGTGTCGAGCCACCCCAGGGTTCCCGCCACCATAGGCGCGGTGCCGGTTGCTCCTCCGCCGGGGTAGGAGATGCCGAGCGATTGCCAGTTGCTGTTGTCTTCACACGGGTCACCTTCGACTTTGCGCCATTCGAGGGTGTAATGATGGAAAAAGCCGCCGGTTGCGGTGCCGACGATCTCCACAACCAGGCCTCCGCCGCCTGATTTGGGAGTCTCCTCGATGCAGCCGTGCGGCTTGGTGAGGTCGCAGGTCAGTGGTTTGAAGCATTCGCGCAGGCAGATGAAGTAGCGCAGCAGACATCTGACCGCTTCCAGCAGGTTGCGGGAACGGGCCAGGCACCAGCCGAACCGGATGGCGCAGAGGCACCAGCAGCGGCAGAACCAGAAGCGCGGATCCTGGCGGAACTTTTCATACACCTCTCGCCCGAAGAGGAGCGGCACCCGCTCAATGGTCAGGAACTGGTTAATCAGACTGCCTGCCTCGCTGAGCCCTTCATCGCAGCCGATTTTGCCGGAAATGGTATCGTCAGCGGTTTCAAAGGAGTTGTCCAGACTCGCCAGCTGTCTGGCCAGATACGGTTTGTAGACCTCCGCGAAGGCTTTGACCAGTTGCCGGAAATCCTGGCGTTCTTCCTCTGTCAGGATGCGCCCGGTTGGGTCATTGCCGACCGAGGCGCGCACGCAGAGCCAGAAGCGGTAGAGATAGTAGACCGCGGCGCGCCAGCTTCTGGCCCGATAGAGAAGCCAGCCGAAGATGTAACAGCAGAGCAGATGTTTCAGGCACCAACGCCACTTATCCACCGGACCAAGCTGTTCGATGGCGCTGGCCGGCAGGATTCGCATCAAAACCTTTTCATCGGCCAGTCGCGCAAAAAGACGGTTCGCCAGAGCCAGCTCATCTTCACAGGAGGTGGCGGCACCGAGAGCCTCCTTCTGCAACTTTTCCGGCGATTGGGACCGTTTCAGCTCTTCTTCGAGAAGAGGGCGATAGGCGCTGAGAAGCTCCTTCAGAACAATCTGGAAATCTTCCTGGTTCACGTCCGCGGGAAGCAGCCCGGCCGCATAGGCGGCTTCAATGGTTTCTGCGGGTTTTTTTGCCATTTTGCATCTCCTTTCGTCGGCTGATTCCTGAAACAGAAACCAGGCAACTCCTATGCCGTAAGTGCCACGTGGGGAGCATGCCTGGTTTTTGTTCAGTTGTGCCGATATGCGGATTATCCGAATTTTATTATTACAAGTAGCAGCTCAACGGTATGAATTTCATCACATACCGTATTTCTTCAAGACCGCCGAAAGTTCGCCGATCAGCCGGCCGGCATCCTCGCGCTCCAGCAGGTCCTCGATCTGCCGAAAGTGGGCCGGCTCGCGTATCCCCGGGACAAACTGAAGCCCTTCTCGCCTGGACACAGCCACCCGATTGGCGAGTTTCAGATCGACGTAGACCTCGTCAATGGCGGCAATCAGGAGTTCCTCTTCATTGTCGAGTGCGATGCCGGCGTCGAACCAGTGGGCCGGTTCACGGATGCCGGGATTAAGCTTGTTTGCAAGCTCATCGGCAATCGAGACCTGAACCGGGATCCGCGGAGTCGTTCTGAAGTGGGCCGGTTCGATCCAGTCGGTCTTGAGCTTGAGTTTGAGTGCCTCATACCAGATCAGGTAGAGGCTGTAATTTCCGGCCGCCACCTTGCCGAGTTTCTTACCGGCAAGCTCCTTGAATAGCGGAGCAAAATCCTTTTCGAACAGGGTTCCCTGAAGATTCTTGGCCGAGAATTCCACCCGTTCGATCATGCCCCCCTCGATGATATGAAACCTTACCGGCAGTGTGGTGGTCACCACGAACCCGATCTGCTGGGAGACCCGGTCAAAGATGGTATCAACCTTGGGTTGAATCGCATCTTTCAGATAACGGTAGATTTCAACCAGATCGCCAAATTTCTGCACGAGCACAGGGTGGGCCGGTTCGACCCAGTCACGATTTTTGATAGCAGCCATTTTTACTCCTCCTTTTATTGGTTGGTTGTACATGCGGACGATTCCGCATGAGACATCTGTCATAGCTCGTTTCAGTTTCTCGCCTCCAGCTGCTTCCTGAACTCAGCGTAAGGGACCGGTGTCCGCAGTGCCCCGAAGAAACCGAGACCCAGTTGCTCATCCCCGGAGTTTCCAAGATTTTCGACACCGCTATAGGGAAGAGCTCCGGCCCCAAGAATTCCAATCCCGCTTGTCACGGCCGGGGCATCCTGCACGACGTGCTCCTGCTCCTGACGTTCATAGGCGCGCCGCAGACGTTCCAGGGTCTGTTCACCCTTGATCCGCAGACCCTTACCAGCCTCGTCCACCCGTTGTCGCATGCTGCGCATGGCTGCTTTAACACCTTCTTCGTCTGACGGATCGAGAACCTGAACCAGGTCCCAAATCCGGGAGAGGCAGCGGTAGGTATCGATGTTGGTTTCCTTGATAAACGATCGTACTTCGCTGCGGAGTCCCTGACTGAGGAGCTCGGGCTGGAAACGGCGCAGGAGCTGGAAGGAGAAATCCACCTCCATATTGAAGTAGTGCAGTCCAAAGTCGTTGAAGTTGCGATTAAAGAAGGCGTAGTTGGCAATCCGGTGAAACATTTCAACCTGCGGGTCCTTGATGCGGTAGTCGAAGCCGAAATAATCACCGCTGATGATGCCGTCCTTACGGAGCTTACGCTCCAGACCCGTGGCGGCGTAAGCCTCGGCCCGGCAGAAGTTGAAGGGATTGTCGATGTGCCGCTCCATAAAACGGAGATTAATCAGGATGTCATCCATGTTGGTGTCCGGCTCGAACATGAGCAGGTTGTAGGCCACATGGACATCGAAGTCGTTCAGGATTTTGAGCGCGTTTTCAATTTCCCCGAGGGAACTTTTACGGTTGAGGTTGCGCAGACCCCTCTCCGAGGCATTCTCCACCCCCAGAAAGACCCGGAAGATTCCCAGATCGTCGAGTACTTCCATGACTTCTCGATTGATGCTGTCCGGACGGGCCTTGACGGCGATGGCGATCTCCTTGACCCCTTCGTCCCACAGTGCGGCGCGCAGTTCGGTGAAGCGCGCCAGGGCTTTACCCGGCTCCGGCAGGAAGAAGTTATCATCCTGAAAGTTAAATACCCGCACGCCATGGGTGTGATACAGCTCTTTCATCTCGGCGACGATGTTGGGAATACCTCTGATGCGGAACTTGAGACCGCCCCCTGAGCGGTACCAGGCATCGATGCTGCAGAAGGCGCAACTTCTCCAGCATCCCCGTGATGAAAGAATACTGGCGATCGGCTTCCCGTAATATTCATGAAAATCTGTCCGGCGCGGAAACGGGAGCAGATCCAGGTTCTGCGGGTTCCCGCGGGCAGGATTAATCGAGGGTCTGCCATCGAGCCCCCAGCGGCAGAAACCGGCCAGCTCTGGAAGATTGGCTAGTCCTGCCGCCAGTTCACAGATCAGTTCCTCCCCTTCACCGAGGGCTACTGAGTCAAACTCGGGAAAATCCGTCATCAGTTGAATGCAGTTCAGGGCCGCGAAGTGACCTCCGGCGGTGATATGACCGCTGAATCCAGCTTGCCGCAGGGCTGTGGCCATGTGGCAGAATTCGCGCGCCCGGCCGGTAAAGACCATCGACAGACCGGCAATCTCTGGACCGAAGATCAGCACCTGACTGACCACGGCTTGAATATCCCCCGCGTCGTTGAAGGGAAAGATCACGGCGGTATGGCCTGCCTGCTCGAGGGCCGAAGCCATATAGCGCAGTCCCAGGTTTTCCTCCAGTTCCGCACCTATCAACGCAACTTTCATGTGTGTGACCTTTCCCCCAGCAGGGCAGATGTCGCCTGGGTGTTGTTGGATATTTTCAGATGAGCGGTTTGTTCAGGGCTTCAACGCGTAGCGCTTGCCCCACGGCGATGAGAACGGCCGGTGCGCATAACAATACAATGCTCTGAGGGGATAACAAGAGTACTAACGGCATTTAATTTTAGCTACTTACGTATTAATACTTTCTTATCTGCATGAAAGCAAAGCGCATCGTTGCGCACGATGTAGCCACATGTGTTAATGGTGGGATGTAAGCTTATCGAGCCTGAGGTAGGGTAATTGAGGAATTTATTGCACTAAGGTGGGTTTGAAGGTAAGAGCGAGTGGGACGAGCTGTGAGCGACAGGTCACGTTGACCTTTCTGAAGATCCGGCTCAGATGCGCCTTGACGGTCTGCTCGCTGATACCGAGTTTTCCGGCGATTTCCTTGTTCTTGTGGCCTCCGGCCACGAGCTGCACAATCTCGCGTTCCTTTTTGCTCAGTGTTTCGTGGCCCAACGATTTGTTTTGCAGGCTTTGGCCGTGTATAACCGCCTTGAGCTTGCTGTTGTCTATCCAGACCTGGCCGTTTTGGATCGCTTTGAGCGCCTTGCGGAAGAGCTGGAGATCTGTCTCGGTCGAGATTATCCCATAGAGTTTGTAACTGAGCAGGAGCGCAATAACATCTTCCTTGTTGAGACCGGTGTCGATGAGGATGAGTTTCGCATCGGGCCAGCGTGCGAGGGGATTCTGAGCCAGTGTGTTCGCATCGACCAAGATCTTGTCAGGAATGAAATCTTTTACGGCGCTGAGGTTATCGACTGTAACAGCCTGAAATGCATCCGGTTCTTTATTCAGAAGTTCCTGCATGGCCTGGCAAAGAAGCCGGCTGGATAGATCTATGAGGATGCTGGACGCCTTCTTTTCGGCATGAATTTTCACGCGTATTCTCCTTGATATTCAATACAAAGTTTGAAGCAGGCATGATCGTTACCGCATTGGCAGGCGCCTGGTTTACATATCATGCGTATCTATTTAATATCATATATATTTTTAACATTAAACAAAATTATGTTTTAAGAAATGTCTTTTCACTTCATGGTGATGAAGTCCTGCTGACGAGGTAGCTGTCACCCCTTCATTCCAGGCTGCCAGCACCCGGCATCCCACCTCATGAAACGCCGGGTGCTCCTCCACATATGCAGACAACATAACCTGCGTATCGTTAACTCCATCCGCAATCTCTTCAAAGATCAGCCCGATCTTTCCGACAGGTAGCGCCAAGTCCGCCACCGCAAATTTCTCCAACACCTTTCGCGGCCATCATCTCTTGGTATCTGCCAGCGAGAGCGCAGGAACATCCTTGGCCAGCAAGGAACACATATCCTCGAAGCCCTGGTAAGGTCCTCCGGCGTTCAGATCGAACCGCTTCATCACGAAAAGTCCGCCATTCCCGGAAAGATGAAATTCCGGCACCGGCAGACCGGCCCGCTTGGCAGCGGTCATACAAAAGAACTCATTTACCGCCAGTAGCGGATAATCGGCTCCCCCGGATTTCACGATATACCCGCCAACAGCGGCGGTTCCCGGTTCAGTCGCAGCCAGCATGACCTTCGGCTGCACACCGGAGACGCCGGACCGGAGGGCATACTTCGCAACCGGATCGTGAAACAGCTCCTCGGTGTCCGGGTATGACAACAGGTCATCCAGCGATTCAGCTGTTTCCACAACGGCGGGAGCACTGTCCCCTGGCAGGGAAAATCTCTTGCGGCCGATCTGGTTGCAGCCGGTTAAAAACTTCTTGATAAAATGCACAACACTTGATAATTTAGAAAAAGCTAATTCTTAAATGCCAAACCCTGGGTGATCAGGGGACGGAAAGTCGTCGGGACTTGGTATTTTATGTAATTGCCGCTTCAGTTTTTTTTTACATTGTCTTTCGTTTTCCCAAGTTAGCCGGATTGCCGGAGCAGCCACCGTGTTGGTTGCACCTGCGCAATCCGGCTTTTGTCGTTTGTGAACCGCCCGAAGGAGCACACTGTGCCGGCCAGCGCAGCATCGTCTGTAAATGCCGGTAATCAGATACAACCCTGTAACTCTCCTGCTATCTGATACCCGCAAGAAACCGCGCAGGTCAACATTGCGCATAACAACAAGCACCCGTTTGTTTCACAAACATCGGGGAAAGGGAGGATGAGATGAAAACTCGGTTACCGTTGTACCAGCTGTTGTTTGTCGTCCTTATGATTTCGATTATGGCCCTGGCCGGTTGCGACGGAGGCGGGGGTGGAGGTTCCACTCAGACCACCCCGGGCGTCAGCAGAGGCGTCATTACCAAACTGGGAAGTGTTTTTGTCAACGGGGTTGAATTCGACACCAGTGCCGCCACTATCACCATGGAAAATCCTGACGATTCCATTACTGGTCTAAAAGTCGGCATGGTTGTCACCGTCAAGGCGTCATTCAGTGACAGCACCCACGGCAAGGCGTCCAGCATTACGTTCGCCGACAATCTGGCGGGGCCGATTGCGACCTTCGACAACGCTGCCGGTACTATGACGGTACTGGGTCAAATGATCAAGTTTGACTCATCGACCGTATTCGATGATTTCCCGACGAAAGGGACCAGCGGTATTGTCCCGGGCCAGATGGTCCAGGTAAGCGGGTTTGCCGATGCAACCGGCACGATTCAAGCGACCCGTATCGAGCGCCACCTGCCTGACTGGTCGCCGGGCACGATCGTTGAGTTGAAGGGCACCATCGACACCATGCCCAGCGCATCGATCTTCACCATCGGTGGCTTGACGGTCAACGCCAACGGCCTGACCCTGCCGACAGGGACCGGTGTCGGTTCGTTTGTGAAGGTCGAGGGCAAACTTGCGGCGTTTAACAGCACAACCCTCAGCGCCACAAGCGTTACATCACGCAAGGATGGCATCGAAATCGAGGAATCGGATGGTGAGCAGACTGATGTGGAAGGGTACGTCAAGAATTTGTCCGGCAATACGTTCATGGTGGGAGGCACACTCGTCAACGCCGGGACCCTCTCCCTCGCCGGAATTGCCAACGGTGTCAAAGTAGAGGTGAAGGGTGTTTACCTCAATGGCATCCTGATTGCGAGCAGGATAACGATCGAGGACGCAGCGGCGCCTCCTCCGACGACCGTTCCTGCCGCTCCGGTCGCCAGCGCAGTCGGCGGCTTCAACCAGGTTACGCTCTCCTGGAACGGAGTCAGTAGTGCAACGTCATACAACCTCTACTGGTCAACCACCACAGGGGTGACGCCGGCCACCGGCACCAAAATCAGCAATGTCACATCTCCCTATGTGCATACGGGACGGACTGCAGCTACAACGTATTTTTACATCGTAACCGCGGTCAACAGCGTCGGCGAGAGTGCTCCATCTGCCCAGGTCTCGGCGACCACGTCCAGCGCTCCGACCATTCCTGCCGCCCCAATCGGTGTATCTGCCGTTGGCGGAGCCAATCAGGTGGCCATTTCATGGGCTGCTACAGCCGGTGCTACGTCGTACAACCTCTACTGGTCGACAACAACGGGAGTTACCCCGGCCACCGGAACGCAAATTGCCAACGTCACGTCGCCCTACGTGCAGACCGGCTTGACAGCCTCGACCACCTATTACTATGTCGTCACGGCAGTGAATGCCGTCGGTGAAAGTCTTCCGTCGGCACAGGTTTCTGCGACCACAGCTTCGGCTGCGGTGCTGCCGGCGCCGACCGGGGTAACCGCAGTCGGCGGCACCGGCCAGGTCACCGTGTCCTGGAATGCCGTCACCGGCGCGACCTCCTACAACATCTACTGGTCGACCACTACGGGTGTCAATCCGGTTACCGGGACCCTGATCGCCAACGCCAGCTCTCCCTTCATCCATACGGGGCTGGCTGCTTCAACCTCCTATTTTTACGTCGTCACGGCAGTGAACGCGGCAGGTGAGAGCGCCCCGTCGCTCCAGACTTCGGCAACCACCGCTGCGACGCCGATGCCGCCAGCAGCACCGACCGGTGTGACCGCCGTCGGCGGAACCAACCAGGTGACCATATCCTGGCCAGCCGTTACCGGGGCAACCTCATACAACATCTACTGGTCGGCAACCACAGGAGTGACGCCGGCCACAGGGACGCTGATCGCCAACGTGACCTCTCCCTTTATCCACACGGGTCGGGCCGCATCAACCACATACTATTATGTCGTCACAGCTGTGAATGCTGTCGGAGCAAGCGCACCATCTGCCGAGGTTTCGGCAACCACGGCTACCGCCCCGCTTGTGTGTGGCACCTGCCATGCAATTCCACCCAACATCGGCCAGCATGTATTCCACACCAACATAGGCATCGGCTGCGCCACCTGCCATGGCGCCGGCTACAGCAGCACGACGGTAAACGCGGCGACTCACTTGAACGGAGTCATAGATGTAGTCACCACCATCGGCTGGAATCCGACAGCGCAAACCTGCTCGCCTTCCTGCCACGGGACCAGGGCCTGGTAACACATCTTGAAGTGCGGCAGAATTGCAAAGGGATCACGACAGTCGTGCAGACTGTCACAATACAACAAAGCGTAGCAACACGTTTAATCTGACAAACATGATTCAAAGCACACCTGCCGGAGGGGCTCTTGACGAAACCCTCCGGCAGGCCAATTCTGAATCGCTAACGGCGAGTTCAAGGTTGAAAAAGGCGATCCTACCGTTGCAGTCGGGATCTATGTCAATGTGCTGCGTGTATTGGGGTTGGTTGATGATTTGGGAATGATCGCCAAAGAAGATGCGATTGGCCGGCGCCTCCAGGATGAGGCGCTGCCTCACCGTAAAAGGGCACCGCGCAGGAAGCCACTAGAGCTAGAGATTGATCCTTAAAGAAAAGTCTTTTCACTTCATGGTGATGAAGTCATGCTGACAAGGTAGCTGTCACCCCTTCATTCCAGGCGGCCAGCATCCGGCTTCCAACGTCATGAAACTCCGGGTGCTCCTCCACATATGCAGACAACATAACCTGCGTATCGTTAACTCCATCCGCAATCCCTTCAAAGATCTGCCCGATCTTCCCCACCGGCAGTGACAGATGTGATACGGCAAATTTTTCAAGAACCTTTCGCGACCACCACTTCTTGGTACCTGTCAGGGAGAGCGCGGGAACATCCTTGGGGATGTACGCCATCGTAGTCACCATGTCATACACCGGCGCCAGACGGACCGGTTGGCCGGGCCGCTCGTACAGCACAGCAAAATTCTTCAGATGGGCATCGCCATTTCTAATCATGCAGGAAAGCA
Organism: Deltaproteobacteria bacterium; assembly: GCA_021779135.1. Lineage (GTDB taxonomy): Bacteria > Desulfobacterota > Desulfuromonadia > Geobacterales > Pseudopelobacteraceae > CAIPTY01. Next base: position 9,927 of record JAJYBH010000103.1, read on the forward strand.
CAAGCGATGCGAAAAATTGCTCGCGGGCAGCTTGCAGGAACTCTCCCGATACGTAATCCTTGATGGTTCGCGCCACCCGCTCGTAGGTGCTGCCGTATTTCTGGGCGGTGCCAAGGGCCTGCAGGGAGCACATATCCTCAAATCCCTGGGAATATCCTGCGGCGTCCAGATCGAACCGCTTCATCACGAAAAGTCCGCCATTCCCGGAAAGATGGAATTCCGGCACCGGCAGACCGGCTCGCTTGGCAGCGGTCATACAAAAGAACTCATTTGCCGCCAGGTGCGGATAATCAGCTCCCCAGGATTTCACGATATACCCACCAACAGCGGCGCTTCCTCGTTCGGTCGCAGCCAGCATGACCTTCGGCTGCACACCGGAGACGCCGGACCGGAGGGCATACTTCGCAACCAGATCGTGAAACAGCTCCTCAGTGTCCGGGTATGACAACAGGTCATCCAGCGATTCAGCAGTTTCCACAACGCCGGGAGCACTGTCCCCTGGCAGGGAAAAGCGGTTGCGGCCGATCTGGTTGCCGCCGGTAACGCGAAGAATGGTCAAATCGTCTTCACCGGCGAGTTTGGCAATGGCACGACGGATAGCCTCAAGCAAGGCACCTTCCGGAAGGTTCATCTGGAATATCGGGTGGAGTTCCCGACTGAGCCAGCTCTCCAGGCGTACCGGCATGGTAAGCGACACCTGGACATCTGGTGACGCTACAGTTTGATCATAGGCAAACACATACTGGCGGTCGTCCGGAGTCCGATCCAGGAGGCCAGCCCGAGAATCAGCAGCCCATACAGCCAGTGGCTGAGCACTCATTTCTCATCCCTCAATTCATCTAAAGTCGGCGGCACACCAGCCGGTCTCACCCTGAGTTCAAGATCGAGGTATTCCAGCATTCTGATCAACTTGCGGACACCGATCTCCTGGACCGTTCCAGATTCGATCTGGCTGATCGTTGTGCGGCTCATCTCCAAGTCCTTAGCCATCTTTTCCTGGGAGATCTTCCGGCGCTTGCGTTCTTTGCGTATTTTTTCACCGATCTCAAATAGCATAATTGCATTCTATACGAAACATTTTGTCAATTCAATAGTGTTTTGCATTATATATAAAACATTTTACTCGTGACAGTATTTCGCCTCGTACTTCATCGACCCAGTGACAGCGAGATATTGAGCAGCATCCTCAATCAACACGGAATACCCATGACAACGATAATTATATTTGACATTTTTCGCTGATATGTAAATAATAGTTATCACTATGAACAAGAGAACCGTTACAATCTATCCGTCTTCGGCAAAAGAACTCGAAGCCTTGGGGCAGCGTCTCAAGGATGCACGGCTGCGCCGACGTTTTTCCATGGAAACGGTCTGTGCCAGGGCGGATATTTCCCGTCCCACCCTCTACAAGGTAGAGAATGGCGACCCGTCTGTTGCCATGGGGATTTACGTACAGGTGCTGCGTGTCCTGGGGCTGGTGGAGGACCTCGGTATGATTGCCAAGGAAGATACATTGGGGCGTCGTCTCCAGGATGAAGCACTGC
>JAJYBH010000104.1 GCA_021779135.1 Deltaproteobacteria bacterium
GTGTCCTGATACTCGTCCACCATGATGTACTGAAAACGCTCCTGATACTGACGGCGCACCTCGGGGAACTGCTCCAGCAGCCGCACGGTCTGAATGAGCATATCGCCGAAATCCAGGGCGTTGCATTTCTTGAGACGATCCTGATAGACCGCGTAGATCTGGACGATTTTGGCATTGTAGATATCGCCGGTCGCAACGGAGTCGATATCCTCGGGGAACAGGCCGCGGTTCTTGTAGTCATCGATGCGTGCCCCGACCGCTTTGGGGGCGAACTTCTTGTCATCCAGGTTCAGCTCCTTGAGGACATCCTTGAGCAGGCGCTCGGAGTCGCGGTCATCATAGATGGCAAAGGAGGACTGGAAACCCAGGTGGTGGATGTCGCGGCGCAGGATGCGCCCGCAGGCGGCATGAAAGGTGGCGATCAGCGGTGTTTCGCCGCCGCCCAGCAGGCGCTGCACCCGTTCGGCCATCTCCCGGGCGGCCTTGTTGGTGAAGGTCACCGCCAGGATGTTCCAGGGGCGGACACCGTAATTATGTATCAGATGGGCAATGCGGTGGGTAATGACGCGGGTCTTGCCCGAACCGGCACCGGCCAGGATCAGGAGCGGACCGTCGCCATGCAGCACGGCTTCTTTCTGGGGCGGGTTGAGGTGTTTGGTAAAATCCATGGATTAGTTTTAGCCCGTGACCTTCTGAGGGTCAATGAAAAAAGCCCGGTTTTGGACCGGGCTTCGCATTGATGAAAATTCTGTGGCAGACAACAGAATCAGGCTGCAATCGCCAACAAGGGCTGAAATTCTGGTGCGGACATGGGTTCATAGTTCACATCCCAGCGGCCTTTGATCTCAATCAATACCCGTTGCTTGGATGGAGCAGGCGTAGGGTTTACCTTTACAACAGTTGCACGAATATCGTTAGGCGATACGCATATGGCCTGAAACAGATCTTTTACCAGATATCTTGGAGACCAACCGATCATGTGATAGTCGTCAGGCGTCTCCAACTGGACAGCCAAAGCGGTCACCGGATTGTTCAATTCAATTGCTACGCGTAAGTGCTCTCCGCCTTGCAACTGCAATAGTCTCTCTTGCGCGGCAGCATTGACATGTCGCCAGCCGTGCAGAAAGAATCGGCAACCGAACTCACCATTTTTGCGACGGATAGTTTTAGGGAAAACTTCCAGATTGTCCGTTTGCCTCTCTCCGCCGGTAAGAGCTAAAATCTCCAGCGGACTGGCATGTTGAGGGTCAAGGCCCAATTGCTGAATGTAATCCTTGAAATCTTCGCGCCCCTCACCCAGAATCCTGTTACGAAATAACGGGAAAAGTTCCGATGACTTATAAGTCCTGTGGAAATCGGGAAATGCGTCGAGAGGTTCTAGTCCCGCGCGTTGACGCGCTATCTCGGCACCCTGCGTATAATTGAATTCATAACGCGACTTGGCGATATCCGCATCCAAGCGCCCGATAGGGAACCATGCACGGGTATTTGCTTTATCCTGCCATGCAACAAATAGCGTTTTCACAGTTGAACCTCATTCAATTGTTTTTTGGTGATTGCCAGCATACGACAACAGAACTCTTTTGCAGTAGCATTCATCCATATTACGGGAATGCGTTCTACTATACCAATCATTTCTTCTTCGCTCAAGTGCCTGAGAATTTGCAAACTATGGGAAAAATACTCGGGGAAAGACTTGGCTGTCTTCTGTGCCAGCAACAAGGGATTGTCTCCTTTTGCATCGGCCGCATCCCAATAAATTCCGCCACGCGCGTGTAAAACATAACGTTCGATGCCTTTTGGTTCAAGTAGAATCCTTTTTCGTCGATCGTCTTGTAATTCCCTCCCCAGTGATGACGCGTGGTCAAAAGATGGCGCTATGGAATGAATGGTTTTCCCTCGGGAAATCCAGCGCAGAAGACCCCAGTTATCATGATGGCGATCGGTGTTGCAAATCAGAGCATCCAGAACAATATAACCTGCTAATATACGGAGTTGCTCTGACCGCTTGCTTTGGGGGAAAACCAGCTCAACCGCTGTAATGATGTTCTTAATGCAGTGGTCGCTTTGGCCCCATTGTTTCGATTTTTCATAGTCCGTTATACGCCCTGCCAGTACCTCGCTACCGTGAATTAGCTCATAACCTCTCTTCGTTTCTACGAAAGAGCGGGACGCGCATCCCCGTTTACCCATGAAGGTTGCCAGCTCCACCTGCGCAGCGGGAATCTTCAGGAGTCTCGCCAGTTCCGAGGCAATTTTTTCCGACCAATCTTCGCCGGTGTTATCCCTGGTGTATTTGAACAGCCATGGTTGTGTATCATTCGGCAAGCGAAACCAGAACTTTGGTTTGCTGCCGAGCTGTTCGATGACCTCGGGGCTATCGGATTGGAGTTCAAGAATTTGAAATGGTTCGGTCATGGGAAGATATCCTGCTCTACGGTTGGTCAACCTTCTTCGTCCCCAAAATCATCGCTTCAACTTCAATCGCCGCCTCAGCAACCTTTTTCCGAGCTTCGGCAATAGCCGCCAAAGCCTTTTCCCGCTCATCGGCAACTTCGTGCTGGAACTCTTCCGCTATTTCCGGGATTGGAATCGATAGCAGGTTGTCGACGTAAAGGCGCTGTTTGACAGCGCCGACGCGGTTGAACTGGATCAGCTTGATGAAGTGTTCGGTGGTGATCATAATGGCTGCAAAGCCGGTCAGCAATCCGTTGCGGATGCGCCAGACTTGGTATTCAGGGCTGGTGATGGCATCTTCCGGGACATCGGGGACAATGCCGAGGGAACCGACTGATGAACGGGTAGGGTTATGAAAGAACCAGTCTTTACGAATCCGTTTGTAGGTAGCATTGAAGTGCCACGGGCACTGGGCGGGGACATCTCTTCCTCCATTTGTTCGAGGGAGTATTCATATTCATTGACCAGTGCACAAACATACTCTTGCCGGACCCGCTCTTCGGGCGTCTCTAAATACCACTTTTGTCTGATGTGGCTCCAGATTTTTCCATTTGAATCACGTTGGACCTCAAGAGTTTTGCTTGGTGCTTGCACCTTCTGGTTTTTCTGCATGTTATTTACTCCATTAAACTGATCATTTCCGATGGGCGATTACTCTACTACATTCTAATTAATTGCTGTCAGTTTTAGCTGTTCGTTCCTGTAGCGTCAAGGAGATAGAACGACAGCAAGGCCGAAAGAAACTCCCTTTCGGCCTTGCTGTCGTCAATTATGGCGAGTTACATCAGACCTGCTCGAAAAAAGCCTGGGGATGCTTGCAGACCGGGCACATCTTGGGTGCCTCCGTACCCTCGTGGATATGGCCGCAGTTCATGCATTTCCAGAAAACCTTCCCATCCCTGCTGAAGGTCTTTCCGGCTTCCAGTTCGGCCAGCAGCGCGCTGTAGCGCTCCTGGTGATGCTTTTCAATCCTGCCGATGGCTTCGAACAGGAAGGCGATATCGGCAAAGCCCTCTTCCCTGGCTTCTCGCGCCATGCGCGGGTACATGTCGGTGTATTCGTCGGTTTCGCCGGCGGCGGCGGCCCGCAGGTTGTCGGCGGTTGAGCCGATCCCGGCCAGGTGCTGGAAATGCAGCTTGGCATGCTCCTTCTCATTTTCGGCGGTCTCCATGAAGATGGCGGCAATCTTCTCGTAGCCTTCCTTCTTCGCCACCGAGGCGAAGTAGGTGTACTTGTTGCGGGCCTGGGATTCCCCGGCAAACGCGTCCTTCAGATTCTGTTCCGTCTTGGTACCCTTGATATCGCCCATGCGCTGTTCCTCCTGTTGGTAATTTTCACTGCGTAACTTTATAGCCGACAGGAATGTGATTGTAAAGGATAGCGCAGCCCGCGTGAGATTTGTTTAATTACCTGCGGCACATACGGAAGGTGACCGAGAGCAATTCCTTGAGTTGAGGCGGTTATCGGGTATAATGAAACACCATTTTATGCAAACGCCTGCCAAACCTCCGGAGGACGTACCATGAGCCTCAAGCCAGCCGAATCCGCGGAACAATATCGCACTCTCTTTGATGCCATTGCCAGCGGAGTCGCGATCTACTCATCCAGCGATGGCCAGCGCTTCGTCGTTAGCGGCATGAACAGCGCCGGTGAGCAGATGACTGACGTGAAATTGCAGGATATTGCCGGCCGGGAGATCCGCGAGGCATTTCCCGGCGTGATGCAAATGGGGCTCTATGACGTGCTCAGACGGGTCTGGGTTTCCGGTGCGCCGGAAATCCTGCCGGTTGTGCTGTACGACGACCAGCGTCTATCGGGATACTACGAGAACCATGTCTATAAAATATCCGCTACCGAAGTCGCGGCGATCTACACCGATGTCACCGACCGGAAGAAGGCCGAGGAGAAGGTGCGCTGCAGTGAACTCCGCTTCCGGACCCTGTTCGAGAGTATGCAGGAGGGTTTTGTCCTGTTCGATTTGGTAGATGTCGATTCCGGCAACCCGGCTGATCACCGTTTCCTTGAAATAAACCCGGCCTTCGAACGCCTGACCGGCCTTTCCCGTGATGCCGTGTTGGGCAGGAGGGTGCGCGAGGTTCTGCCGCATATCGAGGAATACTGGATTGATGCCTATTGCCGCGTGGCTCTGACCGGGGAGCCGGCCGAATTTGAGAATTACTCACAGGACCTGGACCGCTATTTCCGGGTCCGGGCCTATTCACCGGAACGGGGTAAGTGTGCGGTGGTGTTCGAGGAGGTCACCGAACAGAAGAAGGCGCAACTGGAACTCAAGCGTCGCGAAGAGCAGTTGCGGGTGGTGTTTGAAGCCTCTCAGGCCGGAATCCTGATGGTAGACCCGGACGGCGCCATAACGCTCGCCAACAACCGCATGGCCGAGATGCTGGGCTGCGGCATGGATGAACTGCTGCGGAGCCGTTACCCGGACTACCTCCATCCCGACCAGCACGATGCGGGCACCGGCCTGATGCGCCGGCTGATGGCCGGCGAGATCGATAGTGTGGCCACAGAACGGCACTATATCCGCAAGGACGGCAGTGACTTCTGGGGCTATCTGTCCGGTCGGAGGCATCAGGATGCCCAAGGGAATTTTATCAGCCTGGTAGGGCACATAACCGATATCAGCGAACTCAAGCACAGCGAAGCGGCTATCAAAGAGAGCGAGGTGCGCTACCGCACCCTGGTCAACAATATCCCGCTCGGTGTTTCGCTGATCGGCCGCGACTACCGCATCATCATGATCAACAAGACCCAGGCCGATATGTTCGGCCGTCCGGCAGAATGGTTCGTCGGGCGGTATTGTTTCGAAGAGTTTGAAAAGCGTGCCGAAAGCTGCGGCCACTGCCCCGGTAAGGTCTGCATGGAGACAAAGACGCTTTCCCACGCCTATACCACCGGGATCCGCGACGATGGCAGTTGCATCGATGTCCATATCCTGACCGCGCCTCTCCTGGGAGATAGCGGAGAACCTTACGGCTTCATCGAGGTGGTGGAAGACATCACCGAACGTAAACGCGCTGAAGAAGAGCGCAAGAAACTCGAACAGCAGTTGCTGCATGCCCAGAAACTGGAGAGTCTCGGCGTGCTGGCGGGCGGCATCGCCCACGACTTCAACAACATCCTGATGGCCATCATCGGCAACGCCGACCTGGCCCTGATGCGCATCAACCGTGAATCCCCGGCGGTAGAGAACCTGCACCGCATCGAAAAAGCCGCCGCCCGGGCCGCTGAACTGGCCAAACAGATGCTGGCCTACTCGGGCAAGGGCAAGTTCCTGGTAGAGAGCCTGGATATGAACCGCCTGCTGGAAGATATGCTCCAGATGCTGGAGGTCTCCATCTCGAAAAAGGTGGTTCTGCGACTCCACCAGCACCGCCCCCTGCCGGCGGTGGAGGCTGACGCCACCCAGTTGCGCCAGGTGATCATGAACCTGGTCATCAACGCCTCGGAAGCCATCGGCGACAGGAGCGGCGTTGTCGCCATCACCACCGGCTGCATGGACTGTGACCGCAGTTACCTGAAGGGCGTCTGGCTGGATGAAAACCTCACCGGCGGGCTGTACGTCTATCTGGAGATCGCCGACAGCGGCTGCGGCATGGACAAGGAAACCCTGGCAAAACTGTTCGACCCCTTCTTCACCACCAAGTTCACCGGCCGTGGCCTGGGCATGGCCGCGGTGCTGGGCATCATACGCGGCCACAAGGGGGCCATCAAGGTCTACAGTGAGCAGGGCAAGGGGACGAGTTTCAAGATCCTGCTGCCGGCCAGCAGCCGGCCAGCCGACCAGTTCAACAACGATAGCCTCACGGACGAGTGGCAGGGGAGCGGCATGGTACTGCTGGTCGATGACGAAGAAACCGTGCGCGGCGTCGGGGTCGAGATGCTCAAGGAACTGGGCTTCACCGCCATCACGGCCAGGGACGGCCAGGAGGCGCTGGAGATCTTCAGGGCCACCCCGGGCATCGCCTTTGTAATCCTGGACCTGACCATGCCGCACATGGACGGGGAGCAGTGTTTCCGCGAACTCAGGCAACTGGACCCGGGCGTCAAGGTGATCATCTCCAGCGGCTACAACAATCACGAGGTCACCCAGAAATTTGCCGGCAAGGGGCTGGCCGGTTTCATCCAGAAACCGTACAACCTGTCAACGCTGATGGATACGATCAGGGGATTGTAATACTCGCAAGGCAGGCAAGCCGGGGTCATGGGCTCTTGGCGAACCGCTTGGCCCGCGGCCGGGTATTTGCCGTGCAGACACCTGGCTGCTCTGTTTTTTCGGCCTATGCGACGAATCTATTTCAAGCGGCACTGGCATTATGGCACCAGTGTGATTATAGTGAGTCCATGGATTCAGACCAACCCTTGAACGCGGCTGCCGAGACCCCCTGGCGGGAGATCCTGCCGCAGGATGTCTCGCGGCAGCCCAGCGCTGCTGACAGCAGCCCGCGCATCCGTCTCTGGGCGCTGGCTTTGGACTCCCGGTCGCTTCCGTGCCAGATCGATGCCAGTCAGCACGGCTTGCGCCTGCTGGTGCCGCCGGAACGGTATGAGGCGGCTGTCCGTGAGCTGCGCCGCTTTGAAGAGCTGAACCGCAACTGGCCTCCACCGCCGCCGCAGGCGCGTCCCCTGTTCGACAATACCCTGGCCACCCTGTCGGTGCTGATCCTGCTGGCGACCTTTCACAACCTCACCCATATGGACATTTCGCTGCCCGGCCTGTCCTCGCCCGACTGGGTCGATATCGGCAATGCCCAGGCCGGCAAGATCCTGGACGGGCAATGGTGGCGGCTTGTGACGGCCCTCACCCTGCATGCCGACTGGGCCCATCTCTCCAGCAACCTGGCCATCGGCGGCATCTTCGTGTTCTTCCTCTGCCGTGAGATCGGCTCGGGGCTGTCCTGGGGCCTGCTCCTTTCCGCCGGGGCCCTCGGCAATCTGGTCAATGCCTGCGTGCAACCCCCCAGCCATGGTTCGGTGGGCGCGTCCACCGCCGTGTTCGGCGCCGTCGGCATCCTGGCGGCAATCAGCCTGGTTCGCTACCGGCACAATCTCCGCACGCGCTGGACACTGCCTGTCGCCGGCGCCCTGGCGCTCCTGGCCCTGCTCGGCACGGAGGGCAAGAACACCGATCTGGGCGCGCACCTGTTCGGCTTTGTCTACGGTTTCTTCCTGGGGTTGATTACGGAATATCTGATCGGCCGGCGCGGATGTCCCGGACCTGTGTTGAACGCCGTACTGGCCTTGATGAGTGCCGCCACGGTGGCGGGCGCCTGGTGGCTGGCGATTATTCATCAGTAAGCGGCGATCCGTGGCGCACCACAAAAAAAAAGCCCGGCGCAGGGCCGGGCTGGCTGGATGGCTGGTTTGTGCAGCTGCTACACATGCACCTTGAAGGTCTCGTGCAGAACGCGGACGGCCAGTTGGGTGTACTTCTCGTCTATTGCCACCGACACCTTGATCTCCGAGGTGGAAATCATCTGGATGTTGATGTTGTTGTAGGCCAGGGCCGTGAACATGCGGGCCGCCACGCCGGCGTGATTTTTCATGCCCAGGCCGACGATGGATACTTTGCTGATGTTACGGTCGGCAATGATCTCCCGCGCATGAAGCTCCTCGGCAATTTCCTTGGTGATCAGGTGGGCCTTGTCCAGGTCGGTCTTCGAGACCGAGAAGGTCAGATCGGCCAGTCCGGCCTGGCTGACGTTCTGAACGATCATGTCGACCGAGATGTCCTTATCGGCCAGGGCGGTCAGGATCCTGGCCGCCGTTCCCGGCTTGTCCGGCACACCGAGCACCGCTATCTTGGCCTCGTTTTCGTCATAGACGATCCCTGTAACAACAACACCTTCCATAGTCGAATCCTCCCCGGTTATCAGCGTGCCGCGCTCGTTAGTGAAACTCGAGCGGACATGAATCGTGACGTTATGTTTCTTGGCATATTCTATGGCGCGGATCTGGACGCCGCGCGCACCCAGAGTGGCGAATTCCAGCATCTCGTCGTACGAAATTTTATCTATCTTGCGGGCATCACCGCAGACTGCCGGGTCGGCGGAGAAGATGCCATCCACGTCCGTGTACAGTTCGCACTGCTCCGCCCCGAGGGCATGGGCCAGGGCAACGGCCGAGGTATCGCCTCCGCCCCGGCCGAGCGTGGTGATGTTTCCGGCCCGGTCGATACCCTGGAATCCGGCGACGATGACAATTGCCCCCAGCTTAAGGTCAGTGTCGATCTTGGCTGGATCGATATATTCGATAGAGGCCCTGGAATGCTGCGAATCGGTTATGATCGGCACCTGCCAGCCAAGATAGGTCGCGGTCTTGTACCCCAAGCATCTGATGCAGAGCGCCAGCAGACCCACCGCCACCTGCTCTCCGGCGGATATCAGCAGGTCGTATTCGCGCCCCTCCTGGCCGGGGCATATATTCTGAGCCATCTCGATCAGGCGGTTGGTTTCACCGGCCCTGGCAGATATGACGACAACCACATCGTTGGTGTCATTGTATGAATCGATGATGCGCTGGGCGACGGTCCTGATCTGTTCCGGTGTGGAAAAGACGATTCCGCCGCATATCCCGCCGTATTTCTGAACAATCCGTGCCATGAAGATCTCCCGCTGTAAATTCTACTCTCGCCTGTTCATCAAAAAATGCCCAGCCGTGTGACTGACTGGGCATGCAAGAAAATAGCACAGTATGACTTCTAGATCAATCCGTGAGCGACCATGGCGTTAGCCACCTTGATAAATCCGCAGATATTGGCCCCCAGCACGTAGTTGCCGGGTGCGCCGTACTCATCTGCCGTCTCGAAGCAGTTTTTGTGGATGTTGACCATGATGTCCTCGAGTTTTTTCTCGGTGTATTCGAAGCTCCATGAATCGCGACCGGCGTTCTGCTGCATTTCGAGCGCCGAGGTGGCGACACCGCCAGCATTGGCAGCTTTGCCCGGACCGTAGGAGATCTTGGCATCCAGGAACACCTTGACCCCTTCAGGGGTGGTCGGCATGTTGGCGCCCTCACCGACCGCGATGCAGCCGTTTTTAACCAGGGTTGCGGCATCCTTGCCGTTGATCTCGTTCTGTGTGGCGGACGGCATGGCCACCTGGCAGGGGATCTCCCAGATATTGCCCTTGGCGATGTACTTGGCGTCCTTGTGCACGGCGACGTAATCGGAGATGCGGCGACGCTCGACCTCCTTGAGCTGCTTGATCAGGTCCAGATCGAGACCTTTCTCGTGGTAGATGACACCGTTGGAGTCGGAGCAGGCGACACATTTTCCGCCCAGCTGGTGGATCTTCTCGATGGTGTAGATGGCCACGTTGCCGGAACCGGAGACCAGGCAGGTCTTGCCGTCGAAGGAGTCCTTGCGGGCTTTGAGCATCTCGTTGACAAAGTAGGTCGCGCCGTAGCCGGTGGCCTCGGTACGGACCAGTGAACCGCCCCAGGTCAGACCTTTGCCGGTCAGTACGCCCGGCTCATAACGGTTGGTGATGCGCTTGTACTGACCGAACATGTAGCCGATCTCGCGGCCGCCCACGCCGATGTCGCCGGCCGGGACGTCGGTGTGCTCGCCCAGGTGTCGATACAGTTCGGTCATGAAGCTCTGGCAGAAACGCATGACTTCGTCGTCGGACTTGCCCTTGGGATCGAAGTCGGAACCTCCTTTGCCTCCGCCGATCGGCAGGCCGGTCAGGGAGTTCTTGAAGATCTGTTCAAAACCGAGGAACTTGATGATGCCGAGATAGACGGAGGGATGGAAACGGAGCCCGCCTTTGTATGGTCCCAGGGAGCTGTTGAACTCGACCCTGAATCCGCGGTTGATCTGCACAATACCCTTGTCATCCATCCAGGGTACCCGGAATATGATCTGGCGCTCGGGCTCGCAGATGCGCTCGATGATCTTGCGTTCCAGGTATTGGGGATGCTTGGTCACAACCGGTCCCAGGCACTCCAGAACTTCGAGAACCGCCTGGTGGAATTCGGTTTCACCCGGGTTGCGTTTCAGAACCTCTTGATACATTCCTTCGATTTTTTCATCTACCTTTGGCATCGGCCCGCCTCCTGATTAAATTTTAAGCTGAAGTAGCATAGATGTCAGCAATATGCAAATTAATTAGGCAATTTTGTATATGCCTTGTGCGGATTGCACAATAATAGCTCATTTATTCGGCAATTTCCGCAGTTCGACAGGCTTGAGCCTTGCTGCAACAGATCGTCGTCATGATAAGCTGTTGACCCCTCTGGCAAAGCTGATACACTATCGAAAGTTGTGTGCCTATCTTGCAGGCATATCGCCATATATTTACGCACGAATGACCGTGCAATTTTCTTGCGGATAAAAAAGCGTTAATCCCCTGTCCACAGGTTCAATTTATATTTTGGGTGGTTACACACGTCTGGCCGATTCTCACGACGTAAACATTTTAACCTGACCAAAACGGCATGCTTTCTGCTCTTGACTTACATGCTCTTGTGAATGCACAGGATTTTTGGGCATGGAGGCCCGGCATGGAATGCGTGTCGGGTTTTTTTGTAGTCACTTCCGTTCAGGAGAACATTTCCCATGCTGATCGTCGTCTGTATCAAACAGGTTCCCGACACCACCCAGGTCCAGATCGACCCGGTCACCAACACCCTGGTTCGTGAGGGCATACCCTTTATCGTCAACCCCTATGACACCCACGCGCTGGAAGAGGCCTTGCGCCTCAAGGACCACTTCGGCTGCCAGGTGGCGGCCATCTCCATGGGTCCGCCCAATGCCGAGGCCACGTTGAAGAAAGCTCTGGCCCTGGGGGTCGATCAGGCCATCCTGCTCTCCGACCGAGTCTTTGGCGGGGCCGACACCCTGGCCACCAGCAACGTCCTGGCCGCTGCCATCCGCAAGCTGCACGCGGAAGTGGACCAGGTCGGCCTGGTGCTGTGCGGCAAACAGACCATT
>JAJYBH010000105.1 GCA_021779135.1 Deltaproteobacteria bacterium
CGGCCACAGGTCGTATCTCCTTGCTCCGGGTTGGACCGGGGCTCGTAAACCGTGAGGAGGAATCATTATGAGGAAGTACGAAACAATTATCATCCTCCAGCCCGAACTTGGCGAAGACGATATCAATATCGTCACCGGCAAGGTCCAGGACGTCATCACGTCCTACAAGGGTGAACTGCACCGGATGGATGACTGGGGAGTCAGGAAGCTGGCCTACTCCATCAGGAAATGTGCCCGCGGACGTTACTACTATGTCCGCTATGACGGCGTCGCCGAAATGATCGCCGAGCTTGAGCGCCGTATCAGGCTGGACGAGAAGGTGCTTCGCTATCAGACGGTCAACATAACCGATGAACCGGAAAAAGTTGTACCCGAGAAAAAGGCGCCAGTGGTTGAGTCCGAGATGGACGAAGTCGCTGAAGTGGAAGAGGCCCCCGCCGAAACGGCAACCGAATAATTTCCTGGAGGAAAAAATACCATGAGTGACGAAAGACCAACCAGCACCTATCAGCGCCCTTCTTCCGGACCTGGCCAGCGCCCGACGGGCCCCGGCGGCCCGCGCAAGAAGCGCCCCTTTCAGCGCCGGAAAGTATGTCGTTTCTGTGCGGAGAAAAACCTGGCTATCGATTATAAAGAGCCGCGCACCCTCCGTTATTTTATCTCGGAGCGCGGTAAGATTGTCCCCCGTCGCATCTCAGGAAATTGCGCCGCGCATCAGCGCCAGATCACCGAAGCCATCAAGCGCGCCAGGAATATTGCACTGTTGCCGGTTGCATCAAACCACGCGCTGCCCTGATACCTGCTTAATGAACCAGACCGACAAGGCCGGACATGTCCTCAGTTCCCGCATTCTAGCGACACTGATCGGCATGGCCGGCTCGTTTATTCTGTTCGCTGCATATCTGGTAATCCCGCCGGCCGGCATCTTCTCCGGTCTGGTGGCGCCATTTCCGGCCGCGTATTTTCGCTTTCGGCATGGTCGCGGGACTGGAATCATTATTGTCCTGGGAACTACCGCCGCCATGACCAAGTTTTTCGGTCTTAGCGCCGGCACGTTCTACCTGGTGCAATGTGGCCTGATTGCCCTGCTGCTTCCTGAATTATTGTTGCGCGGTTTCAGTGCGGCCCGCTCGATTGTCTGGACAACTGTGGCCAGTGTTCTGCTGCTGGCCGCCGCAGTAGCTTTTTTCAGTATGGCCAGTGGTCAAAACGTCCATCAGATGGCCGTTACCGAGATTCGTAACAGTGTCGCCCAGGCTGTTTCCATTTACGAAAAGAGTGGTGTCAAGGGTGAAGAACTTGAAGTATTGAAGCAGACCATGGCCAGCGCTTCAGATCTGGTTATCAGGATGTACCCCGCATTGATTGTCATCACGCTGATTGCCATGGTGGGATGCAACCTGGCCTTGCTGAGGCGATTTACCGTACGTATGGGCTTTACCCTGAACATAACCGAATTCAGTTCCTACAGAAACCCCGAGATTCTCGTGTGGGGACTTATAGCCGCGGGCTTTTCACTGCTGGCCGACAACGCGATCGTTACTACCCCGGCACTCAACGTGCTCGTAATTATTGTAGCCCTGTATTTCCTTCAGGGGTTGGCGGTGCTTTCCACCGTCATCGCACGACAGAAAATCGCCGGCGTACTGCGGGCCGGGTTGTATATCATGCTGCTGTTGCAACCGTACCTGGCTGCGCTGGTAGCTGCTATCGGAGTATTTGACCTGTGGGGTGATTTTCGCACCCCCAGAAAACAGGAAAACCTGTAAAACAGGCTTGAAAGGAGAGTATTTTATGCAGGTCATTTTGAAGGAAAACATTGAAACCCTCGGTCACATCGGCGACATCGTCAAGGTGGCGCCAGGCTACGCCCGCAACTACCTGCTTCCCAAGGGGTTGGCTGTAGAGGCCACCGCAAAGAACGCCAAGGCGCTCGATCACGTCAAACGCCAGATGGCCTACCGCAAGGACAAGGCCCTCGAATCCGCCAGGAACCTGGCTGCTAAGCTGACTGAAACCCCGGTCGCGCTGCTGCACAAGGCCGGCGAAGAAGGCAAGCTGTTCGGTTCGGTTACCAACATGGAAATCGCAGCCTTTCTCAAGGGAAAGGGCTTCGAGATCGACCGCAAGACTATTGTTCTGGCAGAACCCATCAAGCAGGTCGGTGAGTTCGACGTTATGGTCAAGATCCATCCGGAAGTAACTGCAACCGTCAAGGTCACTGTTTCAGCAGCCTGATTTTTGTACCGTAATCACATAGTAAGTATCGAAGAGCCTGCCGGGATTCCCGTCAGGCTCTTCGTGTATATGTGACATGATACAATCATGCTGTAGACTGGCTTAGCTGGCAAACTATCCTGTTTACTGGGTTTGGGATTGACATTAATGAACCCATAAAGGAATATACCGGCATGTCATTTTCTGCCATCTATATAGTTTCCGTTATACTTCTGGTTGCTGCCAATGGGTTTTTCGTTGCCTCTGAATTTTCACTCGTTGCGGTCCGCCGGTCCCGCATTGTCGCGCTGGCAGAGTCCGGCAATCGTCGAGCCAAGCTTCTGCTGGATCTTCTTGATCATCTTAACGCCTATATTTCAGCCACGCAGCTGGGTATTACCATGGCATCTCTTGCCCTTGGCTGGATCGGTGAACCCGCTCTGGCCAGATTGCTGGAAGCCCCTCTGCAGGGAATGGTCTCTGAAGCGCTCCGACATACCATTGCTTTTGTAGCCGCTTTTACAGTCATAACGGTGCTGCATATTGTGCTGGGAGAATTGGCTCCCAAGACACTGGCGCTTGAGCGCGCTGAGCGGGTTGCCCTGGCTATAGCCTTGCCGATGAGGATCTTTCACCATATTTTCAGTTGGCCGGTCCGGCTTCTTGATTGGGCCGGCTCAAGTACTGTCAGGCTGCTTGGCCTTCGCTACACCGGTGAACTCGCCTCGGTCTATACGGTTGATGAACTACGCCAGATCATTGATGTTTCCCATAAGAGCGGCACACTCGAGCCTGACGAACAGCGACTGCTGCATCGGGTGTTCGAATTTTCCGATGCCGAAGTGCGTGAGGTGATGATGCCGCGTACCCGCGTTGTCGGCCTTGAGTTGTCATCTCCGCGTGACGAAGTGGTGGCGATCGTGCTGGAAAATATGTACTCCCGCTACCCGGTGTACCGGAAAAGCATTGAGGATATTGTCGGGGTAGTGCATGGGAAAGATCTTTTGGGACGCCTGGTAGCCGGTGAGGCGTTCGATCTGACCTCGATCATGCTGCCGCCCGTGTTTGTTCCCGAAGGGAAGAAGGTGAGCAGCCTGCTCAAGGATATGCAGCGCTCGCGCAACCAGATGGCCTTTGTCGTGGACGAGTACGGCGGCTTGAGCGGTCTGGTGACGACAGAGGATTTGATCGAGGAACTGGTAGGAGAGATCAGGGACGAGCATGATGCCGGCGAGGCCTTGCATTTTCAGCGCCTGGCTGATGGAAGTCATCTGGTGGACGGATTGCTTTCGATTTTCGACCTTGCCGGTGACATTGATGTCAAGATAGTTGATGATATGCCCTATGAAACGGTGGCTGGATTGATCCTGCATGAACTGGGGCGCTTTCCGTTGCGCGGTGAGTCGGTTGACTGGAATGGCTACCGCCTAATCTGTGAAGAGGTTACGCCCACCTCCATCCTCAAGGTGCGTGTCGTCAAGCTGTCACCGGAAGATCAGACCTGAATCCGTAGTCGTAAAATGCAGTTGACGCGGCCTGTGCGGCGGTCTATCCTCAATAAGACGCACCTATCCCAAGGCAGTGAATACCCTGATGCAACTACGAACATACATCAAGCTATCCGGAATTCTGGCACTGATCGCCGGGACTCTTGTCATGGGTTTTGCGCTGTTCCTGCCGCGCCTGCTGGATATCAACGCCTACCGCGATGAAATACTCACCTCCCTGCAACAGTCCCTCAACCGCAAGGTCAGTTTTGGCAACGGCACCTTCGCCTGGCATTTCGGACCGTCTTTCGACTTTACCGATGTCATCGTAAAAGAACCGGACGGCGAGAGCGACTTTCTCAAGGCCGGGCGGATTACAATTAAACTGGCGCTGCTGCCGCTGCTGGAAAAGAAGGTTGTCCTGCGCGATGTAAGCGCGGACGGCGCGGAAATCCACCTTGAACGGGACAGCGAAGGCAGGCTTAACATTGACGATCTGCTCAAGCCCGCAAAGGACTCTGTGCCGGTTCACTTCAGAAAAGTACAGCTCAGGCACAGTATCGTGCAGTGGCGTGATATGGCGATCCAAAAGGACGGATTTCTTTCGGTTGCACGGAACGTTTCCCTGGATCTCGACCATCTGGCGCGTGGCCGCAAAGGAAGCATCAAACTGTCCTGTGAGTTGCCGGCACTATCCGGGAAACCGGGAGAGTTTGCTGTGTCGGGCTCGGTGAAACTGCCCGGGGAGGGGCATTCGCTGGCGGAGGTGGAACTGAACGGCAGCGTGGATGCCAAGCAGCTTGAGATAGGACGTTACTGGCCGTACTATGAACGCTTCATTCCTTTTGCCAATACCGGCGGAAGAGTGGACCTGGCCTCCAGCTTCAAGGGCCAGCTGAAGGACTTTGACGCAAAGGGCAAGATTCGCGTGAGCGGCGCCTCCGTGGTCTGGCCGAAGATCTTCCACTACACCGTTGCCCCACGCTCCCTCCAGTTGAACTATGACCTCCGTCTGACCGCCTCCATGATCGACATGCCTTCGGTGGAGTTGTCAGTCGATGGATTCCGTATCAAAGGCAGCTTCCAGATGCATGACTACGCCGGCAATGATCCGCGCATCATCGCCAGGGCAAGCACTCCCGACACATTCCGCTATGAGGATGTCAGGGGCTATGTCCCCTACGGCATCATACCGGTGAATACGTCCGACTATATCGAGCACAAGATAACTTCCGGGATTTTCAAGCTGGACACCGGCGTTCTGGACGGCCGAATCAGCCAGATCACCCACATGGAACAGGGTGACAACTACAAAACGCTGCTGATCCGCGGTCCCGTCGAGAAGGCCGTTCTCAGCTACGGTCCCAAGGCCCCGGTTTTTTCCAACATCAAGGGCACGATCGAACTCAAGGATAAAAACTTCAACCTGATCGGCATGACAGCACTGTTCGGCGAATCACCCCTCAAGCTGAATGGCTCCATCACGGAATACAACACCGATAAAACCTCCGATTACCCGGTTCGCATGGAAATTACCCCTCACCCTCCCGAGATTGCCTGGCTGGCCCGGATCGCCGGCGCAACCAAGCTTGAGTTCGGCGGCGCTTCAACACTTGTTCTGAACGGTAATGGACATTATTCTGCCTATCGGCTTAACGGAAACTGGGACCTGAAACAGGCCGTGTACTCCTTTCCGGATGCAATCCGCAAACCGGCCGGGATGGATAATTATCTGAGCTTTGCCTCTGTCATCACTGACGGGGATATCAGGCTGACCAGCCTGGCGTACAACCTGTCGCCCCTGATGTTGTCGGCAACGGCGCTCTTGCACTATAGCGGTCAACCGCACCTGGGGTTCGAACTGCAGACCAACCAGTTCACCATGAACGAGGCGCTGCCGATCTTGACGAGCTGGCGGAAGTATCATCCCCGCGGCAGAGTCAAGGCCCATATCTCCGGCAGCGGTAACCCGGAAGATTTTTCCGCCATGAATTATACCGGTACTATTGCTCTCAATTCGTTCTCACTCCAACCGGAGGACAGGCTCAAGACCGTCAGCGGCATCAACGGTATTGTCACCTTCAAGGGCAGCAGCCTGGAAACATCCCGGATCTCGGCCCGCTATGGCGATTCTCCGCTGACCATTACGGGCCAGGTCAAGAACCTGAAAAACGGTGAGGCGGAGGTCGCGCTTTCCTCTCCTCAGTTCTTTCTGCGGGACGTGAATCTGGCCCCTCCCAATGCCGATACGGCAATTCGCCGTTTGAACGGTTCCTTTACTGTCCGGGAAGGCAGATACACGATCAAGGGCTTCTCGGGATTGCTGAACAGCTCCAATTTCAGCATCAGTGGGGTGTATGCCGGTGGGAGTTCTCCAGATGCGTCTTTTACGGTGACGTCCTCTAACCTTGATGTGGACGATCTGCTGCTGCTTGCCAAGTTCGGAAACCAGGGTGGAGGTTCCGCGAATCAGGGTACCCCAAAAACGGATATGAAGCTCAAGCTGATTGCCGAGTCGGGAATATATGGCCGGATCCCTTTCAGCAAGCTGAATGTCATCGCCCATCAGGATTCCGGCGTTTTGTACCTTCAAAGCCTAAATGCGGGTGTTTTCGGTGGGAATCTTGCGGCAAAGGGCCGGGTTGATCCAAGTGGGGGGCAGGGGAGTCGCTTCGACCTCAATCTGGATTTGGAGCGAGTTGATGCAGCCAGACTGATGCAGGCTCTGGATATCAGCCGTGATGTGACCGGGGCCCTGACCATCCAGGGGGATATAACCGCGCGAGGTGAAACAATTGCCGACATCAAGAGGACCGCTCTGGGCAACTTGCGTTTGCGGCTTGAAAAGGGCTCGCTGCGCAAGTTCAATGTCCTCTCCAAGATGTTTTCGATCCTCAACGTGTCCCAGTTGCTCAAATTCCAACTGCCGGACATGGTGGCGGACGGCATGCCGTACTCCACCATCAAGGGAAGCTTTGCCGTCAGTGACGGCAACATACACACCCAGGATCTTTTTATCGCCAGTGATGCCATCAACATCTCGGTGATCGGGACCGCGAACATGGTCAGGGAGGATCTGAATTTTACCATCGGAGTCCAGCCACTCCAGACAGTGGACAAGGTCGTCAACCGGATTCCGGTGGTAGGCTGGCTCTTGACCGGCAAGGGAAAGGATTTTATAACCGTCTATTTCGAGGCCAAGGGAAAGTGGTCCGAACCGCAGGTGTCGGCCATCCCGGTCAAGTCCATGGGGAAAGGGGTCCTGAATGTATTCAGGCGTGTCTTCGAATTGCCCGTGCGTCTGTTCACGGATACCGGAGAGGTGATCCTGGGGAAGTAGGCTCTCTTCGCGCCAATTGCGCCGGACATTACAAGAAAAAACAGAAAAACGCCCCGGGAAAGTCCTCACGGGGCGTTTTTATCGGTGTATTCAGGGATATCTTAATAAATGCTGTAATTGGCGGGGTCTGAAAACAGCTCTTTCAACAGCAGGTTGTTGAGGTAGTGACCGGTCTTGTTGGCCTCTACCTTGCCCATGATGCGGAAGCCGCTGGTGTAAAGATCGCCGATCAGGTCGAGGATCTTGTGGTTGACCAGTTCCTTGCGGTAGCGCAAACCCTGCGGGTTGACGATGTCATCCATGCCGATTACAACCGCGTTGTCCAGTGAACCTCCCTTGGCCAGGCCGGCCTTCTTGATGGCCTCGATCTCTTCCAGCAGGGTGAATGTCCGGGAATTGATGATCGAGAAGGCGTTCTCAACGTCGGTGACCCGTTTTTTCTGCTTGCCCACCGGTTGGCGGAATTCGATCGTCATGGTGATATCCAGGGTGTTGTGCGGCTTGATGCGCACCCAGGCGTCATTGTGCATGACCTCAACCGCTCGTTGCACCTTCAGGTAGACGCCGTTTTCCTGGAACTCGTAGATTCCGGCCTTCCACATTCCCTGGTAGAATTCCCAGGCCGAACCATCCAGGATCGGCACTTCCGGTCCGTCGATATACACCAGGCAGTTGGTAATGCCG
The DNA here is from genome assembly GCA_021779135.1 of Deltaproteobacteria bacterium. Lineage (GTDB taxonomy): Bacteria > Desulfobacterota > Desulfuromonadia > Geobacterales > Pseudopelobacteraceae > CAIPTY01. The sequence goes on from JAJYBH010000105.1 coordinate 7,729, forward strand.
GAAAAATAGAAGGCGGCCATGAGGTGCTCGATGGTGGAAACCGAGGCACCATCCCTGGCGATCAGGGTCGAGAGGCGGGTGTCGGCCACCATGTCGTAGCGGGCCGGGATGGTGATACCCTTAAAGACGAAGGCGATGCCGAATTCACGGCGGGGGATGAACTCCAGGGTAACCGGCTGTCCGGTATGCAGGCCGATGCCGGTGATTCTGAAGATGCGGTTGATGGTTGTCTGACGTTTTATCATTAAAGGACTATGGCAGATTTGCTATTTGCCGTCAAGATCATGTCAACTGGTTCTACCAGAAGATTCCAGAGTTTTTTTCAGTTCTTCATGTTCCTTTGCCAACGCATCGTATTTTCGTTCAAGTTCACGGATCTGGTCGAACAGGCAGGCGATGGCCTTGGCCTCCGGGTCAGGCAACTGGCCATGCTGCAGGTCGGCGCGGCCCCCTCCCTGCTTTTCCTGGGCCATGACGATTCGGCCGGGGATGCCGACCACGGTTGCATTTTCCGGTACCTCTTTGACAACCACCGAGTTGGAGCCGATCTTGGCCCCTTTTCCGACGGTAAACGGTCCCAGGATCTTGGCCCCTGATCCGATGACGACATTGTCGTCAAGCGTCGGGTGCCGCTTGACCTTGTCCCAGGTTACCCCCCCAAGGGTCACGCCGTGGTAGAGGGTTACGTTATCGCCGATTTCGGCGGTCTCGCCGATGACGACGCCCATACCGTGATCTATGAAAAACTTTTTGCCGATTTTTGCGCCGGGGTGGATCTCGACACCGGTCAGAAAACGTCCGATATGGGAGGTAAATCGCCCCAGGAAGTAGAACTCGTTCACCCAGAACCAGTGGGCGACACGATAGATCCAGAGGGCATGCAGGCCGGGATAGCAGAATATGATTTCAAAGACGTTGCGAGCAGCGGGGTCTCGTTCAAAGACCGAATTGATGTCCTCGCGAAGGTTTTTGAACATGGAATATACCTCGTTGTTCGGTAATATATCGTTGTTTTGAGTGGTATCATATCCCTAGTAATCTTGTCAAATTCAAACATTGCGGCGAAAAAAGTTACTTCTCGACAAATCACAAAATTTTAACTAGTATGCCATGGCTTTGTATACACAATCCCGGTCCTGAGTGGCCCAACTGAAAACAGATGAAAGGAGAACCAGAGCATGTCCACCAAACCCTTTGTTTACCAGGATCCATTTCCACTCGGCAAGGATGAAACCAGCTACCGCAAGATAGAGGGCTCGGAAAAATACGTAATGGTCGAGAAGTTTGCCGACAAGGATGTCATCCGGGTCTGCCCCGAGGCGCTTTCGATCCTGGCCAACGAGGCGATGCGGGATGTCTCGTTCCTGTTGCGTCCGGCCCACAACGAGCAGGTTGCCAAGATTCTCGGCGACCCCGAGGCGTCCATGAATGACAAGGGTGTGGCCCTGGCTTTCCTGCGCAACGCCGAGATCGCTGCCCAGTTCGACCTGCCGGTCTGCCAGGATACCGGCACGGCTACCGTGGCCGCCAAGAAGGGTCAGCAGGTCTGGACCGGTGTCAAGGATGAGGAGTGGCTTTCGAAGGGGATCTACAAGACCTACACCGAGGAAAACCTGCGCTACTCACAGACGGTTGCCCTGGATATGTACGAGGAGATCAACACCGGCACCAACCTGCCGGCCCAGATCGACATCCTGGCTACCGACGGTGACTACTATAAATTTCTCTTCATGGCCAAGGGGGGCGGTTCCGCCAACAAGACCATGCTCTATCAGGAGACCAAGGCGCTCCTGACACCCGGCAAGCTGGAGAAGTTCCTGATCGAGAAAATGAAATACCTGGGAACCGCCGCCTGCCCACCCTACCATATCGCTTTTGTCATCGGCGGCACCTCGGCGGATGCCTGCATGAAGACCGTCAAGCTGGCCACCGCCAAGGAGCTGGATGGATTGCCGACCACAGGAAACGAACACGGACAGGCCTTCCGCGATGTAGATCTGGAGAACAGGCTGCTTGAAGCGGCCCAGAAGCTTGGTATCGGCGCCCAGTTCGGCGGCAAGTACTTCGCCCATGACGTGCGGGTCATCCGTTTGCCCCGCCACGGCGCCTCCTGCCCGGTTGGCATGGCGGTATCCTGCTCGGCCGACCGCAACATCAAGGCCAAGATCACCAGAGATGGCCTTTTCGTGGAGGAGATGGACCGTAACCCCGGTCGCCTGATCCCGGCCCAGTACCGCGGCAAGCACGAACATGGCGTCAAGATCGATCTCAACCAGCCGATCAAGAATGTTCTGGCCGAGCTCTCCAAGCACCCGGTATCCACGCCGCTGCTCTTGACCGGCACCATCGTGGTAGGGCGCGACATCGCCCATGCCAAGTTCAAGGAGATCATGGACAGTGGCAAGCCGCTGCCCGAATACCTGCTCAACCACCCGATCTACTACGCCGGGCCGGCCAAGACTCCCAAAGGCAAGGCCTCGGGTTCCTTCGGGCCGACCACCGCGGGCCGGATGGACTCCTATGTCGATGAACTCCAGTCCAAGGGCGGGTCGCTGATCATGATCGCCAAGGGCAACCGCAGCCAGCAGGTGACGGATGCCTGCAAGAAATACGGTGGCTTCTACCTCGGCTCCATCGGCGGTCCGGCTGCGGTTCTGGCCGAGGAGAACATCAAGAAGGTCGAGTGCATTGATTTCCCCGAACTGGGGATGGAAGCGGTCTGGCGGATCGAGGTGGAGAACTTCCCGGCCTTTATCCTGGTAGATGACAAGGGGAATGATTTCTTCAAACAACTGGGTCTGTAACTGACCGGATATATCGTCAATAAAGCCCCTGGCCGCCATCGCTGCCAGGGGCTTTATTTTTCCCGTGTCCGGGTGTTTGCAGGCCGGGGAACTTTTCGATTGTTGCTGAAACGGCGAGGCTGGTACATTTCGTGCTTGGTTGAGTCTTGTTTGTAGCTATCCTGCCATGTTTTTTTAGGAGGGTCCGGCCGATGAATAAGCATAACGGCACTCCACCCGAGTCTTCCGAAATGATTTCACTGATGGGATATTCACTGGCCAAGGAATCAGGTCAGTTAAAAGAAGGCATCGCGCTCTGCGAAAAGGCTATAACGCTGAGCCCGAGTCATTCCGGACACTACCTGAACCTGGGGCGTATTTATCTTCTGGCAAACAAGAAAGAACCTGCCATACGATCATTCAAGACAGGCTTGCGGATGCAAAATGACCCCCGGATTATTAACGAACTTCTGAGACTCGGAATTCGCAGACCACCGGTGCTGTCATCCTTGTCACGGGATCATCTGCTCAATATTTTGGCGGGCAAAGTTTTGAAGCTGTTGAAATGTCGTTGAGATTAGATTTATCTCCTCACAAAAAAGGGCACCCCGTCGGGTGCCTTTTTTTGTGAGGCTTGACACTGCGAGTACAATATTGTACGCAAATATACCAACACAAATCCTTACGAGAATGGAAAATACCCAATGATTGATCACGATGACCTGGACACGACGGATCAAGAAGAGAATGATGGTGAGAGTTTTGCCGACCTGTTTGAAAAGAGCGCGCAACGGAGCAACTGGCTGGAGCCGGGGCAGAAGCTGACGGC
>JAJYBH010000106.1 GCA_021779135.1 Deltaproteobacteria bacterium
TAGTGTGACGTTTGAAGTAACCAAGGGTCCGAAAGGGCTTCAGGCCGCGAACGTAGTGAGAGTCTAAACAACTGCTCCAACAGACACCAAAGGCCCCGGGGAAACCCGGGGCCTTTTTTTTATGGTAAATTCTCCCGGTGTGAGCTTGTACCCCTCAAGCAATTGAATGCTGGCGGGCCGCCTTCTCAAGGTACATCTGCCGGTCTGCCTGCTTGAAGGTCTCCTGCAAACCCTCCGGGGTTTCGCTGGTAGCGTAGCCCAGCGAAATTGAAAGCAAACAGACCCCATCCACCGGTGCCACCTTTGCCTCGGAATTTCTGACCCTTTCCAGCGACATTTCCACCTGCTCGGTACCCATCCCCGGCAGCAGCACGCCAAACTCATCGCCTCCGATCCTGGCAACTATATCCTCGGCCCGGAACGACTCAAGCAACACCCGCGCCGCAGCCCTGATCAGGTCGTCTCCGGCGAGATGACCGAGGGTGTCGTTACACCTTTTGAGCCCGTCTACATCTGCCACAACCACCGAAATCGGTGTCTGCCGTCCACGCGCTAGCCGCTCCAGTTCGCTGTCGAAATAGGCCCGATTGAAGAGGCCGGTCAAGGCGTCATGCGTGCTGGCATAGACCAACTCTTCGCTTTTCTGGTCTTCATGTCTGATCATCGTATTGAAGGTCTGAGCCAGGATGCCGATCTCATCACTGGTTGCTTTGGTGTAAAGCCGGTCTTCGCCCTGCTTGGACGAAATCGTTTGCACATGCTGGGCAAAACGCACCAGGTCTCGGGTAAATCGTTCCATAACAGCCCGTACCACGACTATGACGAGGAGTGCTCCGATGAAAATGATCGCCTGCAGGATTTTCTGGGCGTGCCGGATCGGCGCATAGGCCTCATCCAGAGGATAGTTGGCCGCAATGATCCAGTCGGTCACCTGCAGGTGCTTTATAGATGTCAGTGATTTAATGCCCTGTGAATTCACATTCTCTTCGGTGCCTTCAAAGCCATTCAGCGCCCGGTCAAGCAGCTGGTTTACCCCGGGAAAGGCTGCAATCTCCATGATCCGCGACCTGTCCGGATGCATGATCATGGTTCGATCATGGGTACAAATATAGAGGTAACCGGTTTCCGCAATACTGATACGTGACAGTTCTCCCAGAAAATTGTCATGCAACAGGTTCAGGCTGCCACCGAGGATGGCGACCAGCTTCCCGCCCCTGTCCCGAACCGGCGCGGTAAATATAACGGCCGGTGCCCCGGGGGTATGGGTCGAGAGGTAGGGTTCCGATATAACCGGCAGGCCGGTGGCCAGAGTTTTCTTGAAGTATTCACGGAAGGAGATGTCCCGGCCGCGCCGGTTCGGGCGATACGGGGCTTCGGCGATGAGTTTGCCCTCCGGTGAAAAGAGGAACAGGCCGTTGTCAAAGAGGCTGTGGGTTCCGGGGCGGCTGTCCAGAAACGATTGCGCCGCCGCAGTGTCGTTGAGTATTTCCGGGGTAATGAGCCGGGAAACCTCGACGATGACCCTCTGAGACGACAGGAGTTTCTGGTCGATGTTTTGGCTGACAACGGTCAAGAGGGTGAACTGCTGGTCGGAAATGGAATGTTTGAATTCCCGTTTGAAGTAGAAATAGATCATCGTTGCCAGGGCGGCCTGAAACAGGATTAAAAAGACGCACACCGCCAGCGTCATCCTGAACGTGATGCTATGTCTCTTGGCTGGGGGTATTGAATTCATTGCAGATCATTTCCGGATAGGGTAACCATCCATCGATGCCGCGGACGGCTTGTCCACGGCCTCGCCGATAATATCGAACTCGCGGGCCGCCATGACGTACCTCAGCGGCAAAGAACAAACGCATTATGGAGCAGAACCTGAACCTGCGGCCGGATGGCCGTGTCGGATTCAGGAATTCAACAAAAGTATACGTTGAAGCGGGCAAAAAGCAAGAATACGCGAATATGCAACCCCTTTGACACTTCAGTCGTACTAGATTGCTGCCGGCTACTGGGCCAACCTCGCTTCCGTTCGCCGCCACACCCCGATTCGTGGTAAAATCAGTACAGGCACCACCGTAGATGCTGCAAAGGGAAGGAGCGCGACGCATGACGCCCCAGTTCCATCCAAACCTGGTAAACGGTCCATTCGACGACCCGGCGGTCTACGTCGACTTCCTCTACGAGCGGCGGGCGCTGCTCTTTGACCTGGGAGACATCCGGGCGCTGCCGACCCGCAAGATCCTGCGGCTCACGCACGTCTTTATCTCGCATGCCCACATCGACCACTTCATCGGCTTCGATCATCTGCTGCGGCTATTCCTGGGACGCGAGAAACGCGTCCACCTCTACGGCCCCCCTGGCTTCACCTCCCGGGTGGAGCACCGGCTGGCCTCGTATACCTGGAACCTGGTGGAGAGCTATCCGAGCGACTTCACCGTGGTCGCCGCCGAACTCCATCCGGATGGCAGGTGCCTATCCGTCGAGTTCCACTGCCTGGACGGCTTCAGGCGAGGGTACGAGCAGACGGAGCAGTTGCACGACGGCATCCTTATGGACGAGGAGACCTTTCGCATCCGCACGGCGTTTCTCGATCACGGGATCGCCAGTCTGGCCTATGCCCTGGAGGAAAAGAACCATGTGAACATCATGAAGAACCGGGCGCTGGAACTGGGGCTGCCAACCGGACCGTGGCTGGCGGAGTTGAAGCGGGAAATCGTTCGGGGAGAGCCTGACGACAAGCCGTTTCGTGCCTGGTGGCACGTTGCGGGAAACGTGGTCGAGCGCCATTTCACCCTTGGGGAATTGAAGAGGGCGATCCTGAACATCGTTCCGGGACAGAAAATCGCCTACGTCACCGATAGCGCCTATACCGCGGAAAACGCTGCCCGGATCGTCAATCTCGCCCGTGGCGCCGACTACCTCTTTATCGAGGCCGCTTTTCTGGATGCGGACCGTGAACGGGCCGGCGAGCGCTCTCACCTGACGGCCCTCCAGGCCGGGCTGCTTGCCCGTCAGGCGGGGGTCGCCAGGGCGATCCCGTTTCATTTCTCGCCACGCTATAAGGGCATGGGGGATACGTTGCGGGAGGAGTTCGGAGAAATGACAGGCACGGGGCGTTCAGCAACGTAGGTTCTCAGCCGCGCACCACGACAGTGTTGAGTTCATCCCAAGACAAAAACAGCGCAGCAAAGATATGGCGCATCGCTGCAAGTCTGGTACGATAGGTACATCATCTCCCGTGACGCGGGGTACAGAGGTTAACGACATGACCACGGACAATCCCGTTCAGGAAAGCCTCCGGCAGTCTAAAGAAAGGTCCGATGGGATGCTGGAATGGCTGCGGGGCACAGGCAAGGCAATTATCATCATCCATGACAACCCTGACCCCGATTGCCTGGCATCGGCCATGGCGCTCCGCCACCTGCTGGCCATGAAATTGAGCCGGGACGCTGTTATCGCCTTTTCCGGCATGATAGGGCGCAGCGAGAACATCGCCATGGCCAAGGTACTGGAGATCACGCTCATCCCCCTCGAACTGGTGGATCTGGATGAGTTCAGCGTGGTCTGCATGCTGGATACCCAGCCGGGAACGGGCAACAACTCCTTTCCCCCCGATCGCCGGGTGGATATCGTCATCGATCATCACCCCCAGCGCGAAGCGAGCAGACAATGCCGCTGGGTGGATATCCGCGATGACTACGGCGTTACCGCCACGATACTCTACGAATACCTGCTGGCGCAAAATATCACCATTGGTACAAAGCTGGCGACTGCACTGTTCTACGCGATCAAGTCCGAAACCCAGGATCTGGGTCGCGAGGCCAACCAGCCCGACCGGGACGCGTATCTGCGCCTCTTCCCCCTGGCGAACAAGCGGCTATTGTATGAAATCACCCAGCCCAAACTGCCGGTGGAGCACTTCCGGACCATTCACAGCGGAGTAGAAAACACTACGATTTACGGGAAGCTGCTGGTAGTGAACCTGCAGGCAATCTGCTTCCCCGAAGTGGTGTCGGAGATAGCCGACTATCTGATCAGGCTGGAGGGTATCGAGACCGTGCTGAGCATGGGGCATTACAACGATGAAGTGATCCTCTCCATCCGCACGACCAACACCCTCCTCAATGCAGGGGAGATCATCAGAAGGCTGGTGGCGGGGAGAGGTGCAGCCGGCGGGCACGGCATGATGGCGGGCGGCAAGCTGGACCATGTGCCTGGCGACCCGGCCTCGCTGAAGGAGCTAGAAGCGTTCCTGACCAGGGGGTTGTTGGCCGAGCTGTCTATCGGGGATGTTACTCCGGCCAGGCTGATCGAGCCGCAGTAGTCGATCATGGGTTGGCACAACTATTGACAAAAGGGGGCAGTCCACGAGCGAAACGTAGCCTGCCCCCTTTTTTGCATATTCGTGTAACGGGGCTGTCTATGCGCGGAGATGATGTTACGGCAGGATTTCCAGCAGGGTGACTTCAAAGGTCAGGTCTTCTCCGGCCAGGGGATGGTTGGAATCGAACGTGACACTCTCTGCGGTGACCTCGACAACCTGTACTCCCAGGTCCTCGTCGTCTTCATTTGTCAGGACCAGCTCGTCACCGACTTCAGGTTGCAGGTCCTCGGGCAGGTCGCTCCGTGGAACCGAAAAGACCTTGTCCTTGTCGTATTCGCCGAAGGCGTCCACGGCAGGGATGACAACAGACTTCTTGTCGCCCGGCGCCATGCCGACCAGCGCTTCATCAACCTGGGAAAACAGTTCTCCCTCGCCGATGGTCAGTTCCATTGGGCCGCTTTCGTGCCCTCCGCAGTCGCATCCTTCATCATCGCAGTCATCGCCGCAATCGTCGGAATCGCATTCGTCCGGGGGACAAACACCTTCGATGGTGGAGTCGAAAACAGTGCCGTCTTCGAGGGATCCGGTGAAATCAATTTTTACTTTGTCGCCATTTTTTGCTAATGCCATTGGTAATACCTTTCTCTGTATGCTGTGAATATGATAACGTTTAAACAGGATACGGGAGAGTGGTGTCTTCCGTCCACAAAATAATCGCAATTCCCGATTTACTGTTTTCACCACACACCATCTGCTGCGCAAGGAGCAAGCAATGAATCTGCCTCTGATGAACGAGATGAGCCCGGTCACAAACCCATTGTCTGTCCAGGAACCGCGGAATATGATTTCTGACGCACTAAAATCGACTCGCACCACCATCCTGAACAGCGGCGATCCGGAGACGAAGCGCAAGGAGATTCTCGACTACTTCCATGCCACCTACGATATCGACGAAAGGCTCTACGACACCCTCAGATACGACGATACCTTCTACCTGCGCGCCGACCGGCTGCGGCACCCGTTGATCTTCTACTTCGGCCACACCGCCACCTTCTTCATCAACAAGCTGACCATCGCCCGGGTCATCGACCGGAGGATCAACCCCAGGTATGAATCCATGTTCGCGGTGGGGGTGGACGAGATGTCCTGGGACGACCTGGACGAACGCCACTACGACTGGCCCACCCGCCACCAGGTCAAGGAATACCGCGACAAGGTCCGCGAACTGATGGACGGCCTGATCCGCACCCTGCCGCTGACCCTGCCGATCACCTGGGAGTCGCCCTGGTGGGGCATCATGATGGGGATCGAACACGAGCGTATCCACCTGGAGACCTCTTCGGTGCTGATCCGTCAGCTCCCCATCGACCAGGTGCAGCAGCTCCCCTTCTGGGACATCTGCCCCGAGGCGGGCGAGCCGCCGGCCAACGACCTGCTTCCGGTAGACGGCGGGAAGGTGACCTTGGGCAAGGCGAAGGATCACGCCCTCTATGGCTGGGACAACGAGTACGGGTTGCACGAGGCCGAGGTAGCCGGTTTCAAGGCGGCCAGATACCTGGTCTCCAATCGCGAGTTCCTGGAGTTCGTTCAGGCCGGCTGCTATTGCGACCGGCAGTGGTGGGACGAGGAGGGGTGGCACTGGCGCGAGTTCCGGCAGGCCGAGCATCCCCTCTTCTGGCTCAAGGCCGGTGACGGCTGGCGCTTGCGGACCATGGCCTCGGAGATACCGCTGCCCTGGAACTGGCCGGTGGAGGTCAACCAGCTGGAAGCCAAGGCCTTCTGCAACTGGAAGGCCGCCCGGACCGGCCGACCGATCCGCCTGCCGACCGAGGACGAGTGGAACCGGCTGCGGGATGTCTGCGCTATCCCCGACCAGCCCTACTGGGAAAAGGCCCCCGGCAACATCAACCTGGAATACTGGAGTTCTTCCTGCCCGATCGACCGCTTCCGGAGCGGCGAATTCTTCGACGTGCTCGGCAATGTCTGGCAGTGGACCGAAACCCCCATCTATCCCTTCCACGGATTCGAGATCCACCCCTGGTACGATGACTTTTCCACCCCGACCTTCGACACCCGCCACAACCTGATCAAGGGGGGCTCCTGGATCTCCACCGGCAACGAGGCCACCCGCGATTCGCGCTACGCCTTCCGGCGGCACTTCTTCCAACATGCCGGCTTCCGCTACGTGGAAAGCTCCGCGCCGGTGATCATCCATGACGACAAGTACGAAAGCGACGCCCTGGCGGCCCAGTACTGCGACGCCCACTACGGGCCGCGGCACTTCGATGTGCCCAATTTTGCCGTGACCTGCGCCGAAATCGCCCTGAAGGCAATGGCCGGCCGGAAGAAAGGGCATGCCCTCGACCTGGGCTGCGCGGTGGGGCGCTCGGCCTTCGAGCTGGCCAAGGGTGGTTTCGAGCGGGTGACCGGCCTGGATTTCTCGACCCGCTTCTTCCGCCTGGCGGACCGCATGAAGGAGGAGGGCTACCTGCGTTACGCCTTCCCCGAGGAGGGAGAGATCCTCTCTTTCCACGAGATCGGCCTGAAAGAGCTGGGACTGGAGGCGGTTCGCGATCGGGTGCAGTTTTCCCAGGCCGATGCCTGCAACCTGCCGGAGAAGTTCAGCGGCTATGACCTGATCCTGGCGGCCAACCTGATCGACCGGCTCTATTCGCCGCGCAGATTTCTCTCTTCCATCCACGAACGTATCAACCCCGGCGGCCTGCTGGTGATCACCTCGCCTTACACCTGGCTGGAGGAGTACACCAGGAAGGAGGAATGGCTGGGGGGGTACCGCGAGGCGGGCGAGCCGGTCTGGACCCTGGACGGCCTGAAGGAGGCGCTGGCGCCGCACTTCTGCCTGCTGAGCGAACCGCGCGATGTGCCCTTCGTGATCCGCGAGACGCGCAGGAAATTCCAGCATACGGTGGCGGAGTTGACGGTGTGGGAGTTAAAGGGGTATTAATACAACTACTTCATACATTGACAACCGAACCTCCCCTTTATAAAATGACTACATAAATATAGACATTTTGGAGATAGCCATGAATGCATCCGTTCTTGACCTGCGTTACAAAACCAGCGACATACTCGCCGCCTTGGAAAAACGGGAGCGTGTAACCATCCTCTACCATGGCAAACCCAAGGGCACCATCATCCCCCTGGAGGATTCGACTGCCGGCAGGGTCTGCGAGCATGAGTTCTTCAACATGTATGCCCAGGAGGCCGAATCGGTGGAAGAGGTTATGGAGCGCCTGCGGGGTGGCCGCCATGATCTTTGATACCGACATCTTCATCTGGGTTCAGCGGGGTAATTCAAAGGCTGCTGCCTTAATCGACGGCGCAAAGGATCGTTACCTGTCCGTTCAGACCTACATTGAACTGCTCCAGTGCGCTACGGACAAACAGCAGCAACGTCTGGTGAAACGCTTTATCTCCGACTTCAACTTTTCCGTGCTGCCGCTGACTGAAAACATCGGCCACCGGGCCTTGGTCTATGTGGAGGAATACGGGCTTTCGTCCGGTATGCGGGCCGGGGATGCCATCAACGCCGCAACCGCTTCGGAGAACGGCATGCTGCTCATGACCGGTAATGCCAGACATTTCAAGGTGGTTAAGGAGTTGGAGCTGAAGATCTTCCGGCCGTGATGCCGGGAAGGAGTCTGCAAAATAACACTTATGACACATTCAGACACTATGAATACATCAACCATGCCGGCCCTGTTTATCGGCCACGGCAGCCCGATGAACGCCATCGAGGAAACCGTCTACGCCGCGTCCTGGCGCGAGGCGGCGGCTGCCATTCCTCGCCCCGCGGCGATCCTCTGCATCTCGGCCCACTGGGAGACGGAAGGCGCCTTTGTCACCGCCATGCCGCAGCCGAAAACGATCCACGACTTCTACGGCTTTCCCGATGCGCTCTACCAGGTGCGCTATCCGGCCCCCGGCTCGCCGGAGCTGGCCGAACGGGTAAGCTCGCTGGTCAGCTCATGCGCCGTGCGGCTGGATGACGGCTATTCCTGGGGGTTGGATCACGGTGCCTGGTCGGTGCTGCGGCGCATGTACCCCGAGGCCGATATCCCTGTCGTTCAGCTCAGCCTGGACCGCACCCAGCACCCCCGCTTCCATTATGAGCTGGGACGTGAGCTGCAGGCCTTGCGGCAGGAAGGGGTGTTGATCGTGGGGAGCGGCAACATCGTGCACAACCTGCGCCTGTTGCAGTGGGACGCGGCCGAACCATATCCCTGGGCGGCGGAATTTGACCGGTTGTCGGCGGAGCTGATCCTGGCCGGCGCGCATGACCGGCTGGTGGCCTATCCGGCCCTGGGAGAGCCGGCGCGCCTCTCGATTCCCACCAACGAACATTACCTGCCTCTGCTGTACATTCTGGCCCTGCAGCTGCCGGGCGAACCGGTCTCCTTCTTCGCCGAAGGGCTGCCGCTGGGTTCCATCTCCATGCGCTCGCTGAGAATCGGTTGATGTAGGCACAGCCTTCAAGGGTGTTCTGAAAAGTATTAGAAAATGGGGTAGATTCACCAAACCATGGAAAATACCGGCAAAGACATAGTGACCTGGGTCAAGGCGGCCCTGCTGGTCGTGCTTCTGAGTGTGCTCAGTGTCCTCGTCTGGCGTGAACTGCCGCCCGAATGGCTGGACTCCCGCTGGCTCGAAGCCTGGATCGAGAGCATGGGGGTGCTGGCTCCTCTGGCCTATATCCTGCTCAGGACCGTCGCAATTGTGCTGACGGTGGTCCCCAACGCCCCCCTTGATGTGGCCGGAGGCGTTCTCTTCGGGCCGTTCTGGGGCACGGTCTACTCTCTGCTCGGTTCCGAGGCCGGGGCGGTTGTCTGTTTTCTGCTGGCCCGCGCCCTGGGGCGGGAGGCCATCACCAGGCTGCTGCACCGCGACGTCGCCTTCGGTAACGGCCATCCCCAGCGCCACATGGCGTACATTGTCCTGTTTGCGCGTCTCGAGCCGGTATTTTCCTTCGCCCTGGTCAGCTACGGCGCCGGCCTGGCCGGGATGTCGCTGCGCACCTTTGCCCTGAGCACGCTGATAGGCATGACCCCCGGCACGGTCCTGCTCAATTACTATGGCAAGAGCTTTTTCAGCCGCGTCACGCTGCTGCAGCAGATATTTCTGGGGCTCGCCCTGGTTGTCCTGTTGCTGGCCATCCCGGTCTGGATCAAGCACAGATATCCCGGGTGGTGGGACGAAAAACTGAAGGAAACCGATTCGCCGGAAGGGGACGTGAAATGATGGTAGCGGAGCAGGTTCAACGTCAGTTGTCCCCTTGATCCGTCGAAAAGGGCGCTGCTGTGGCTGCAGCCGGCAGTATCGAAAAATGGAGGAGGGAGGATGACATGGAAGAGCGGATTACGGAGCTGGAACTGCGTTTTATGCACCAGGAACAAACCATCAGTGAGCTGAATGAGTCGGTCTGCCGCCAGGAGCTGGCGATAGCACGGCTGGAACGGGAGCTTGGCCTGTTGCGGGAACAGTTTCTGGTGCTGTCTCCCTCCATCAACAGGACCTCCGATGAAGAGGAAGCGCCGCCCCATTACTGAGCTGTAGAATATTTTATTAAACTGACACAAGGAGAAGAGCATGGATGTAGTCCTGAATCAAGTGGAGGCCAGAGTCCTGGGCTGCCTGATCGAAAAAGAGATGACAACCCCGGAGTATTATCCGCTTTCGCTGAACGCCCTGACCAACGCCTGCAACCAGAAATCGAACCGTGACCCGGTCCTGGCCCTGGCAGAAGAGGATGTGGTTCGTTCGCTGAACAGGATGCGCTTCAACCAGCTGACGGTTGTCTCGGGAGAGAGCAGCCGCGTTGCCAAATATCGACACCTGCTGGCCGAGAAAATGGGGCTGATCCCGGCCGAATTAGCCGTGATCAGCGAACTGCTGCTGCGGGGACCCCAAACCGTAGGTGAGTTGCGCACCCGTTGCGAACGAATGTATTCGTTCCCGGACCTGAATGCGGTCGAGGACGTTCTGCTGGAGTTGATGGAACGGGAGGATCCACTGATCACCCGCATGGCCCGCCAGCCGGGGCGCAAGGAGTCGCGCTATGCCCATCTTTTCTCGGGAAAGCCGGTGGAACGACCTGTCGAAGAGGGCAGCGCGCCGCCCGAACCCGCGCGGCAGCGGGTCATGGTCGAGGATCAGCGGATAATGAAGCTGGAGGAGGAGGTGGCCGCCCTCAGGACGGAGGTGGCGGAGCTTCGTCAGGCGGTGGAGGAGTTCAAGGGGCAGTTTGAGTAGGGTGTGTTACACAGCACAGGGAGTCTCCCGTGTTTCCAAAATTATCATTGCTATACATAAAATATTGCGTATAATTTCATGCATATTTTATTAAGGAGTAACCAAGTATGGCACATTATGCCCGTGAAGAGATCATGTCATCCAGCGAAGTGGTGCGCAATTTCGGTGCGGTTTTGAGCAGTGTGGTACAACACCGGCGCGAAAAGGTTGCCATTATCAGAAACAACCGCCTGGAAGCGGTACTCGTTGCTGCAGATGTATATGAACGTATGGAAAAATCGTGCGAAACGGCACATGCCGCCATCTGCGCCTCTGTCACTGACGGCACGTCCGGAAACAGTTCCGCCTTGCTGGATTTTCTGAATAGCAACCGCATTACGGCTGCTATGCGATTGTCGCCGGAGGAGATTGACAGTCAGATACTGGAAGAGCGCGAGGCATGGGAATAATGCGCAAGGTCTATCTCGATTCATGCACCGCAATCTATCTGGTCGAGGAACATCCCGCATACTGTGGGAAAATTGAAAATGCCTTGGCGCAATTGGATGGGATCGTCTGTTACAGTCCCTTGACAGAGCTTGAATGCCTCGTGTTGCCGCTCCGCTTGAAGCGCAATGATCTGCTCGACAAATTCAACCGGTTTTTCTCACTCAATCTGAAACTTGACATGCCAGATGTCGTATAT
>JAJYBH010000221.1 GCA_021779135.1 Deltaproteobacteria bacterium
AACCTGCTCTAACATGCTTGTCCTTGCAATCGAAACTTCCTGTGATGAGACCGCCGCTGCCGTGGTGTGTGACGGCCGAGTGATCCTGTCTTCTGTGGTCTCCTCCCAGATCGCCATTCATGCGGAGTACGGCGGCGTGGTGCCGGAAATCGCATCGCGCAAACATCTGGAGATGATCACGCCCGTAATATCCCAGGCCCTGCGGGAGGCCGATGTCGACCTTTCGGCTATCGAAGGTGTCGTGGTCACCCGTGGACCCGGCCTGTCCGGTGCCCTGCTGGTGGGTTTCTCGGTTGCCAAGGCTGTGGCATTCGCGTGCGGAATCCCCTTTGTTGGCGTACACCATATAGAAGGGCACATCTTTGCCTCCTTCCTGGAGCAGCCGGTCGAATTTCCCTTTCTGGCGCTGGTCGTATCGGGCGGACATACCCACCTGTATCATGTAGAGGGGGTCGGCCGCTACACGACCCTGGGCAGAACGATTGATGATGCGGCCGGGGAGGCCTTCGACAAATCGGGTAAAATCATGGGTCTTGAGTATCCCGCTGGCGCCAAAATAGACGCCCTTGCTCAGAATGGAGACGGTACGGCGGTGCGCCTGCCCCGTCCGATGATCAATGACGGCACGCTCAAGTTCAGCTTCAGCGGTCTGAAGACCGCCCTGCTTCAGCATGTTGCCAAGCATCCTGTCACCATCCCCGGACAGGCCGCCAACGACCTGTGTGCATCCTTTCAGCGAGCGGTGTGTGACGTGCTGGAGTCCAAGACCCTGGCCGCCCTGGAGCAGACCGGCGCCACGCGGCTGGTGGTCGCCGGCGGGGTGGCCTGCAACAGCGGAGTTCGCTCGACAATGACCCGGTTGGCCGGTGAACGGGGCGTACAACTGCATATCCCCGCTCCCCCCCTCTGTGGCGATAACGCGGCCATGCTGGCGGTAGCTGGTAACTATTATCTGGAACATGGCCTGCTTTCCGCCCCAGACCTGGATGTGACCGCCAACTGGGAGATGGACCGGATAAAGGAGTTGTTTACGTGAGCAATCGTCGTCCACTCAAATCTCTGGGACAGAACTTTCTGGTCGATGGCAATATTATCGACAAGATTATTCACAGTGCCGATATCAAGCCGGAAGATTGCGTGCTGGAGATCGGACCCGGACGGGGTGCTTTGACCGGATATCTGGCCCGGAAAGCCGGACGGCTGGTGCTGGTCGAGTACGACCACGCCCTGGCGGCCGGACTGAAAAAATTGTATGCCGGAGATCCTCGGGTCACTGTTGTCGACGCTGATATACTTGCAGTGGATCTCGCAGACCTGTTGAAGGATGCCCAGGGTTGGAAAGTAGTCGCCAATCTACCCTACAATATTTCGACGGCGGTGTTGTTCCGGTTACTGGACGTCAGGGACAGACTGGCCAGGATGGTCCTGATGCTGCAGAAAGAGGTCGGCGATCGTCTGGTGGCCGCGCCTAATTGCGCTGATTACGGTGTGACAACGGTTTTGCTGGGGTTGTGGTTTGATATGCGCCGCGAATTCATTGTCCCGCCGGGTTGTTTTCACCCCAGTCCCAAGGTCGATTCCGCCGTACTCAGCTTTGTTCCTCTGCCTGCTCCGCGTGTGCAGGTAGGTGATGAGGCTGTTTTCAGACGGGTGGTCAAGGGGGCGTTTGCCATGCGGCGCAAGACGCTGATCAACTGCCTGAAAGCCGCCGAGCTGACCTCAAACACTGGCCTGCGCGGGATTCTGGCCGACTGCGGAATAGACGGTCAGCGACGGGGAGAGACGCTTTCACTGGATGAATTTGCTGCACTCTCGAGACACTTCTCTGGAGCGGCCACATAAAAAAACCGCCTCACATGGGGCGGTTTTTTTTTCCTGATCAGGCTTTTGCCTTGGGCATTTTCTGCTTGACCGGTTTAGCCGGTTTGGCAACCTTGGCCGGTTTACTGGCCTTTACCGTCGCGGTTTTGACCGGCTTGGCGGCAATCGCCGCGACTTTGCTTTTCTCGGCCGGCTTGTTTTTGGCTGCCCTGACTGCGCGGGCCTTTTCAAGGTTGGCGGCCAGGTTGTTCTCGTTGGCCGACTTGCGACGGGCTTCCGAGTAGTTTTTGGCGGTAAGTGACTGGCTGGAAGGGATGTTGAACTGTTTGCGGTACTGGCCGGGTTTGAGCTCATGGGCCTGCTTCAGGTGGCGTGTCAGGGTTTTGAAACCGGTTTTGCCGCATACCATGCAGCCGACCTGATCATTCTGAAAGGCCTTCTTCATGGTCAGTGTCGGAGTTCCGGCAGTCGGGGCCGTTTCGATAACTGCCCCGTTTGTTTCGAGGTTTTTGAGCGTTGCGAAAACCCTGGTGATCTCCTGAACCAGTTCTTCGCTTGACATTGCGGTGCCGACTGCATGTGAAGAAACGATGCTCGCGGTAAGTTCTACAAGTGAAGAAGTCATGTGCATCCCCTTTATATAGTTTGAAATTGAAAGATTAAACCTTAAGTAATCTCATAAATCAAGTGAAATTAGATCAAAGTAGCATAGATTCAGAAAACAACATCTGAACGTGTCACACAAGTTTGAGTAACTAGTACCACGTAACATTTAATATTTCGTTATTCATCAACCTATGGCATACTGGCGTAACTCATTCAAGGAGGCCGC
>JAJYBH010000107.1 GCA_021779135.1 Deltaproteobacteria bacterium
CGAAAACAAATGTTGCAGGTCCAAGCGAAATGGGTTGGTGAAGTCATCTACCTTTGTTCGTCGGTTTCTGCCTACAACCGCAAGCGTCTAATCGAGCAGAAAGTCCCCTTTGTGGTACCAGGCAATCAGATGTATCTTCCGATGCTCGGCATCGATCTTCGGGAACATTTCAGGCAAATTCGGTCAGCCGCTCCCGGCAAGCTGAGTCCTTCCACTCAAGCGGTTGTATTGCATGCACTACTGCACGGCCCTGGAAAGGATTACACGCCATCTCGACTGGCAAAACTGTATCCAAATTTGGATAAGAGTAAATGGTATACCGTGATGACGTTGACGCGGGCCTTTGACGAATTGGAGTCGCTCGGTCTCGCTGAAGTGTTAATAGAGGGACGTGAAAGAGTGCTTCGCTTTAGCGAGGGGAAGAAAGCCTTGTGGGAAAGATCTCGGGAGTTCATGCGCAGCCCTGTAAAGAAACGGACAATTATTCGTCCCCCTGAACAAAGGTGGTGCGGGATTCCCGCTGGGTTGACGGCATTGGCGCACTTTACCTTGCTGGTGCCTCCTTCTATCCCGGTATATGCGGTGAGTCTGGACGATTGGAAATCGATGAAGCTTACTAACGCTATCGTGGAGCTGCCGGCTGCGGAACCGCAGTCGCATGAAGTTGAAATATGGAATTATTCGCCGCTCCTATTTAAGGAAGAAGATGACGTGGTTGATCGCTTCTCTCTTTACCTGAGCTTGCAGGATAACGTTGATGAGCGGGTGAAATCCGCCCTCGAAAAGATGATGGAGGAAGTCTTATGGTGAGAGGCATTGAACGGTTCAAGGCACATTTTGCGCCATTTGCAGACCCGATGCAAATAAAAAATTGACATCAAAACACCAATTGGTATATTAATAATAACACCAATTGGTGTAAATGTTTGTTTGGGGTAAATATGACACCAATTGGAACAGAACTGGATGATCTGGTCCTCAAGAGAATTCAGGAAGCCTATCTGGCAAGGAAGATCAGGAAGACGAAGGATTGCCTGAACGACATGGACAAGGCTGAATTATTTGAGGCCGACGTAGAGAAATTCATGATGGATGCCGACTCCATTGAAAAGGCAATGCCCGCAACCAGCGAGCGGGCGAGCCATCCGGACAATACCCATTATGTCATCCATGGCACGAGTACCAAAGGGTTTGCCGTTTGTTGCAAGGTGTGCAGCAACTATCATCCGCAGACCGGCGCCTTCATCGAATGGAAGCTCACCTCGTTTACGCGCAAATAGGGGATTGGATAATGATTTGCACCAACTGTTTTAACGCTGATTACCAAACTGCAACTACCGAACTCACGGTAACGGTCAATGGTGAACCGCATCTGTTGCGCGATCTTCCCTGCGAAACCTGCCTGGCATGTGGCGAGATAACCTTCACCCACGAGCAGAGTCTGGAGATCGATAAACAGCGGGTTGCCCTTGAATTTGGGATGAAGCCGCTTCTGGCACCGGAGCAGCTGAAAACTGTGCGTCGGGTATTGAACATGAAGCTGGAGGAGATTTGCGACCTTCTCCAGATCGGCCGCAATACCTACGGCCGCTGGGAGCGTGGCGAGGTGGCGATCACGCCGTCTATGAACCTGCTGGTGCACACTTTCATCGAGAAGTTTCCCGACGCCAAGGTCAACCTGATCCCGTCGGAACGGGTTGCCGCCATCAGTAAAGCGAACAGCTCCCTGCTGGGGCAGTATCTTTCCTTTGGGGAGTATATTCGCGAGGTAATCAGCGCGACCAAACTCCTGCCCGATTTGGTTTGTGCCTCGCTGGAGATTGAACCAGTCACCCTGACCCGGATCGAAAACAATGATTTTGCCCCGGAGCAGATTTCTCCCGACGTAACTGCACGGATCGTTCAGTTTTTCGGATTGACTCTCGACAACCTCAAGCGACTGCTCAATGCCACCCTGACGATTGTTTCCATGAAGAACTCGGCAACCGTCGTCCATGCCCGTTCCACCAGTTACGACGCCAAGGGGGCGGCTGCCCAGTCACGCAGCGTCAACATGATGCTGGAAAAGCTGGCGCAGAAAAGAGGCGAATCGGCGCAGCAGAAACTGGTGAGTGATGACTACCTGGCAAAGGTGCAGACTGCCCTTGATGCTCGGCGGCAGGCGGGAGGAGCACGATGATTCCGGCAAATTATTCACTAGCGCGCAACATGGCGCGCAAGGTCCTGAAGCAGTACAAGATCGTGGAAGTCCCCACTGACCTGCGGAAAATCTGTGAGGGTGAAGGGCTGGAGTATATGGAACTCGACGATCCGGAAGCCGTTGACGGGATGCTGATGGAGCTAGAGGACGGGACGCGGGTCGCCATGGTGAACAAGGCAAAGGCCTACGTTCGGGGCCGGTTTACGCTGGCTCACGAGTTGGGGCATATTTTCCTCAGGCACGATAAGCGGGATTTTTATGATGCCGAAGTGGCGCGGGAATATGGCGAGGATATGCCGGAAAGCGCCAAGCCGCCGTGGGAACAGGAGGCAGATGCCTTTGCCGCGGAGCTGCTTATTCCGATGGAGCAGTTGAAGAAGTATCAGGCGGAGTTGAAGAATCCAGAGAAGGTGGCGGGGATATTTCAGGTGAGCAGACCGGCGATGGCTATTGCAATAGCAAATTTCTTCGGGTCGGCGAGGAATTTCAGGTAGGCAGAACTGGAAGTCTGTCAAACCAGTGAACAAAGGAGAACGACATGACAAAATCAAAAGTGACGGGGCCAAAAGCGGCAACCAGCGCATCGAAAACCATGACTAGCGGCAGTACCGCAGCAAAATCGAAAACGGCGGCAGCAAGTGCCTTATCTCAGGCGAAGGCACCAGCAAAGGTTACGTCTGCATCTGCGGCAAAGGCTGCTTCTAGTGTGTTACGTGATGGACGGACAAGCCCGACGTCGAAGACGGCTGCTGCGAGTGCATTATCGCAACGGCCAGCGTCAAGTAAGAAAAAGTAACGCAGCCTGGTAAGTATATGACTAATTTTGTCGCACACCTTAGGTAAAGTATTAAGCATTGATAAGTAGATGTTTTGCGATTCTTGAGCGAACAGTTTCAATATATGGGCAGCAGGGTCAGGTGCGTGGATGACAAAACAACGATTTCTAATTCTTTCAATCGATGGCGGTGGGATACGTGGCGTATTCCCTGCCCACTTGCTCTACTGCATGAAACATCGACTCGGCATCAATATCGAAGAACACTTCGACATGATTGCCGGCACGAGCACTGGTTCAATAGTTGCCGCCGCCGTGGCATGCAAAATTGACCCAGGCAAGGTTGTCGCCATGTATAAGGAGCACGGGCCAAAGATATTTTCCAGAAAGAAGTCATGGCTACCTCAGAGGTTCGTCAAATACCAGCAGGGCCTTGAAAACCTGTATGAGAACGAAGCGCTGAAAACAGCCCTTGTAGAAACATTTGGGGAGGTAAGGCTTGGCGAGATTCCGATTCCTTTGCTAATGCCGGCCACCGACATAGGAAACGGAGGAGTCCATGTCTTCAAGTCGGCTTACCAGAAAGACTACGACAGAGACGGTAAGGTTTTGCTGCACCAGGCGGTATTGGCTTCCTGTTCTGCACCGACATACTTCAACCCGACCAAGGTCGACGAATACCTTCTTGCTGACGGTGGACTCTGGGCCAACAATCCCTCGCTTGCCGCAGTGATTGATGCCAAGCGTCGCCTCAATGTTGAATTGTCCGATATACGCATTCTGTCATTGGGTACCGGCCATGCGAAAACCTGCTATGGAGTAAATGCCGACCGTAATTGGGGGCTCTTGAACGGCTGGAAGGGTAAAGAATTCATCAGTTTCATGATGTCTCTCCAGGCCCAGACTACCCATAACTATCTGCAGTTGATGCTACAGGAGGATCAAATACTCCGGCTCGACTTCGATTCGGATTGTCCCCTCCCTCTTGATGACTGCTCGGCCATTGGCGACTTGATCTCGAATGCCGATCGCATGTTTACCCATAACAGCCCGAAATTGAAAAAATTTCTATCTGTCGCTCAAGGAGAATGATATGACAACAAAAGAACAGAAAAAAATGCTTCTCGAAAACATGACTTCACTGCTGGAACTGCCTGAATCGGCCTATCAAAAGGCCAAAGATCGGTACGAAGATATCGGCGACTGGCTCGGTCGCGATGAATCGACTTGCAAGGATAATGACCCGCATATTTTCCCACAAGGGTCTTTTCGGCTCGGGACGGCAATTCGACCGCTCATTGAAAATGAAGCATATGACTTGGATCTTGCCTGTAAATTTCGCGTGGGGATATCAAAAGGAACCCATACACAGGAGTCCCTTAAGGCATTGATCGGTCGTGAGATCGAGTCATATCGTGTTGCACGGGGGATCAAGGCCCCCAAAGAGGAAAAAAATCGTTGCTGGCGCTTGGAATACCAGGATGACCTTAGTTTTCACATGGATATAGTTCCTTGCATCCCGGCCGATGATTCACGCCAGCATCTCATATTTGAGTCGTTGCGAAAGTCCGGTGTGGATGACTACTTTGCCGGTACCGCCTCAAAAACAACGGTCTCAATAACAGATGTTCGTCACCCCGAATACCGGCAACTCAGCGAAAACTGGCATATCAGCAATCCCGAAGGTTATGCCGACTGGTTTGTTTCGCGGATGAACACATCGGTACGAAGCATTCTGGAAAAGGCACAAGTTGATGAAATGCCCCTTTATAAGCGCAAAACAGCCCTGCAGCGCTCAATACAACTCCTGAAACGTCATCGAGACATCATGTTTAAGGACGATCCGGATGTAAAACCGATATCGATCATCATTACAACCCTGGCTGCCCGGGCATATCAGGGAGAAACTGACCTTGAATCTGCCATGAGTACGATCTTGGCGAGAATGGGCGATTTTGTTAACCCTATCAGTCCTCGGGTACCGAATCCCGTCGATCCTGCCGAGGACTTTGCAGACAAGTGGTCACGCCCGGAATGCAAGGATTTGAATCTGGAACAAAACTTTTGGAGTTGGCTGAGACAGGCAAAAAGCGATTTTGAGCTTCTGTGGGGATCGGATGACGCTTCTTTCATAACAGAGCAGGCCGGGCAGAAGTTCTCATTGCGTATGGACACCGCAGAATTGAGCAAGAGTCTTGGATTGGGGTTGGCCTCTTCAATTGCAATCATCACCCCCAAAGAGCATACGATCTCGCAACCTGCCAAACCGTGGCGCAAGGGTAAGTAATTGCATTTAACAGACCCACATGGAGTATCGGAGTTTTTGAAGGACTATCACGGAATGTCAATTGGACCTTCGCGTGGTGCAGCCTTAGTCCTTAAGGGTACTTTTGCTTTTTCAGCAACTCATAAATCTGGAGGGAAAATTACCGACAGCTATCAGTTGGAAATTACCGTTCCCGCAGAATTCCCCAAGTTGCTGCCCACGGTCAGGGAAACCGGCGGGAAAATTCCACGCGATGGAAAGCATCATGTGAACGATGACAAGTCGCTTTGCCTGGGGTCCCCGCTCAGATTGCGGCTTAAGGTTTCCGGCAAACCGACCCTTTCTGGTTTTGCAGAGAGCTGCCTTGTCCCTTATCTTTATGCTGTTTCATACAAGCTGCAAAACGGCGTGGAGTTTCCATTTGGTGAACTTTCCCACGGCGAAGCCGGCATCATAGAAGATTACATGGAGATGTTCGGCCTGAAATCGAAGGCAGAGGTGCAATATGCGCTAGAACTCACGGGGACCAAGAGGCGCATTGCAAATAAGCAGCCTTGCCCGTGCAACTGCGGACAAAGACTCGGAAGATGTCGTCTTCATTGGGCACTTAATGGATTTAGATATTTGATTTCACGTTCTTGGTTCAAAGCACATAGTAAGAATTTTAATATGTAACCTGCCGTTATTCATGAAGAAAAAGCGTCACGTGGTGACAAGGTTCTAAAATACCATGCCGCTCAACCCCCACCACATCTCCCTCTCCACCAAATTCTGCTCCCCCATCCACCGGGAGTCGCCGACCGACTACGTCTCCACCACCCGGATCGACATCATCTACGGCAACGAGCGGAAAGCGATCGGGCAGGCCACGGTGTATCTAGTCAGGATGGATCAGATCGTCAACGACGACACATGGTCATTGTTCGATGTCTTCGATGGACACTCAAACGATCTGGGCAACCTCTACGAAGAACTGTTCGACGATGAAGAGCTGAATCCTGCTGTTGACGACGAGCTGATGGATTACGGCAATGTGGTGCTGATCAAGTCGATTCTCCTGTTGCCGGAGTACCGCGGGCAGAGGCTGAGCGGGCTCCTGGCTCTGGCCATTGCCGAGCAGTTTGACGACCGGGACATCGTGGCCTTGAAGCCATGGCCAATGACTGCTGACGACCCCGAGAACGTGGCCGGAGCATGGGGGCTGCCGCGTATGTCACCTGCCGAGCAGAAGACCATTGCGGCGAAACTCCGCAAGAGCTACATCAAAGCCGGCTTCAAACCGCTCTTCGCGGGGAGCGAACACCTGTTTCTCGCCCATCTCCGTCATCCGTCGGTATCACAACTGATCGAGAAAATGACTGATGAACAAAGCTAAACCCGTCAGAGGTTATGGCATCAAAGAGGCAAGGGGCATAAAATCGGTCTTTCTTCACGCCATATTTTTCAATCTGAAAAAATCAAGCTCAGCTATTTGCTTGAATTTGTCATGGATAGGCCCATGAAATTCACGCAGATATTTTGCAACCGCTTCGTTGCCGAGCAGACTTTTCAGATACGCCTGCATGGATGTCATGTCGATCATGGCGGTACCGTACTGCTCTTTCAATGAACCGATCTCCCTGGATAGGGCAAGACTCTCTTCCTCAAGACGCGCCTGGCGTGCCAGTATCGCCGGAGTCTCCTTTTTCGGCCTGCCTTTGTTGACAAGCTGATTCGCCGGTGTTGCGTCCAGAAGGGCCTTTGCATAGTTGGAGGAGAACTTGTTCTGATCATTCATCAGCATGGCGGCGTTGATCTGCCGGGGAGCCTTCATCTTTTTCAACACCCTGAACACCGGTTCCGGCACGGATTTGTCCTTCAGCAGTTCGACCACCTCGGGGCAGATGCCCTCAAGCAGACACTTCTTGTTCCTGATGGTGCTGATATCAAGATTCAAGGCCCTGGCAAGTTTTTCTTCCGAGACTCCTGACTGTATGGCCTTCATTATCATGCGGTGTTCCTGAATTGCCGAGAGCCTATTGATGTACTTGTTGTAGGTATAGGACTCGTCATCGGTGGAAATCAGGCAGGAGACCCGTTCCACTCCCAGTTCCTTCAGGGCCATGATCCGCAGATGGCCATCGAGCAGAAGATAGCCTTTCCCTTTTTTCAACGGTGCGACCACCGGGGCTTCGATAAGTCCCACCTCCCGGATGGAGGAAAGGACCTGACCATACTTTCTGCATTTCATTGCATAGATGGAAATGCTTTTGGTAGTGAGCAACTCCTCCACGCCAAGTTCGATCAGTTTTTCCTGGAATCCCTGCTTTATTATATTTGCCATCGCCGCTACCTTTTCAGAAGATCCGTGACATGCAGAGGTATTTCATTCATGCCGACGGCCTTCAGCTGATTGGTGAAATGGACATCATTCAATAACTGGCGCAGAGCCATGGCCGTATAGTCCAGGACATCCTTGATGTAGTTCGACTGGGCCAGTAGCCGTTTCTTCTCCCTGGCGCCGTTTTCATAGGCTGCAATCAGATCCTCTGCGGAAAGAATGGCCTTTTCGCGTGGCGGAGCCGATAACCCTTTGCCGTAATGTTTGCGCCGTGAAATGATCTTCTGCACAATGACCAGCTTTTTCCCGGTCAATGCCCCTGATTCATACGCTTCCGTCAGAGCAGTCTGTACGGCGGCATCGTCTTCCGCAGCTATGTTCAGCGCCTGGTAGAGCGGAATTCGCCCCTTTTCCACGGCGTTGACCAGGTATTCTTCTCCCTCTTCGAGCAGGCGGATGATGCCGCGAATATAGTCTTTGCCAAGGTTGGTCTTGGCAGCGATGGCATCATCGGCATACCCCTGGCCTTTCAGATACTTGATGCTCTGCAGTAGTTCCAGAGCGCTGTTGTTGCGCCGGGCGATATTCTCAACCAGGCTCATGATGTGCGCATCTTCTTCGCTTACCTCTCGAATGACAGCGGGGATCTCCGTTTCCCCGGCGGCAATGTAGGCTTCTATCCTCCCTTGCCCACACACAAGGTCATATTTCTTGCCGTTTTTCGAATCTTTTCTGGGAGCGACTGTTATGGGCCTTTTCAGGCCGACACTCCGGATGTTTTGCCGGATTTCTTCGGCAATGATCTGATTGCGCACCCGTGGGTTCAGGATGTGAATATCTTCAATGGGAATAAGCGCTACGGCCCCATGCTCCATGTTCCACCGCCTTGTCGAGAGAGATGTTGATGCTCAGCTTCAGCAAGTAATCCAGAGTGTCGGTACGAAAGCCATCCAGAAACCCAGCGTTCTCCTCCGACAGCTTCAATTGCCCGTCTGAAAATTCCAGCGCTGGGAGGATGTAGTAATCCCGGATCGCTTCATTACGGACATCCATGCGCACCGCTACGGTTATGTCGGGACGGAGACCGCTGTCGAAGCGGATTTTCCAGCGCCGTATTCCGGCTGGGGTAGTGAAACAGCGGCTGATGACGACTGAAATGAACAGATTGTGATTCAGTTCCAGCAGGCAACTTTCCGGGTCGATGGGAATCCGTCTGCCGCAGAGGTTTTCAATATCACGAACGACATCCGCCACGATCTCGGCATGGAGTGCACGCAGCCGCTGGTTGATGGCAACATACTGATAGTCTCGCTTCGGAGTGTACCCGATCATCTGGTAGACCCGCAGCAGGCCGCCGAAACGATTGCTGATCAGACTGCTGGGCGGTAAGAAATCAGCTTCGTCAATGATCAGCGCGGAAAGGCGTCCCTGCCTGGCGTATAAATCCCGTAACCCCTGCAGCAACTCTTCGTCAGTGGTCTTTTTGTTGCGCTCCCGGTAAATCCCCTGAACGGTGTAGAAACGCTCCATGTCCACTACAGGCTCGAAGGCGTGCTCCTTCCGCACCCACTCGCTTTCCGGATTCGGCTTGGCTCTGCTCTTCATCTTGCCCGACGTGCGGTTGAACAGGTTGTTGCCGACATATTTTTCATTGGTCAGCACCTCGCACACGGTCCCTCGTGACCATGGGCGGTCAAAATGGGTTTTCACCCCTTGTATGTTCAGTTGCGCCGCAATTTCAGTTTCACTGTTCCCGGCAATGAACTGGTCATAAATCCAGCTCACAATCTGAAGCTCGTCATCCGGCCCCGGCATCAGGATCACCCGTTCGGTGAGCAGGCTTTTCCGCTGCCCCATTGCCAGTTCCTGCTTGGGCCTGCCGGTTTCATCCAATAGCATGCGCCGGAGTCCGAAACCCGCCACACCTCCCTGCCGGTATCCTTTCGCCACCAGGTTGCATTGTCCCGCCCACACTTTCTGAGAGAGCTGGCGGCAATAGTCGCTGGCGCTTTCGTCTCGCAGCAGGGTCATAATCCGGTCGGCAAGGTTGCTGGTCAGCGTCACCGGCTTTTCGCAGGACTGGCACACGACGTTTCTGCGTTCCAGCCTCATCCGGTGATACTCAGCCTCGCGGCTGTCTACAAACCGGCCCCAGCGGCTTTCATCAAGATACAGGACAATGTTGTATCCGTTCCGCCCCTGTTCCACATCATCAATCAAAGTCTGAAACTGTTCCCGCTTTTCCGTGTTGATCCCGCTGACACCCAGATCCGCATAAGTTTTGATGATCTCTATGCCGTACTCAGCGGCATAGGCACGTATTGCCCGCTCCTGATTTTCCGGCGACTCCACCTGCAACTCCGTGGACATGCGGATATACATCGCACCCTTCAGGCGCAGGCTCTTGATATCAGCCGCTGTATATGCCGTTCCCGCTTGGTGCATTTCCGGATATCTCCATAATTACACATCAGAATATTCCGGTAATACTTTCAACCAACAAGGGGCGTATGTCTACAATGAATTTGTGGCAGATTAGCCACAAAAAAGATCTCAACAATGGCGATGTAACAAGATATATTATGAGGTTACTGCAAAAGCAGGGGATTACGACAAAGCAGGTGGCGAGCGACCTCAACATACCAGCCGAACGGGTACGGAACTGGTATTATCGGGATACAGGCATGACAGCTCTTGATCTGCTGAGGGTGATGCAGAAGTATGAGTTTGTCAGGCAGGCGGTTGAAAATTAGTAGCCGGCTGAAATTCACTGTACGGGGATAGGCTCTACTACCAGTAGTACCAGCGCCAGTACCACCATGGGACATAACAGGGGCGATAGTCCGTGCTGGAGAAGGCGTACGTGATCAGCGTCCAGAACGGCTTTCCCTTGATGTATCCATGATAGAGCCGCACCTGCACCCGGTCCATCAGGATGTACGGCAGCGAGATGCAGACGATGCCGATTGCCCAGTACCAGAATGTCGCCAAGAAACAGAGGCCGACCAGCAGGCCGGCAACCGCGCTGGTGAACAGTGTAACGAATATTGCGACTAGCACTGCCGGGAGCTTTGCCCGTTTTGGCTGTGTCTCTCTTAACCATTGTTGGGCGTCATAGTATTTGATGGTATTTGACATATGAACCTCCCCGGATCTTGTCCGGTGTCAGCAGTTTAATCGCACTCTGTCGGTCTGCGACATGGTAAATGACTGAATTGTGCTTGCCCAACAAGCCCTTCTTATGGTAAACAGAGTATTCAATTAAATGGCCACTGATTCTTTTGTGGTATTTTTTGTGGTAGCAACATTCAGGCGGCCTACCTGATCTTTTGAATATCAGTAGGTTGAGTCCGCAGTTCGATGGACTCTCTCTCCGCCATAAATCAAGTATGGCATCGGTTCTTTTACTTGCAGGCGGAGATGATAGCCGGGCCTCGCGCAACGGCAGGCCGTGAACTCCGCCAGGTCCGGAAGGAAG
>JAJYBH010000108.1 GCA_021779135.1 Deltaproteobacteria bacterium
GGCTGCTGCCCGTGATCGCGTCAGGCTCCCGATTGTCGCCATCGGCGGCATCACCACGTCCAATGCCTGCCGTGTCATTGATGCCGGAGCCGATGCCGTGGCGGTAATCTCTTCGGTACTTTCCAGTCCGCGGCCGGACGTCGCGGCGGCCGAACTGAAGCTGCTCTTCAACCGGAATCGCCCGTTTCCGCGCGGTTCCGTCCTTACCGTGGCCGGCAGCGATTCGGGCGGCGGCGCCGGAATCCAGGCCGATATAAAGACGATCACCCTGCTGGGCAGTTATGCCGCCAGTGTCCTGACCGCCCTGACCGCCCAGAACACCCGGGGAGTTTCGGCCATACACGGGCTGCCCCCCTCATTCGTCATCGAACAGCTGGAGACGGTGCTGGCCGATATTCCGGTGGATGTCATCAAGACCGGCATGCTGCAGACACCTGCCATCATCTCGGCCCTGGCGGAAAATCTGTCGGAACGCACAACCATGCTGCCACTCGTGATCGATCCCGTCATGATTGCCAAGGGGGGTGCCGCCCTGATGGACCGGGATGCTGTCCAGGTCTTCAGTCGCCAGCTTCTGCCGCTGGCCTACCTGCTGACCCCCAACATCCCCGAGGCGGAACGCCTGCTGGGGAGGCTGATCCGGTCGGAGGCTGAGATGGAGGCTGCCGCCCGCGACATCCACGCCCTGGGGGCTGCCAATGTGCTTCTCAAGGGGGGGCATTTGACCGGCGGACATTCCAGCGACGTGCTTTTTGACGGCAGCGAATGTCATGTGGTTACCGCCGAGCGCATATTCACCAACAACACCCACGGCACCGGCTGTACGTATGCATCCGCCATAGCGACTTATCTCGCCCAGGGAGAACCGCTGAAGAATGCCGTCGAGAAGGCCAAACAGTTCATCACTGCCGCAATACGGCTGGCCCGGCCTCTCGGCAAGGGGCACAGCCCGGTCAATCACTATCTTGCAGCACTCGAAAAACCTTAAATCCCGTACACTCGTTACGAGAGTAATGGAAACCTATTAAAGAGGATCACGACCATGACTCAGTTGGAATACGCCCGCAGGGGCCTCATCACCGAACAGATGCGGATCGCGGCGGCGACCGAGGGGGTTTCGCCCGAATTTATCCGCGACGGTCTGGCGGCCGGGAATATCGTCATCTGCCATAACATCAAGCACACCAATGGGATACCATTGCCGGTCGGAACCGGTCTGCGCACCAAGGTTAACGCCAATATCGGTTCATCATCCGACGATACGGACATGCAGAAGGAGCTGGAAAAGGCCCGTGTGGCCGTGAAATACGGTGCGGACGCCATCATGGACCTTTCCACCGGCGGGCCGGTGGATGAGATCCGCAGGGCCATTATCGCCGAAACCACCGCCTGCATCGGCAGCGTACCGCTCTACCAGGCCGCCCTGGATGCGGTGCGGGTCAAGAAGAAGGCCATCGTTGACATGACCGTGGACGACATCTTTGCCGGCATTGTCAAGCACGCCGAGGACGGGGTGGACTTCATCACCGTGCATTGCGGCGTGACACTCGGCACGGTCGAGCGGATGAAGAATGAAGGCCGGCTGATGGATGTGGTTTCGCGCGGCGGGGCCTTCACCATCGAATGGATGCGCTACAACAACCGCGAAAATCCTCTCTTCGAACACTTTGACAGGCTGCTGGAGATCACCAAGGAGTACGACATGACCCTGTCGCTGGGAGACGGTTTCCGTCCCGGCTGCCTGGCCGACGCCACCGACCGGGCACAGATCCACGAGCTGATCCTGCTGGGGGAGCTGACCCAGCGGGCCCAGGATGCTGGTGTGCAGGTCATGATCGAAGGGCCGGGGCATGTGCCGCTCAACCAGATCCAGACCAATATCCAGCTCCAGAAACGGCTCTGCCACGGCGCCCCCTTCTATGTCCTCGGGCCGCTGGTGACCGATATTGCCCCCGGTTACGACCATATCACCTGTGCCATCGGCGGGGCCATCGCCGCCGCCGCCGGAGCCGATTTCCTCTGTTACGTCACCCCTTCGGAACACCTGCGCCTGCCGGATGTGCAGGATGTGCGCGACGGCGTGATCGCCTCCCGCATCGCCGCTCACGCCGGCGATATCGCCAAGGGTGTCAAGGGCGCCATGGACAAGGATATCGCCATGGCCAAATGCCGCAAGAAACTGGACTGGGAAGGGCAGTACGCCCTGTCGCTGGACCCGGAAAAGGCCCGCTCCGTCCGCGACAGTTCGCCGCTGTCCGATCACGGCGCCTGTACCATGTGCGGGGAGTTCTGTGCATACAAGGTCATGGACGAAGCCATGAAGATGTCGTCACAGTAGCGCATCAATCTTCCGCAGCCCCTCCAGCGCCCCGCATGGCATCGATATGTGGGGCGCTTTTATGTCCGCTTCGCGGGGATTGATGCGGATTACCGTGGCATTCTCGTGGTTCCAGCCGATGCGCTCCGATGTCGCCCGGATGGTGGGGATGGCACTGCCGGCCCCCATCTCGATCACCGCGATACGCTTATCTCCGAGTGTCTCCACAAAATTGTCAAAACAGTGCTCCTGGATGCGGGTGCGGTCCGGCAGCCAGGACCAGTCGCCGAACATGAGGATATTGGGGCGGCTGACCTCGCCGCATTCGCCGCAGCGCGGGATGTGTCGGGCGCGCATGCTGGTCTCGTCCACCGGGATGACCTCGTCATTGGGCCAGATGGTGCTGCAGCAGGGCGTGGTGCACTGCAGCCAGTGGATCGAGCCATGCACCTCCAGGATGCGCTGTTCATCGAAACCGGCCTTCTGGAACTGC
Organism: Deltaproteobacteria bacterium; assembly: GCA_021779135.1. Lineage (GTDB taxonomy): Bacteria > Desulfobacterota > Desulfuromonadia > Geobacterales > Pseudopelobacteraceae > CAIPTY01. The sequence continues at coordinate 2,811 of JAJYBH010000108.1, forward strand.
CCGTCGACGTTGGAGGTGACCACGAAGTACCCGGCGCAGTTCCGCTCGATCCACTTCCTGATGATCTGGAAGCCCTGGTGGGGTATGGTGGAACGGTACAGGTTGGTGCGGTGGCCATAGAAACCCCAGCCGAAGGCCGGATCGCGCCGGAAATGCTCCGGGTTGGCGCACTCGATAAAAGAGATGCCCAAACGGGCGTAGGGGGGGTAGGCCTGCCAGAAGCCGTGGTCGCCACGGAAGTCGGGCAGCCCGGAATCGACCCCCATGCCGGCCCCGGCGGTGATGATGAAAACCTCAGCCTCTGTGATGACACGGGCAGCTTTTTCCAGCATGTAAAACCTCCCTCGGTGGTATCGACGCGGGGTGGGATCAAATGTGATCATAACCTCCAGATTATCTGCAACTACACTGATGTTCAAGAACATTTGCCACTCGATCTGCTGTGCAGATCCAGATAGTAGTCTCACCGCCCGGACTTTTATGGTACTGTGTGACTGCAAAAATCCAGCCTGAGGAAAAATACGCCTATGACCATCAAATGGTATCCCGGACATATGAGCAAGGCCCTGGAGAAGATTGCCGATCTGATCAAGCGGGTTGACGTGGTCATCGAGGTGCTTGACGCCCGTCTGCCCATGTCCAGCTCCAACCACCAGCTTGAAAACCTGCGCCGCACCAAGCCCTGGATCAAGGTGCTCAATAAGCATGACCTGGCCGACCCGGCCATCACCAAGGCCTGGGTGCGCGTTTTCGAACAGCAGGCCGGGGTGCGCGCCCTGCCGATGTCGTCCAAGCAGCATGCCGAGACCAAACAGCTGATCAAGCTCTGCCAGTTGCTGGCGCCCAAACGGGGCAAACCGGGCTTCCCGGTGCGCGTCATGGTGGTCGGCATCCCCAACGTGGGCAAATCGACCCTGATCAACACCCTGGCCGGCCGCAGCATGGCCAAGGTCGGCGACAAGCCGGCCATTACGACCACTACCCAGCAGATCGACCTGCGCAACGGCGTTGTTCTCTCCGATACACCCGGCGTGCTGTGGCCTGATATGGCCGATCAGGAGGGGGCCTATCGACTGGCGGCCACCGGCGCCATCGGGGCCAATGCCATGGATTGCACCACGGTCGGATTCTTTGCCGGTGAGTTCATGATGCGGCGTTATCCCGAGATGCTCAAAAAAAGGTACAAGCTTGAAACCCTGCCCGACAATCCTACCGAGCTGGTCGAGTCAATCGGCCGCTGCCTGGGGTGCCTGGTCGCGGGCGGAGGGATCGATCTGCACCGGGCCGCCGAGGCCTTTCTGCGGGAGCTGCGGGCCGGCAAGCTCGGAAGGATCAGCTTTGAGGAGCCGGTGCAAGCACCTGTTGAGCCTGTTCCGGATGAAGAAAACCCAGCGAACCGGCAATAGAATAGTTTCGTGTTTTCGATAGCACACACTTAAAAACGCCCCGCTTCCAGTCCATGGAACGCGGGGCGTTTTGCATGTTATTCAGTTGTTGATGTGCTTTTTGATTTATGTGTGGCTCTGGAACAGCGAGTTTATTTTGCGTCCGAGACGTATTTTGTCGTATGTCTGTGGTAAGAATAATTATGTATCATTATCATCGCTTTATGTTTGATGTTGTGGAAGAATGTTTTCGCAGTGGATGTGCGGACATGGGGCGCGGTATAGGGTGGCTTTGACAGGAAAACCATGAAATACAATCCCGACATTCATCATCGCCGTTCCATCCGCCTGCGGGAATATGATTATTCCGCCAATGGCGCGTATTTCGTGACCATCTGCACACAGGCGCGGGAATGCCTGTTCGGGGATATCTCCGCCGGAGAAATGCATTTGAACGAAGCGGGGCGGATGGTGGAAACATGGTGGCAGAAATTGCCAACGAAATTTTTCGCCGTGTCGGTTGATACCCATATCACCATGCCAAATCATTTTCACGGAATCATTCGCATCGTAGGGGCACCCCCACGTGGGTGCCCGCCTTTGATTTTGACGTCAAAACCGGGGCAACCACATCCGGGGCAACCACATGGGGATTGCCCCTACGATTCATTAAAACCGGGGCGGTCACATGGGGTTGAAAAAGATGGGCGGCCACATGGGGCCGCCCGTACGGTGGGTGATGTGATGGATTGGTTTAAGACAATGACCACCAACGCTTATATCCACGGTGTCAAGCAATCCTGGTGGACGCCATTCCCCGGTCGTTTTTGGCAGCGCAATTATTACGAACGGATCATCCGTAACGATGAAGAATTGGCCGCAACCAGGGAGTACATCATGTACAACCCGATGAAATGGGCGGAAGATGATGAAAACCCCGAATCGTAGGGGCGGCCCCATGTGGCCGCCCGAATGATGACGATTCCGTGGGGGCGAATCTTGTATTCGCCCGGTGGACGATTTGTAGGGGCAATCCCCGTGTGGTTGCCCCGGTTTGAGGGATTATGGAGGATGGTAAAGGATGAGTGGTGTGAATTCAAATTTTGTAGCCCATGTGGCTGAGGATGGCAGGATACACCCATTGGAAGAACATCTGCGGGGTACGGCGGAGCTGGCTGCCAGATTTGCGGCGCAATTTGGTTGCGCTGAATGGGGCTGGCTGGCAGGGTTGTGGCATGATCTAGGTAAGCATTCCGATGAATTTCAGCATTATATTCGGGAAGGGGGTGCCAAGACCGATCATTCAAGTGCCGGTGCGATTCATGCTGTTGGACAGCACGGAACGTTTGGGAGAGTTGCTGCTTACCTGATCGCTGGGCATCATACAGGTTTGCCCGATTGGTTGAGCGATTCGGAACCCGGAGCATCACTGGCGCAGCGACTGACAAAGGTTGAATTGCTCGAAAGGCTCGAATCATTGACTATCCCGTCCGAGCTGCTTAGTCAGGAGCGCCCGGCTGAGCGACCAAAGCCACCGGCGACCGAACTAGCAGCTTCACTGTGGATCAGGATGCTGTTCTCTTGCCTGGTCGATGCCGATTTTCTCGACACTGAGGAGTTTTTCGACTCTACACAGACCAATCAACGCGGCGGTTTCGCATCTATTGGAAATCTTACACCGTTTTTTGAAAAATTCATGGCTGACAAACTGGCCGCTGCATCTGTTACGCCTGTCAACCAGCTGAGAAGCGAGGTTCTCCGGCAATGTACCCATAAGGCTTCTCTATCCCCAGGTTTTTTCTCGCTCACCGTTCCGACCGGCGGCGGCAAAACTCTCTCCTCTATGGCTTTTGCAATCAACCATGCTAGTGCCCATGACAAAAGGAGAATCATTTACGTTATCCCTTACACCAGTATCATCGAACAGACTGCTGACCAGTTTCGGCAGATTTTCGCTGATGATGTGGTTGAGCATCACAGCAATGTCGCGCAACAAGATAAAGACGAAGAAAGTGGTCGCTTGCGTCTGGCCGCCGAAAACTGGGATGCCCCGATCATCGTCACCACATCGGTCCAGTTCTTTGAGTCGCTGTTCGCCAGTCGCACCAGTCGTTGTCGCAAGCTGCACAACATCGTCAACAGCGTCGTCATCCTCGACGAGGCCCAGCTATTGCCGCCGGATTTTCTCAATCCGATTCTGGAGGCACTCAAGGAATTGCAGAAAAACTATGGCATAACAGTCGTTTTCTGCACCGCAACACAGCCGGCCCTTGGCCCTCACCAATCAACTGGTTTCGATTTCAAGGGGGTTCCGGGAATAGTTGAAATAATGGACGATCCGCCTGGACTCAATGCCTCATTGAAGCGAACCACCATCCGTATAATGGGTGACCTTGCTCCCGTTTCCTGGGATGAACTTGCCGAGGAAATAAAGCAGCACAATTCGGCGCTCTGCATCGTCAACCGCCGCGACGATGCCCGAACGCTCTGGGAAAAGATGCCGAAGGGGACACTTCATCTGTCTGCCCTCATGTGCGGGGCTCATAGAGCACAGAAAATTGCCGAGATCAAGGAGAGGCTGCATAGCGGAAAAACGACCCGCGTCATCAGCACACAGTTGGTAGAAGCGGGTGTTGATGTTGATTTTCCGGTGGTCTAAAGGAATCGAAACGACGAGAAAGCAGGGTGAAAAAACATGATTCCTGAACCCTCCGACCCCATCATGCTCTCCGCACTGGAGCATTACGCCTATTGTCCGCGCCAGTGCGCCCTGATCCATGTGGAGCAGGTTTGGAGTGAAAATGTCTACACCATGCGTGGCCGGGACGTGCATGAACGGGTGCATGACGATTCGTCCCATGAACAGGCCGGAGTGCGGCTGGAACGCTCTCTGCCGATCTGGAACCGCAGGCTGAATCTGACAGGTAAGGCCGATCTGGTGGAGTTTCATGGCGATTGCCCATTTCCGGTGGAGTACAAATCGGGACGGCAGCGCAAGGGGAATCCGGAGACCATTCAACTCTGCGCCCAGGCGCTCTGTCTGGAAGAGATGTTCGGTGTCCCGGTGGAAAAGGGGGCCATCTTCTGGCACGCCTCGCGGGAGCGGTGTGAGATCGCTTTTACCGACGCTATGCGGCGGCAGGTGGAGGAGGTTGCGCTACAGGTCGCCGAGATGTTGGAAAGACGGATCATGCCGGCACCGGTGAACGACAAGCGCTGCGAGGGGTGTTCGTTGAGGGAGTCTTGCCTCCCCGCCGTAGTTGCCGACAAGGCAAGAAGCCGCAAGGCGGCGCGGGAGTTGTTTGTAATTTGAGGAGGGAAGTATCATGACAAAGAAAAAGACACTGGTGCCTGCTACGGGCGAATTCCTGCTCTATACCGCTGCTGACGGTCGCGTTCGCATCGAAACGCGGATGCAGGGTGAGACCGTCTGGCTCAACCAGAAGCAACTGGCGGAACTGTTCCAGACCTCGATTCCCAACATTAATATGCACATCAAAAACATCTTTGACGAAGGGGAGTTGTCGCCGGAGGCAACTATTCAGGATTTCTTAACAGTTCGAATGGAAGGTAACCGAGAGGTGCAGCGGAGCCTGACCTGTTACAACCTGGATATGATCATTTCAGTCGGCTACCGCATCAAATCACACGTGGCAACTCACTTTCGCCAATGGGCAACAGAGCGCCTGCGGGAGTACATTGTCAAGGGTTTTACCATGGATGATGAGCGGCTGAAGCAAGCTGGGGGCGGCAACTATTTTGATGAGCTTCTTGCCCGCATCCGCGACATCCGCTCGTCGGAAAAAGTTTTCTGGCGTAAGGTGCTGGATATCTATGCCACCAGCATTGACTATGATCCGGCCACGGAAGCATCCTGCAAGTTCTTTGCTGCTATTCAGAATAAGATGCACTGGGCCGCACACGGACAGACTGCTGCCGAGGTCATCCACAGCCGGGCCGATGCGGTCAAACCGAACATGGGGATGAAAAGCTGGGCGGGGGTGACACCGCGCAAGTCGGATACCGAAGTGGCCAAGAACTACCTGGACGAGCAGGAGTTGGACGTCCTCAACCGGATTGTCACAGCGTACCTCGAGTTTGCCGAGTTGCAGGCGTTCTCCCGCAAGCCGATGTACATGGCTGATTGGATTGTCAAGCTTGATGACTTTCTGAAACTCTCAGGACGTGAAATATTGACCCATGCCGGAAAGGTCAGCCACGAAGAGGCGCTACGCAAGGCGCATGACGAATTTATGAAGTATCGTCATGCGATTTTGGGAGAAACAACCCAGGTTGAGCGGGATTTTCTTGAGGCAGCAAAAATGATTGAAAAATCAGGTAAACACCCATGAAACAACTTCTCAACACACTCTACGTCATGACCCAGGGTGCCTACCTGTCGCTCGATCACGAGACCGTGCGGGTGGAGGTGGGCGGTGAACTGAAGCTCCAGGTCCCGCTCCATCATCTCGGTTCCATCGTGACCATGGGCAATGTCATGATCAGCCCGTTCTTTCTGGGCAAGTGCGCCGAAGATGGCCGGGCCGTGGTGATACTCGACCGTAACGGGCGCTACAAATGCCGTATGGTCGGCAAGACCACCGGCAATGTTCTGTTGCGTCAGGTACAGTATCAGGCTGTGCAGGATGGAGCCAGAACAACCGCCCTGGCTACAGCCATGACCGCCGGCAAAGTGAAGAACGCTCGCAATGTACTGATGCGCAGCGCTCGCGAGGCAAGTGACCCAGACGAGGAAAAACAGCTGAGGAAATCTGCCGATGTACAGGCCGATGCCCTGTTCCACCTCAAAACACCTCGCAATGTTGATCATGTGCGCGGACTGGAAGGGGAGGCGGCCGCCGCCTATTTCGATGCCTTTACGTTGATGCTGAAACCAGTGGAGCGCGACAGTCTCCCCATGAATGGCCGCAACCGCCGGCCGCCGCTGGATCCGGTCAATGCCCTGATCTCGTTCCTCTACACCCTGCTGTTGAACGATTGCATCAGCGCCCTGGAGGGTGTCGGGCTGGATCCGCAGATGGGATTCCTGCATGTGCCCAGACCGGGCCGGCCGTCGCTGGGGCTTGACCTGATGGAGGAGTTCCGGGCTTTTCTTGCCGACCGCCTGGCGATCACGCTTATCAATCGCAAGCAGGTAACGATAGAACATTTCGAGCCGCGCCCCGGAGGTGCGGTGTATCTGAATGAAAAAGGCCGTAAAGAGGTGGTGGCTGCCTATCAGAAACGCAAGCAGGAGGAGGTCGATCATCCGCTGCTGGCGGAAAAGTCGCCCATCGGCCTGTTGCCGCATCTTCAGGCCCGTCTGCTGGCACGCCATCTGCGCGGTGATCTTGAAAGTTATATCCCTTTTATCCATCCTTGAGGTGCGTGTATGTGGGTCGTGATTTGCTATGACGTTAATACCGAGACAAGAGAGGGGCGCAGGCGTCTGCGTCGCGTTGCCCAGGTCTGCAAAAACTTCGGCCAGCGGGTGCAGAAGTCGGTTTTTGAATGCCAGGTGGACAACATGCAGTTTGAGGAGTTGCGCCGCAAGTTGTTGAAGGAAATCAATCTGGTGTTGGATAATCTGAGGGTCTATCGCTTGACGGAACCGCGTGAAAGGCATGTTGAAAGTTATGGAGAAATTCAGACGATTTTATTTGATGAGGAAACACTGATTGCATGATCCGCGAACCTGGTGCGGTCATGCAAATACGGGGGTGTTCGCGATGCTTGAATTTATTGGGTTTTGGGGAGTATTGATGGGCAAGTACACCCTTGCAGTTACACTCATTTCAGAGTTTCGCGAAAACGCAGGTATAACATGTTGGAAACTGTCCCGTTTTTGAGGGGGCAGAGCGCCCGTCCTTCCTGGGCGGGCGAGGATTGAAACCTTTTCGACCTCCAGGGCATCCAGGTCGGGGTTTAGAGCGCCCGTCCTTCCTGGGCGGGCGAGGATTGAAACGAGTGGTTCCTGACCGACGCCCTGCTGGCTGGTGGAGCGCCCGTCCTTCCTGGGCGGGCGAGGATTGAAACAGTGCTTTCAGATCCGGGCCAAACAGCGCTTTTACGAGCGCCCGTCCTTCCTGGGCGGGCGAGGATTGAAACCTTGATACTGATCACGCACTCCCCCTGCTCTAATCGAGCGCCCGTCCTTCCTGGGCGGGCGAGGATTGAAACTGGGCCAACCTCGTGTACGCGGGGTGGTGTGTGTACGAGCGCCCGTCCTTCCTGGGCGGGCGAGGATTGAAACTGCCTGGCGCGCAAGCAGAACCAGCGGAACCAGAGGAAGAGCGCCCGTCCTTCCTGGGCGGGCGAGGATTGAAACGATCTGTGGTAATCCTCCCTGTCCATGGATTACGACGAGCGCCCGTCCTTCCTGGGCGGGCGAGGATTGAAACCACTACATCCCCTACCCAGATAACAATCCCCTCATCGAGCGCCCGTCCTTCCTGGGCGGGCGAGGATTGAAACCAGATCCGCTCCGAGGATGCCGACAAAGACGGCAGGAGCGCCCGTCCTTCCTGGGCGGGCGAGGATTGAAACACCCCAGCTTGTCCGCCTCCAGGAGCGGCTATCGGAGCGCCCGTCCTTCCTGGGCGGGCGAGGATTGAAACAACTGGCGTAGTTTGGAATGACGATAGTCAGGTCGAGCGCCCGTCCTTCCTGGGCGGGCGAGGATTGAAACAGGAAAGAAACAGGCAAAGAAAGCGGTTAAGATCCGAGCGCCCGTCCTTCCTGGGCGGGCGAGGATTGAAACCAACGGTTGTCGTCAATATGAACAGCTCAATCAAGCGAG
>JAJYBH010000109.1 GCA_021779135.1 Deltaproteobacteria bacterium
GATCCAGCAGGGCAAACTGGCCCTGACCCTGGGAGGCTTGCCCGCCGACAGCGTGCCGGCCCTGCGCGACCGCCTGTTCTATACCCCGACCCCGCTGGGCCGTAAGGCGAGGGTTGCCTTTGTCTTCCCCGGTTCCGGCAACCATTACCCCGGCATGGGCATGGATCTCTTCAGCCGCTGGCCGGATATCCTGCGCCGGCAGAATGCCGAAAATCTCTTCCTGCGCAAGCAGTTTCAACCGGAACTGTTCTGGAACGGCGCCCCCTCCGCAGAGATCGACAACAACCACCGCGCCGTGATCTTCGGCCAGGTTGCCACCGGTTGCGCCGTCAGCGATCTGGTGCGCAGCTTCGGCGTACAGCCTACTGCCGTGATCGGCTACAGCCTGGGTGAATCGGCGGGACTTCTCGCCCTGCATGCCTGGCAGGAGCGGGACGCGATGTACACCCGCATCCAGGAATCGACGCTCTTCACCCATGACATGGCCGGCGAGTGCCGCGCTGCCCGGCAGACCTGGGGGCTGGGCGCGGACGAGACGGTCAACTGGAGCCTGGGGGTCGTATCGGCCCCGGCCGAGGCCGTGCGTCAACTGCTGCCCGGGTTTCCGCGGGCCTACCTCCTGATCGTCAACACCCCCGACGAATGCGTGGTGGGCGGTGACGCCGCCGCCGTGGATGCTCTTGTCAACAGGCTCGATTGCCGGTTTTTCCCGCTGCAGGGTGTCACCACGGTGCATTGCGAAGTTGCGCAAGCGGTGGCTGAACCCTACCGGGAGCTGCATCTCTTCCCGACGACAGCGCCAGCCGGCATCACCTATTACAGCGGCGTCAAGGGAGCTTCCTACAAAGTCACCCGCGAGAGCGCGGCCGACTCCATCCTCGGCCAGGCGCTGCACGGTTTAGACTACCCGGCGGTCATCGAATCGGCCTACCAGGATGGTGTGCGCCTGTTTCTCGAGATGGGGCCGGGCGCGTCCTGCAGCCGCATGATCGGCCGCATCCTGGGCGACCGTCCGCACCTGGCCCGCTCGGCCTGCCATGGCGGGCAGGATGGCGTATCGCTTTTGCTGCGGCTGCTGGCCAACCTGATCGCCGAACGGGTGCCGGTCGACCTGTCGCCGCTCTTCGACCAGACGTCAACGGACACAGCCCCACCTGCCTCGAAAGCAATGCTGCGCGTTGCCATCGGCGGAGCGCCGTTCCAGCCACCCCAACCGCCTGCTTCGCCCGGATTAAGACCCCCTCCCTTTCAAGGGGAGGCTCGGGATGGGGATTGGTTGCATCACGCGGCCACCGACAAAACCTCCTCTCTCCCGGTGGGAACAAACACCTCGGATGCGCTGCTCCAACAGTTCGCCCAGGCCCAGCAGGAACAGGTCAGGGCCCACGAGGCCTACCTCAACTTCAGCACCTCCCTGACACAATCCATGGCCCAGGCCATGACCCTGGAGATTGCGCTGCGTCAGGCGCTGGGGGATGATGCTCCCATCGACTCCGCCCAGGGTACGACGGAGAGTGCCCAGGGTTTGCTGCCTGCTCAAGGGTCGGTTGGTGAGCGGAGCCGAACCGCCTTCGACCGCGGCATGTGCCTGGAGTTCGCCCGCGGCTCCGTGGCCCGCATGCTCGGCCCGGGTTTTGCCGAGGTGGACGGACTTCCGACCCGTGTACGGCTCCCGGATGAACCGCTCATGCTGGTGGACCGGATCATGGCCGTCGAGGGCGAAGCCAGGTCCATGACCCATGGCCGGGTCGTCACCGAACACGATATCCACGCCAACGCCTGGTACCTGGACGGCGGGCGCATCCCGACCTGTATCGCCGTTGAAGCAGGCCAGGCCGACCTGTTCCTGTCCGGTTACCTGGGGATCGACTTCATCACCCGCGGCCTGGCGGTCTACCGCCTGCTGGATGCCGTGGTCACCTTTCACCGCGGCCTGCCCGGACCGGGCGAGACCATCCACTATGACATCCACATCGAGCGCTTCTTCCGCCAGGGGGACACCTGGCTGTTCCGCTTTTTCTTCGAGGCCACTGTCGGCGGGCAGCCGCTGCTCTCCATGCGCGACGGCTGTGCCGGCTTCTTCAGCCAGCAGGAACTGGATGCCGGCAAGGGGATCGTCCGCCCGGCCATCGACCTGCGCCCGACGAAAGGCATCCGCCCGGCCGACTGGCAGGATCTTGTGCCCATGTCACGCGAAGGCCTTGACGCCGCACAACTCGACCGCCTGCGGGCAGGTGACCTGGCCGGCTGTTTCGGGCCGCTCTTCGCCGCTCTGCCCATCTCCCGCCCCCTGACCATCCCGGGGGGCAGGATGCGCCTGGTCCACCGGGTGATGGAGATCGATCCGGAGGGCGGCCGTTGCGGCATCGGCATCATTCGGGCCGAGGCCGATATCCACCCCGACGACTGGTTCATCACCTGCCATTTCGTGGACGACCGGGTCATGCCGGGCACCCTGATGTACGAGTGCTGCATGCATACCCTGCGCATCTATCTGCTGCGCCTGGGCTGGGTGGCGGAGTCCGCCGGTGCGGTCTGGGAGCCGCTGCCGGGCGTGGCCAGCAAACTCTGCTGTCGCGGCCAGGTCCTGGAGACGACCAGGGTCGTCACCTACGAGGTCACCATCCGCGAGATCGGCTACTGCCCGGAACCGTACGTCATCTGCGACGCCCTGATGTACGCCGACGGCAAGCCGATCGTCGAGATCACCGGCATGTCGGCCCGCCTGACCGGCACGTCGAAGGAACAATTACAGAAGATCTGGGACCGCGTAGGGGCGCCGCTTGCCGCGCCCCCTTCCGGCACACCAGATCAGGGACAAGGGCGCAGCGAGCAGCGCCCCTGCATGGACGGCAATTCAACAAAGCCCGCCATCTACACCAAGGAGCAGATCCTGGCCTACAGCAACGGCAAGCCTTCCGAGGGTTTTGGCGACCCCTACCGCATCTTCGACAGCGGCCGCAAGATCGCCCGCCTGCCCGGCCCGCCGTTCCAGTTCATGGACCGGGTCACCGCCGTGCGCGGCGCGCCGTGGCAGATGACCGCCGGGGCCATGGCCGAGGCCCAGTACGACCTGCCGGAGGATGCCTGGTTCTTCGGTACCGAGCGCCAGGGACGCATGCCCTTCTCGGTCCTGCTGGAAGCGGCCCTGCAGCCCTGCGGCTGGCTGGCGGCCTATGTGGGCTCGGCCCTGACCAGCCCGACCGACATCTCCTTCCGCAACCTGGGCGGCACGGCGGTCCAGCACCGGCCGGTGACCCCTGCCAGCGGTGTCCTGACCTGCAGCGCAACCATGAAGAAGGTCGCCACCAGCGGCGGCATGATCATTCAGGAATACGATTTCAACGTGGCTGACCAACAGGGGATCCTCTACGAAGGGGATACCATGTTCGGCTTCTTCTCCCAGGAGGCCCTGGCCAACCAGGTCGGCATCCGCGACGCCAAACCGTACCTGCCGACAGCAGCGGAGGCTGAGCGGAGCCGAAGCCTGTCCTACCCCGAGACAGCCCCCTTCCCGGAAAAGCAGCTGCGCATGATCGACCGGATCGAACTCTTCGTCCCGGACGGAGGTCCAAACGGGATCGGCTACATCCGCGGGGTCAAGGACGTGGACCCGGATGAATGGTTCTTCAAGGCCCATTTCTTTGAAGACCCGGTCACCCCCGGCTCGCTGGGACTGGAATCCTTCCTCCAGCTGGTCAAGTACGCCGCCGTCGAGCGCTGGGGGTGGCGTGAGGGGGATGTCCTGCAGGCATCCGCCCTGGGCAGGAAGCACACCTGGCTGTACCGGGGGCAGGTGGTGCCTGCCAACCGGCTGGTAACGGTCGAAGCCTGGATCACCGCCGTGGATGACGGCAAGCGGATCATGACCGCCGCCGGCTTCCTCTCCGTGGACGGAAAGACGATCTACCAGATGAATGAATTTACCGTATGCCTGGAGTCTGAACGATGAAGTACCGTAAAGTTACCATAGAGGCCATGGGCTATGAACTGGCGCCGGTGGTAGTCACCTCGGCCGAACTGGAAGCCCGTCTGGAGCCGTTGTACCGATACCTGCGCATCTCCCCCGGCCAGTTGCAGGCCCTGACCGGCATCCGCGAACGGCGCTGGTGGGAACCGGGCTATCCGCTCTCGCATGGCGCCATTGCCGCCGCCAGAAAGGTACTGCTGGCCAGCGGCATTTCTCCGGAAGACATCGGAGCCCTGATCTACGCCGGCGTCTGCCGTGAGCAGTTCGAGCCGGCCACCGCCTGCCGGGTCGCCAACGGCCTGGGCATCGGCGGCAAGACCGCCGTATTCGACCTCTCCAACGCCTGTCTCGGTGTACTGAACGGCATCCTCGACGTGGCCAACCGCATCGAGCTGGGGCAGATCAAGGCCGGTCTGGTGGTCTCCTGCGAGAGCGCCCGCGAGATCAACGACATCATGATCGCCCGCATGCTGGAAGAGCGGACCATGCAGCACTTCGGCGCCTCGCTGGCCACCCTGACCGGCGGTTCCGGCGCCGTGGCCGTCCTGCTGACCGACGGTTCCTTTTCCGGTCCCGCGCGACGCCGCCTGCTGGGCGGCATCACCCAGACCGCCCCGGAGCACCACCGGCTCTGCCTGTGGGGCATCACCCCGGACGGCAAGGGCGGTTATGTCCAGTCCATGTCCACCGACGGGGTCAATGTCATGAACTATGGCGTCGAACTGGGGCGCAAGACCTGGGAGGCCTTCCTGCCGCAGGTCGGCTGGCGCACGGATGATGTTGACCAGGTCATCTGCCACCAGGTCGGCTCGGCCCATCAGAGTGCGATCCTCAAGACCCTCGACATCCCCGCTGATAAAGACTTCACCACCTTCGAATACCTGGGCAACATGGGCACTGTCTCCCTGCCGCTGACAGCCGCCATCGCCGATGAACGCGACATCCTGGATGTGGGCGACAAGGTGGCCTTTCTGGGGATCGGCAGCGGCTTGAACTGCCTGATGCTGGGAATGGAGTGGTAGAGGAAACGCAACCTTTGCGCGCTAACGGCGTTGGCGCGTCGCCGTCAACCTCGACGTAGCGCTGCTACGCCTCGGCTGCCGACTCCTTGCCGCTTTGTTATCATCGCAAATTTTGCGTTTCCGATCAGTTAAGAAATAGATACAGGGAGAATAGTTCTGAGCGTTACCGAAAACCTGAAAAAAGAATACCCCTTCACCGGGAAACGCCTCGACCTGGACGGCCTGAGCTATCACTACCTGGACGAGGGCACAGGCACGCCGGTGGTGATGGTGCACGGCAACCCCTCCTGGTCGTTCTACTACCGCAACCTGGTACTGGCCCTGCGCGTCCGCTACCGCTGCATCGTCCCGGACCATATCGGCTGCGGCCTGTCGGACAAGCCGGGCGATGACTGCTACGCTTACACCCTCTCCCGCCGGGTGGATGATCTCGAGAAACTGCTGGAGCATCTGGAAATCCGGGAGAACATCACCCTGGTGGTTCACGACTGGGGAGGCATGATCGGCATGGCCTACGCCGTGCGCCACCCCGAGCGGATCAAGCGTCTGGTGATCCTCAACACGGGCGCCTTCCATCTTCCCAAATCAAAACCCTTTCCCATTGCCCTGCGGGTCTGCCGGGACACCTTCATCGGCTCGCTGCTGGTGCGGGGCTACAATGCCTTCAGCCTGGCCGCTTCCTATGTAGGGTGCAAGCGCAATCCGATGAGCGCCGAGTTGCGCGCCCTCTACCAGCTCCCCTACGATTCCTGGAAGAACCGCATCGCCACCCTCCGTTTCGTGCAGGATATCCCGCTGAAACCGGGCGACCGCGCCTATGACCTGGTCAGCGGCGTTGCCGAGGGGATCGGGCAGTTCCGCAACCTGCCGATGCTGATCTGCTGGGGCGAGCTGGATTTCGTCTTTGACCGGCAGTTCCTGGGCGAGTGGCAACGGCGCTTCCCCGAGGCCGAGGTACACAGCTACCCGGATTGCGGGCACTATATCCTGGAAGATGCCAAGGATGAGGTTGTGCCGTTGATTGGCGATTTTCTTGCGCGGACTTGAGCATAAAGGTAACGGGCTTCTTGTATAGGAAACTGTGGCTTAACGAGTTATCGCAGCTATTCAGGATCATCGAGACGTCCCCAAAGGAGGAATCAGTGAACAAGCGCATGCACGAACGGACCGATAGCCGGACACAAGCCATGATCCGCTACAAGGGCGCATCCTTTGTGGGAGTCGTGGAAAATCTGAGCCTGAAGGGGCTATTCGTCACTACTGACCAAAAAATCGACGTGAACGAGCAGGTGGAGATTTGCCTCTATTTTTATGGTTTCGACTCGGATCTCTCCTTCAGTCTCCAGGCCACCGTCGTCCGTGTCACCGAAAACGGGCTTGGCTTTAATTTCCAGAAAATCGACGTAAATTCCCTGACCCTCAAAAAGAAGGAGTCGGCGCCTGAGCCAACTGACCAGCCCGCAGTCTAAGCGGAAGGAAAGTCACGACCAGGAAATTGGATCGGGCAGAGTATCTGTCCGGTCCACTCCCCACTGGTACTGGAGAGTGGACAATGATTGATACTGTCACTCAAGTTGAGAGAATCATTCGCAACTTCTGGGCATCCGCCCCAAGCAACAGCCTTCATCTCGAAACGGGAGAGAAGGATTAGGCACTGCCGCACGTTGCTATTGCGCAGGGATATGACCCACTGTTTCTCCGCAACAAAGCGATGATTGGACTATTCCTCCGGACGCCTGAAGAGGCCTATGCACTCGCATTCCCGCATGATCCGGCCCCGGCCGGTGAACTGCGGGTCATCAGGAGTGCTCGAATAAACTTGCGTCAGTCTATGGCTGGTTCATTTCGTATCAATTCAAAAAGGATTCCCCTATGACCACCATTGTCGATTTGCGCAGCGATACCGTAACGCAGCCCACCCTTGCCATGCGCATCGCCATGACGGCCGCGCCCCTGGGTGACGACGTGTTCGGCGATGACCCCAGCGTCAATGCGCTGCAGGAAAAGATTGCCGCCATGCTCGGTTTTGAGGCTGCGCTGTTCGTGCCCACCGGCACACAGAGCAACCTGTGCGCCATACTGAGCCACTGCCAGCGGGGGGACGAATACATCGTGGGACAGTTCGCCCACTGCTACCGCTGGGAAGGCGGAGGGGCGGCGGTGTTCGGCAGTGTGCAGCCGCAGCCGCTGCCGCATCAGGCGGACGGGACCCTGGCGCTGGAGGATATCGAGGCGGCCATCAAACCGGATGACGCCCACTTTGCCCGCACCCGGCTGCTGGCGCTGGAAAACACGCTGGGAGGCAAGCTGCTGCCGTTTGCGTATGTGCAACAGGCCACGCACCTGGCCAAATGCAAGGGCCTGGCCCGGCACCTCGACGGGGCCCGATTGTTCAATGCCGCCACGGCGCAGGCCGCCCTGACCGGTGCGGATGTCCGCGCGGAGGCGCGGCGCATTGCCGATTGCTTCGACAGCGTTTCGGTCTGTCTGAGCAAGGGGCTGGGGGCTCCGGTTGGCTCTGTGCTGTGCGGCAACCTCGAGTTTGTAGCCCGTGCGCACCGCATCCGGAAAATGGCCGGCGGCGGCATGCGCCAGTCCGGCATGCTGGCCGCTGCCGGGACCTACGCGCTTGATCACCATCTGGACCGTCTGGCCGAGGATCACGCCCTGGCGATACGCCTGGCGGAGGGTCTGACGGGTCTGCCCGGACTGCAGGTGGAGCCGCCGCAGACCAATATCCTGTTCGTCGATCTGGTCGGCCCGGCCAAGGAGCGCTCGGCGGAGCTGCTTGAGCACCTGAAGGCGCACGGCATTCTGGCCACCGGCCTGTACCGCCTCCGTTTCGTAACCCATCTGGACGTGGATGCCGCGGGAATCGACCGGACCATCGCTACCATCACCCGGTTTTTTTCGGCGTGAGAAGAGGGGCGACGCTGGTTCGTCAGGTATGTTTCGAGAGAGAAAACAAGATCTCTAACACGTTCACTACAGGTGGAATATGAAAAAGGTCATCCTCGCATTACTGTTGACCGCGACCGTCGCCCAGGCGGAAATGTATACATGGAGCGACACGGAAGGTACCGTTCACTTTTCCGAATCCCTCGCGGAGGTTCCGGCCGGGTACCGGAACAGCGCCAAAGCGCTCGGGATGGAGTCCAGCGGAGCCACACATGACAAAACGTCCGTGCCTGCCGCTGAATCCCGCCAACGCGCCACGGGCAGGGAGTCTGCCACCCCGAATGTGGAGGAGATGAAGGAGCGGATGATGAAAGACGAAGGGACCATGGCGCTCATCCGCGAACTGCAGAATGATCCGGGGATGCAGACTCTCCTGCGTGATCCGGCGGTGCTGCGTGCGATTCAGGCGGGAGACATCGGCACACTGACAAGCAATCCTGATTTCATGAAACTTCTCAATAACCCCCGCGTACGGGAGATAGTGAAAGGGATGCAAAATAGCGGAACGAAATAACTCATCTCGCGAAGATGATCATCGACCGGTTTTAAGTTCATTTTCCCATGCCTCACAATTAACATGATGATTGAATACACCCCTAAGTGTTGTTCAACTTGACAACACCATCTCCCGTTGTTACAATCTCCAACATGAATGCAAGCCTACTACTCAGTGAGCGGCACACCATATCCGAACATGCCTTCGTTGAATTGGTGGTGTGGCGCCTGCCATTGCCGCTTCAGGGTAGTCGCCATTGTTTCAAATACCGGCTTGCGCTTGTGGTAAACGGTTCTTGTGTGCTCCGTTACGACAACGAACCCGGCAAGGGAGATCATAAACATGTCGGCCAGAATGAGGTTCCGTATGATTTCACTACGCCGAAAGCCTTGCTGGATGATTTCTGGAACGACGTGGATTCATGGAGGTAGTGAAATGCGTACTGTGACATTGGATGTTTCTTCCCGAGAAAATACAAACAGAAGATTTTTACGAGCATTCGAGGGTGAAGTACAAGGGGATTTCATCAGCTTCGAGTCGCCGGCACTGTTATTCAAGGTGCTCTCCGGTAAGCGCTGGGAACTGCTGAACCTCATGACCGGATCAGGGCCAATGACTATTCGCGAACTGGCACGCCGTCTTGGCAGGGATGTAAAAGCGGTACATGGCGATGTCCATGCTTTGTTGAATGCCGGGATCCTGCAAAAAACCGAGTCCGGGCAAATAGTTTTTCCGTTCGATGCCCTGCATGTAGATTTCATGCTTCAAGAAGCAGCCTGATATTTTGGACAACACCATGCCCCACTCCGACATCGTCAACATCTCCCGGCCGCTAAGCGAGATGGCCCGTTTGCAGCCGGACACCCCCGCCATTATCTTCCCGCAGAAAGGTTGCACCCTGACCTTCCGGGAACTGGACCAGGAAAGTAACCGTATTGCCGTGGGTCTGGGACGCCTCGGGATCGGACGGGGTATGAAGACCGCCCTGCTCGTGCCGCCATCGCCGGAGCTGTTCAGCCTGACCTTTGCCCTCTTCAAGGCCGGGGCCGTGCCGGTGTTTATCGATCCGGGCATCGGGGCCCGCAACATGAAGGGCTGTCTGGCGGAGGCCGAACCCGAGGCCTTCATCGGCATTCCCAAGGCGCACCTGGCCCGGCGCCTGCTGGGTTGGGGCCGCCGGAGCATCCGTCTCACGGTTGTCGTCGGTGGCGGTTCCTTCTGGGGCGGAGCACCACTGAGCGAGGTGCGGCGGTCCGAGGTCGGTGATCTCCCCTTTGCTCCCGCCGACACGTTGAGGAATGAAACTGCGGCGATCCTCTTCACCAGCGGCAGCACCGGCCCCCCCAAGGGCGCAGTATATTCCCACGGCACCTTCGCGGCCCAGGTCGATGCGCTGCGGGAGATGTACGATATCCGTCCCGGCGAAATCGATCTCCCCACCTTCCCGCTCTTCGCGCTGTTCGCCCCGGCCCTCGGCATGACCGCCCTGATCCCGCAGATGGACTTCACCCGGCCGGGAACGGTTGATCCCCGGCAGATCCTGGGACCCGCCGAGACATACTCGGCCACCACCATGTTCGGCTCCCCGGCCCTGCTGAACCGGGTTAGCCGCTTCGCTGAACAGAACAGAATCAGGCTTTCAACGGTAAAGCGGGTGATTTCAGCCGGTGCGCCGGTTCCGGCGTCTGTTCTGGAACGCTTCGCCGCCCTGCTGCCGGAAGACGCCGAGATCTTTACCCCCTACGGGGCCACCGAGGCGCTGCCGGTAAGTTCCATCGGCAGCCGCGAGGTACTGGGCGAAACCGGGGCCATGACCGGCGAGGGGCGCGGTGTCTGTGTCGGACGGCCGGTACGCGGCATCAGCGTGGCCATCATCCCGATCAGCGAGTCTCCCGTGGAGATCTGGAACGACGAGCTTATGCTGCCCACCTGGGAGGTGGGTGAAATTACCGTGCGCGGTCCTCAGGTCAGCAGCGCCTACCTCAACAGGCCCGAGGCAACCAGGCTGGCAAAGATACCCGATCCTTCCGGCAGTGTCTGGCACCGCATGGGAGATGTCGGCTACCTGGACAACAGCGGCCGGCTCTGGTTCTGCGGCCGCAAGGCGCACCGGGTCGTTACCGCCCGGGGCCCCCTCTACACCATCCCGGTGGAAGGCGTCTTCAATACCCACCCGAAAGTCTTCCGAACGGCGCTTGTCGGGCTGGGCACGCCAGGCAACCAGCAGCCGGTCCTGTGCGTGGAACTGGAGCAGAAGCGCGACAAGGCCGGACAGGAGCAGATCCGCCGCGAACTGCTGGAAATTGGCAGCGCCTACCCCCATACAAAGCAGATTCACGTGATCCTCTTCCACCCGGCCTTCCCGGTTGACATCCGCCACAACGCCAAGATCTTCCGCGAGAAGCTGTCCCTCTGGGCAAAGGACAAGGTATGAGGGCATTGGTAACCGGTGGTGGCGGTTTTCTCGGCAGCGCGATCGTTCGCATGCTGCACGAACGGGGCGACCAGGTGCGCAGCTTTTCGAGAAGTGTTTATCCGGCCCTGG
>JAJYBH010000010.1 GCA_021779135.1 Deltaproteobacteria bacterium
ATGCCAAGGGCCATACCAAAAAGAGCTTCAGGTTGCATAAATCAGTAAAACCTCCGGGTAATGGATTGAAGACAGATTATACCATTACCCATTCACGACAACGAAGAGCCACCGATAGATGGGGAAATTGCACAGGCACTTGCACAAACTACTGCCCCCAATACTGCACAGGTCAAGGAAGTTCCACTAGCACGGAAACAGCAACCATTACCCTCGATACCAAAGTAACAGGGAACATGGCATCTGATCGTTATGGACACACGGCAACCCTGTTATCCGACGGCAAGGTACTAGTAAGCGGAGGGTATAATGGCAGTAATTTGAATACAGCGGAGATTTATGATCCGTCAAACGGAACGTTTAGCGCGATTTCAGGGAGTATGGTGACTGCACGTCAAAACCATACGGCAGTATTGCTTCCCAACGGCAAGGTACTTGTGTCCGGTGGATATAATGATAGTTATTTAAATACGGCGGAGATTTACGACCCAGTTGCCAAGACATTTACCGCAACAGGGAACATGACAATTGAACGCCAAAAACACACAGCAACACTGCTTTTCAACGGTAAGGTGCTCATTATCGGAGGGTCTAATGGTGGTTATTTAAACACGGCAGAAATTTATGACCCTGCTAACGGGACATTTACCGCCACGGGGAATATGACAGCTTCTCGTCAAAATCACACGGCAACGCTGCTGCCTAATGGCAAAGTTCTTATTGTCGGCGGTTCTAACGGGAGTTATTTATTCACTGCAGAGATTTATGACCCTGCTGACGGGACATTTACCGCTACGGGGAATATGACAACTGCACGTCAGGATCATACGGCAACACTGCTGCCTAACGGAAAGGTTTTTGTAGCCGGAGGATATAATGGTCTTGATTTAAGCACAGCAGAGATTTATGACCCGGGAATCGGTACATTCAGTGCTGTAGCGACTATGTCGGCTGCCCGTTATAGCCACACGGCGACGCTGCTTCCCAGTGGAAAGGTGCTTGTATCCGGTGGACATGGCAGCGCTATGAACACGTCAGAGATATATGACCCTGCTGCCGGGACATTTACCGCAACAGGAAACATGTCGTTTGGCCGTTATGGGCACACGGCAACGCTGTTAGCCAGCGGTAACGTTTTGTTTACCGGCGGGTCAAATGGCAGCTATTTAAATACGGCAGAAATTTATGATTCTACTGCGGGGACATTTATCGTTACAGGGAACATGACAAATTCCCGGTACTGGCACACATCAACGCTGCTGCCCAACGGCAAGGTGCTTATTACAGGTGGAATTGGCAGTAATTCGTACACGGCAGAAATTTATGACCCTGCTACCGGGACTTTTACCGCGACAGGGAACATGCTGATTGGCCGTTATGGTCACACGGCAACCCTGCTGCTCAACGGCAAGGTGCTTATTTCAGGAGGGTATGGCAGTGGTTGGTACACTGCAGAAATTTATGACCCTGTTACCGGAACATTTACCATGACAGGTAATATGTCGATTGGCCGTTACGGGCACGCGGCAACGTTGCTGTACGACGGCATGGTGCTCATTACGGGTGGAGATAACATAAATTCGCAAACGACAGAAATTTATAACCCTGTTACCGGGACATTTTACATTACTGGGAGTATGGCAACCGCTCGTTTCCGGCACACGGCAACGTTGTTACCAGGCGGAAAGGTGCTTATATCAGGTGGATATAATTATAATAGCAACAGTTATTTGAATTCAGCTGAAATATATGATGTATCTGCTGGGACTTTTACCACGACAGGTACCATGGCATCTAGTCGATATGGTCACACGACAACGTTGCTTCCAAACGGCAACGTGCTTATAACCGGCGGATATAATGGCAGCACCGTCTTGGACAAAGCTGAGATTTATAACCCTGTAGCAGGCACATTTACAACTACAGGAAATATGGCCTTTGGTCGTAATAGTCACAATGCAACGTTGCTCCCAAGCGGCAAGGTGCTTGTAACCGGAGGATATAATGGCAGCATTGACTTAAACACAGCAGAGATTTTCGACCCCGCTGCCGGGGCATTTACAGCTACAGGAAATTTGATAACAGCACGTGAATTTTCAATGTCAACACTGTTACCGAGCGGGAATGTGCTTGTAACCGGAGGATACAATGGAGGTAGCTATTTAAACGCTGCCGAGTTATATGATGCCGGACTGGGATACACTGCCAATCGCCAGTCGGTGATTTCAGGGATAACCGCCTCGTCCGGCAAGATGGTCCTGAGCGGGACAGGATTCAGGGGAGATTCAGAAGGTTCCTCAGGAAATTCCAATAGCTCTTCTTCCGGGCTTCCCATACTTCAACTGCAGAGAGTGGAAGGCGGCGACTTGCACATTTTAAGCCCCGACCCGAACAGCAATTGGTCATCTACTTCATTCACATCTACTGCATCGTCTCTATCTTCCCTGATAAACGGTCATTACCTTATTTCCATCATAGCAGGTGGGGTTCCAGGCATACCAAATATAGTGTCTATTGCCCCGGCCATCTCCTATTCTCCGATTGGTGAAAAAGATTTCGGCTCTGTTACTCAAGGCAGCTTGTCCACTCCACAGACTTTCACAATTACGAACTCCGGACTAAAATATCTCAATGTAAGCTCAATATACATCAGCGGTACAAATCCTTCTCAGTTCTTTATAGTAGGTGATTCATGCTCTAATTCCACACTGACACCCGGGGGAACCTGCTCGGTAAATGTCTACTTTAGACCAAACGGCGTTGGCACTATGAACGCAAGCGTTTCGATTCCATCTAATGCGCCTTCCAGTGGGCCGGCCACCTTGATAAACCTGACCGGCATTTCCTTAGCATCACCTGTAAATGGTGCATGCGGTTCTGCAAACGGTGGATCATTTATCACTGCCCCCGAAAGCGATCTCTGTGCAGCAGGCACTCCGACAACAGTGTCAGGCAGCGGCCCGTGGACATGGAGCTGTACAGGTCTCTACGACGGCACAACCGCTGACTGTTCGGCAAACATCCAGACCTATACGGTATCCTTTGTCAGCGGCGGTAACGGCAGCCTGTCCGGGACAGTCAGCCAGACAATCAATGCAGGGGCCGCGACATCAGTTGTGACCGCTGTTCCGTCCACGGGCTATCATTTCGTCAACTGGACCGGCACGGGCGGATTCGTCACTACCACGACCAACCCGCTAACAGTCGCCAATGTCGCGGCAGATCTGACGATTACTGCCAATTTTGCTCCTGATACTGTCAACGGTGTCTGCGGTACATCCAATGGAAGCTCTTTTGCCCTGGCCCCCGACAGCAACCTCTGCACAAACGGCATCCCGACATCTGTGACCGGCAGCGGCCCGTGGACATGGAGTTGTACGGGAATAAATGGCGGTACGACAACCGATTGTTCAGCAAATATAACGACTGCAAGCGTGTCGAAGGTTCTCGTCGCGGGAGGGATGTCCAGTAACAGCACGGCACCACCTACGGCAGAGGTGTTCGACCAAGCCACAGGAACCTGGAGTTCGACGTCAAATACGATCGCCTACGGTACCATCCCGACCGACGGCATTTGCAATGCAAACATGACGCTGCTCGGCTCCGGAAAGGCCCTTATCGCCGGCGGCAGCTGCGGCGGAGACGATGGGACCACCACCAATGCCACAAGCCTCTATGATCCGGCCACCAATCTTTGGAGCACGGGCGCCTTAATGGCATACGGCAGGAACAGCTTCGGTCTCGTGACACTTCCCAATGGTGATGCTTTGGCCTTCGCCGGCTGCGCGGGCGGCTGCTCGGGTCCTAACGTGCTCTGGCAGTATTTCTGGACTGTTGGAGGGACAGCCGAGCTGTACTCCTCTACGAACAACAGCTGGGTCACAAAACATCCGCTCAACACGGCCCGTGCAGGAATGGGAGGTCAGAACAGCAAGACGGTCGCCTTGCAGGATGGAAAGGTGCTGGTGTGTGGTGGTAATGATGCCTTCAACACCACTTATACCAGCTGTGAGATCTATGACCCTGCCGCCGACGCTTGGACGACCACCGCCGGAGCCTATCCCGAACTCTACGGCCCTAACGGCCTGGTTCTGCTTGACACCGGAAAGGTCCTGTCTGTCCTTAACTATTCGCTCGGAGCGGTGTTGTTCGATCCGGCCACCGGTATGTGGAGCGCAACTGGCGCCCCGTTGAGCATCCAGACCAACGCACATCTCGTCAAGCTGGGTGACGGCCGCGTCCTCATGACCGGCGGTTTTGTCAACAACTCCGGGACGTACGACACACTGGCAACCGCCCAGATATATGACCCAACCACTGGTACTTGGTCAGCTACCGGTTCCATGGGCATCGGGCGATACAGTCACTTTGCCGTTCTGCTTGGAGACGGAAAAGTACTTGCCGGTGGTGGCGTTACCGGAAGCACCACATCAACGTGGGGACTGCCGGTTGTATCCGCCGAGATTTTCGACCCGTTCACCGGCCTGTGGAGCCCGACCGGCTCTATGTCCCAGCCTCGCTGGAGTAATGTCAACGCCGTGCGCCTGCCGCCCCCCGCAGACACAACGGCGCCAGAAGTCACCTTCGCCCTGCCGGCCAATGCCTCCAGTACGACAGTTGGTATTACCACTCTTAGCGCCACCGACAATGTCGCGGTTACCGGCTATTGCCTGAGCGAGACCGACAGCAGCAGCAGCTGCAATTGGAGCAGCAGCGCTCCGTCGATCTACACCTTTGCAACCGATGGCATCAGGACACTCTTCGCCTTTGCCAAAGACGCGTCAGGCAATATTTCACCATCCGTTTCTGCAACAGTAAACATACAGACCGAGAAATTCTTGACTATCACCAAATCAGGTTCCGGGACAGGAACAGTCATCAGTTCGCCTGCCGGCATCAACTGCGGAACAACCTGCTCTGCACCTTTCCTCAGCGGGTCGGCAGTGGTGCTATTTCAAACGCCTGACAGCAACGCGGGGTTCAGCTGGTGGGAAGATGCATGCAGCGGCACCGGAGACTGTGCCTTCAGCATGTCGACTGACAAAGGAGTTACAGCCAATTTCACTTCATCACCCATGGTGAAGAACAAGAGGACGGGAGTGGCCTACAGCCTGCTGCAAACGGCATATAGCGAAGCGCTGCATGGCGATACGATCATGGCGCTTTCTACGCTGCCGGCCGCCGGGCTGTTACTTGACGCGCCTAAAAGCCTTACCATCGAAGGCGGGTATGCTTCCGACTATGCATCCTGCAACGGCCTGACCCCTGTCTTTGGACCGATAACCGTAAAAGTCCTGACACAGGTGAGCGGTATTGCCGTCAGGGCCTTGCAGAGCAGCACCAAGACCATCACGGCATTCAGTTTTGCGAGCCCTGCCGTAGAGGGTATTATAGACGAAGCAACTCATTCCATTACTATAACCGTCCCATCCGGCACAGATGTCACTGCCCTGACTCCGACAATCACCCACACCGGGGCAAGCATCTCCCCTGCAACAGGGACGCCACGAGACTTCACCAATCCGGCCGTTTATTCCGTTACAGCTGAAGACTCCACGACTCAGGCGTATACGGTAACCATCCAGTTCATGGAACCGTATGCACTCCCCACAACCGCAACAGATGTCAGCCTGGGGGCAAATAGTGTGTTGGTCGATGGCAACAGGGCCTACATCACTGAGGGGACAGTATTCAAGGTGCTCGATGTCAGCAACCCGCTGAGCCCGGTTTTGCTCGGAAGCGTCAACCACGGTTTTACCGATCTGCGCGTTGAGGCCCACGCCATCTTCAACAACATCGTGTGGTGCGTGAGGTCGTCTTCGGGCGGCTACGGTGAGGCAACTTATGTATTCGGCGTCGATGTCAGCGACCCGGCAAACCTTGTGGTTCGAGGCACGCTGACCCTGCAGACATCGTCTTCTCTGCTCGCTAATGTCTCGCTAATATATGCGGGCTATTTGATCGTGCATGACTATAGTCGCAACCTGATCTACGTTATCAGCATCAGCAACCCGGATGCGCCAACGATATACAGCTCGTGGCCGGTCCCCAGTATGGTAAATAGCGGCCCTGGTGTTATGATGATCGATGGAACGCTGCTTTATCTGAATTGTAGAGAAAATTACACCTTTAGGATATATAACCTCGCCGACCTTACAGCAGTTGCTCAATTAGGTTTCGTAGCATTACCGGAAGACTCTTCGGGGCCAGCAATTAAAATAGGATCATATGTCTATATTTCAGATGGCTCTGGGCTGCGCGTCATAGATGTTTCCAACCCGGCGACCCCCTCTATTGCAGGATCATTGGCAGTGAGTAGTGGGTATCTTAAATCGAGACATGGCAAGCTGTTTTCATTTGACCTTAGCACTCCTACGGTTCGGGCTTACTCGTTAACTAACCCGATAGCCCCTGTGCTCGAGGCATCTTCTACCGTGGCCGTTCCAGCCCCTTCAACCAGCTTGACTCTATATCCGTTATCCTTCCCGGCTAGTGATTGGGTCGGGAATTATCTGATAGGGATGACATGGGGAAGTGCCGTACAATTTAATGGCGCCAGGGCATTGAACTTAACGGTGAATTGACATACTGAGGAACCTGCCTTGCACATTTAGATGGGATTGCATCCAACTGATATAGAAGCCGTCCCAGGCCGGCGGCTTCTATCATGTGTCGTTCCTTTCAATCTCCACCTTATCCATCTTGATAAGCCGCCAGTGTATGTGGTATAAACTGCCTGATTTTATACCCACTTTGGGTGATAAACTTCAGAGGTGAAAAACATGCTGGCAAAAACTATTCTCGTGGCACTTTTTCTGGTGGTATCGATAGCAGGCACTCTATCGGCTGAAGAAACCAATCCGATTTTAGGAAAAACAGAGGATTTTATAATCAGAGAAGCAGACCTGGACCGTATTCTGGCCAGCCAACCGCCAGCCGTTCAGAAACAATTTCAGGACAATCCAAAACAACGATTCGACCTTGTCAGGGAAATCCTGATAAAAAAGGCGATCGTTGCCAAGGCAAGGAAAGAGGGTTTTGACAGGAAACCGGAGATAAAGGAACAATTGAGCTACGTTTTCGACAATTTCATCTCGCAGGAATATCTGGCCAAGGTTGTGGCCGCAGGCGTAACCGTACCGGAAGAAGATCTGAAAAAATACTATCAGGAACATGAAAAGGATTTTCAACTGCCCGAACAGATCAAGGTGCGGCACATCCTGATTGCATCGCCGAAAGACGCAATACCGGAGGAGCGGGAAAAGGCCCGTGCCAGGGCGGAAAAGATCCTGCAACGACTGAACAAGGGAGAGGATTTCGCCAAGTTGGCCGGCGAGGCTTCCGAAGACCCGATCTCAGCACCGAAGGGGGGGGAACTCGCCCCCATCACCCTCGGGAAGACCAATTCCGAAGAGTTTGAAAAGGCTGCCTTTGCCCTGAAGGACGGCGAAATAAGCGGCATAGTGCCCACCTCCTACGGGTTTCACATCATAAAGATGGACGAACGGAAGGAGAAACGGACCGCGTCCTTTGCAGAGGCCCGGGATTTCATTTACAACAAACTGAAGACCGAGCTGGAGCAGAAGAAGGTCCAGAAATTTGTGGAGCAAGCCGTCAAAGATGCCGGCCTGGAGGTATATGCTGAAAAACCATCCGGGACACAAGAGATGAGTGAAAAGAACCAGGACTCCGGTAAAACGGGCGACATAAAAAAATAATTTCCTGGCGGAACCGGGGCTAACCTATCGTCGATGTTCGTAGAACCGGTCATCTTCCGTATGGCGGACGACGCCCCAGACTAGATAAAATATGCATTTATGATTGACTTTGATGTGACGATATTGTAAAAATTTGCATTTCAGGGAATTCCTGACTCGGCCATCTTGCGTCTCGATTCCGGATACCCCTGAAACGTGTCTCTTTTCACATTGAAAGGTAACTGAACGATCATGCACGACAAGATCAGGGTTTTTACCGGGAACTCCAATCCCGCCCTCGCCCAGAAAATTTGTGACTGTCTCCATGTGCCTCTCGGCGGCGCCCGTGTCCGCACCTTCTCCGACGGCGAGATCATGATCGAAATCACTGAGAATGTCCGCGGCCGAGATGTCTACATTGTCCAGTCCACCTGCGCCCCCACAAACAACAACCTGATGGAACTGCTGATCATGACCGATGCCCTCAAGCGGGCTTCGGCCGCGACCATTACTGCCGTGATGCCCTATTACGGCTATGCCCGCCAGGACCGCAAGGCCGCGCCGCGCACACCCATCACCGCCAAACTGGTGGCCGACGTGATTACCACGGCCGGTGTCGACCGGGTGGTTACGATCGACCTGCATGCGGGACAAATCCAGGGATTCTTCAATATTCCGGTGGACAACCTGTATGCAGCGCCGGTTATGCTCGACTACCTCAAAAATCGCTTTAAAGACGAAAAGGTCGTCATGGTATCCCCGGATGCCGGAGGTACCGAGCGGGCGCGGGCATTCGCCAAACGCCTGGAATGCACCCTGGCCGTAATCGACAAGCGCCGCACCGGCCCCAATGTGGCCGAGGTGATGCATCTGATCGGTGATGTACGGGACAAGGTTGCCATTATCCTGGATGATATGATCGATACCGCCGGGACCCTGACCCAGGCAGCCAAGGCACTCAAGGAAAACGGCGCCAGCGCCATCTATGCCTGCGCCACCCACGGTGTGCTTTCCGGCCCGGCCATCGAACGCATCAACAACTCCGCGATAGAAGAAATCCTTCTGACCGACACGATTCCACTGGGTGACAAAGAGCTGCAGACCAGCAAGGTGCGCATGCTGTCCATTGCCGAACTACTGGCTGAAGCCATCCGGCGTATTCATGAGGATGAATCGGTCAGCTCGCTTTTCGTTTAAATAGAATACTTCCGGAATCACAAAGAAAATTTACTATAGATGAGTACCGGGTGGGTCTATGCCACCACAACAATTGGAGGAACACTATGCAATATAAACAGTTGAACGTAGAATTGAGATCAAAAACCGGCAAGGGCATCAGCCGCCAGTTGAGAATGGCAGATATGGTTCCGGGAGTCGTGTACGGCAAGGGGATGGATCCAGTAGCTGTCAGTATAAAATACCGCGAGCTCCGGACCGCATTGGCAGGCGAAGGCGGCCAGAACAACCTGCTAACCTTGGTTGGAGGAGGAAGCCTGGATCAGTCCACCGTCATCATCGTCGACCTGCAGCGCGATGCGCTCAAGGGCACCTACAAGCATGTAGACCTTCATCGCATCAATATGACCGAGAAACTGCGCGTCACCGTTCCGGTTGTCCTGAAAGGCGATTCGATTGGCGTCAAGGAAGGCGGCCTGCTCGACCTGGCTCATCACGAGCTGCATGTGGAATGCCTGCCTAACAATATTCCCGACCACATCGAAATCGATATTTCCAAGCTTGGGATCTCCCACTCGATTCATGTCGGTGAGATAACGCTTCCTGAAGGGGTGACGATACTGGACAACCCCAAAACACCCGTCGTCAGCGTTCTCGGCAGGGCCAAGGAAGCTGAAGCGACAGCTGAAGCCACGGCAGCCTGATCAGCGACGAATTCCATCAGATGAAAACGTATGTCATAGCGGGGCTGGGAAATCCCGGCCCCCAGTATCAATGGACCCGCCATAACGCGGGTTTCCTTTTTTTGGATCGGCTGGCACAACTAGAGAGCCTCTCGATTACCCGCAAGACGTTCTCTGGGCTTACCGGAGAGTGGAAGTATAACGACACCCGTCTCATCCTTCTCAAACCTCTGACATTCATGAATCTCTCGGGGCAAGCTATCATGCAGGCGCTCCAGTTCCACAAACTTCCCCTGTCGCATCTGATCGTCGCCCACGACGACCTGGATCTGCCCTTCGGCACGATCCGGCTCAAACAGGGCGGTGGGCATGGCGGTCATAACGGCCTGCGCTCGATCATGGGGCAGCTCGGCAAGGGTGACTTCACCCGCCTGCGCATCGGGATCGGCAGGCCGCCCCACGGCGATACGACCAACTATGTGCTGGGAACCATTCCACCTGCCGAGATGGAGCTGTTGCCCCGAATACTGGACGGTGGCCTGGACATGCTTGAGATGATGCTGGACGAGGGGTTGCCCAAGGCCATGAGCATGTACAACAACAGAAACTATCTGGCCCCTGATAACGGGTTAGTTCGTTAACCAAAGGATATCATTATGGGTTTCAATTGCGGTATTGTCGGACTACCCAATGTCGGCAAATCAACCATCTTCAACGCACTGACCTCGGCCGGCGCCGAATCGGCCAACTACCCGTTCTGCACCATCGACCCCAACGTCGGTATCGTGCAGGTGCCGGACCCTCGCATGGACCAGCTGTCCGCCATCGTCAATCCGCAGAAAATACAGCCGACCACCATTGAGTTCGTCGACATTGCCGGCCTGGTCAAAGGCGCAAGCTCGGGAGAAGGTCTCGGCAACCAGTTTCTGGGACATATCCGCAGCACGGATGCCATAGTCCACGTAGTGCGCTGTTTCGATGACGATAACGTCGTCCATGTCAGCGGCCGTGTCTCACCGGCGGACGACATCGAGGTAATCAACACAGAACTGGCTCTGGCCGACCTGGAGACGGTCGAGAAGAAGATCCAGCGTGCCGAGAAGATGGCCCGCAGCGGTGACCAAAAATCCAAGGATGAGGTCAGCTTCTACCTGCGGGTCAGGGCACTTCTGGAGCAGGTGAAGAAACTGCAGGGCGTGGCGGAGAACGAAGATGAACGCGCCTGGATGCGCGAACTGCACCTGCTGTCGGACAAGCCGGTCCTCTATGTGGCCAACGTGGCTGAAGATGATCTGGAGGGAGGCCACCCCTTTGTCGGCCAGGTGCGCGAAATCGCCGCAGCCGAGGGTGCCGGAGTAATCGTCATCTGCGGAAAACTGGAGGCGGAGATATCGGAGCTGGAGAGCGACGAAAAACAGGCCTTTCTTCAGGACATGGGTCTGGAGGAACCGGGGCTGGATCGTCTGATCCGCAGCGGCTATGAGCTTCTCGGCCTGATCACCTACTTCACCGCCGGGGTCAAGGAGGTGCGTGCCTGGACCATCGTCAACGGTACCAAGGCCCCCGGGGCGGCCGGTGTCATCCACACCGACTTCGAAAAGGGTTTTATCCGTGCCGAGGTCATCGCCTTCAAGGACTTCATCACGTGCCACGGCGAATCTGGCGCCAAAGAAAAGGGGCTTATGCGGCTGGAGGGCAAGGAATATGTGGTCAAGGACGGGGATGTCATGCATTTTCGTTTCAATGTGTAGTAATTGACCGCACATGCGTTAACATACTGGAAAGGCTGACCGGTCGCGGACCATTCAGCCTTTTTCAGTAATAACACCCGTCAACTAATTTATCAGTTTTTTTATTCGTGTAAGGACAAGGAGTATCCATTGGCGCGTCAACTACCAAAGAGCCGTCTGTTCGCCTTCATAGCGCAGCGCCCCCGTATGATCCTGGGCCTGGCGTTTCTTCTTTCCACCCTTTCAGTCATCTACACGATCAGGAACATGGAGTTTCTCACCGGCCGCGATGACCTGATGCCGAAGAGCGCCCCCTTCAAGGTGGATTACCGCGCCTACCGCGCAGAATTTGGCGATCAGGAAGAGATCGTCGCCGTTATCGAGTCGGATGACGCCGAGCGGTCAACCCGTGCCGCTGATGCGCTCTATAAGCGTTTAAAGCAGGAGAAAGGCGTCTTTCGGGAGGTATTTTATCCAGGAGGTCTGCCCTATTTCCGCAAGAACGGTCTGCTGTTCATGCCACTGGATGAGATCAGGCAACTTCGCAACACTCTGACCATGGCCGCTCCGGTGCTGACGGATCTGGCCGCGGCGCCCTCGATCAAGACCCTCTTCACCAGCCTGACCCGGCAGATAGACGGCTATCTGGCCAATCCTGATCCGACTACGCTGAAAAGCCTGACCTTCATGCTGACAACGCTGGACAAGGGATTCAAGTCCTTTGGCAGCACCGACGGCGGGATGTCGATGGACTCATTCCTTAAAGGGAACAGCGAAGGCAAGCCATCCATGCTCGAATCCGCGGGGCGCCAGCAGGTCATCACGCTCCTGCCGATAAAGGAGCAGGGCAGCTTTGTCCCTGCCGAAAAGGCGATTCAGGTCACGCGGACGGCATTAAATGACATCCTCGGGAATCCTGAGTTCAAAGGGATCAAGGGCGGCCTGACCGGCGTGCCGGTGCTGGAAAACGAGGAGATGGCCACCAGCCAGCGTGACATCGAGCTCGCCACGGTGATTTCGTTGTCGCTGACCGTCATGCTGCTGCTGTTTGCCTTCAGGGGGATCCTGAATGTCATCGCCGCCATGGTCTCGCTGATTGCCGGCATCTGCCTGTCATTCGGGTTTGCCACGCTGGCAATTGGTCACCTCAACATCCTCTCGATGGTCTTCGCCATCATGCTTATCGGTCTGGGGATCGAATACGGCATCCAGGTAGTGCTGCGCTACCAGGAAGAGCTGAGGAACGGTGCGAGCGGCATGGTAGCCATCGAAACCGGCCTGCAGGCCAATATCCGGTCGATTATCATGGCTGCCGCCACAGTGGCGCTGGCCTTTGCCACCTTTGCCTTTACCGACTTCAAAGGCATCGCCGAACTGGGCATCATTGCCGCCGGCGGTGTGGTGATCTGCGTCATCGCGACCTTCACCGTGTTGCCAGCCATGCTGATCCTGCTGGAACGTTACCGGAAGCCGGGGCGCAGCTATCTGCCCCATCCCGATAGCACGAGAGAACCGGACCTTGGCGGACGTCCCACCTTACAGGCACTGTTGAAGCATCCGCGGGTTGTGATCGCCGTAACCCTGTTGCTGGGGCTGGCCTGCATCTACCCTGCAATTCAGATGCGGTTCGATTACAATCTGATGAACCTGCAGGCCAAGGGGCTGCAATCGGTGGATTACGCCTACAAACTCATGCGCAGCAAGGAAAACTCGGGTTATTTTGCCGTGGTTACGGCACAGGACAAGGCCGAAGCCAGACTATTGACGGAGCGCCTGGAAAAGCTGCCTACGGTGGATCATGTTGTCAGCCTGCTGACGCTCGTACCCGAACAGCAGAAGGACAAGCTGGCGGAACTGTCAGCCTTGCGGCAGGTCATGAAGGCCGTACAACCGGCACCCTATGAAGAAAATATGAATGTCATGGAACTGCCGGCTGTCTTCGAGAACTTCCGCGGGCGGGTGCTAAAGCTCAAGGATGCCCTGCAAGCCGGCAAGAAGGATGAAGCCCGGCCGGTCGGAATGTTCCTGGTCACGCTGGACAGCTTTTTCAGCTCACTGGAGAAGGAGAAAGACCGGAATGCCCTGGGTATGCTGCGGGAGTTTCAGGGGGGCATGTTTGCTGAGCTCCCTGACAAGCTTCGCATGCTGAAGGAGAGCCTGGAAGCCGCACCGGTGACCGAATCAGATGTGCCGCAGGAACTGCGACATCGTTTTGTGGGTACAAGCGGGAAACTGCTGCTGCAGGTGGCGCCAAAAGCGGAAATATTCGAGCGGGAACCATTGGAAAGCTTTGTAAAACAGGTCAAATCGGTTGTTCCGAATGCCACCGGAGAGCCGATCATGGTCTACGAATCATTGACCGTTCTGCGCGACTCCTACCTCAAGGCCTTCGTCTATGCCTTTATCGGCATCGCAATCATACTGCTGATCAACTTCAGGAGCTTCCGCTTTGCCCTGCTCGGCTCACTGCCCCTGGCAGCAGGACTGCTGCTGATGGTGGGTGGCATGTGGCTGGCCGGTGTCAGCTTCAACTCGGCCAACATCATCGTCCTGCCGCTGATCCTGGGTGTGGGGATCGACTCGGCCATCTACATCATCAACCGTTACCGCCAGGGTAGCGAGACACCCGCCCAGGTAGTCATGAGCAGCGCCGGCATCGGGGTCTTCCTGAATGCCCTGACGATCCTGTTCAGTTTCGGAGCCCTGATGGTGGCCCACCACCAGGGGGTCTTCAGTATAGGCGCGGTCATGTCCCTGGGCATGGCAGCCAGCGTGGCGGTTTTCATGTTCTTCCTGCCGGCCTTGCTGGATATATGGGGCAGGCGCTGACCTTCGTTTCACCCGGAGAGCGTGCCGCGACCAAGAGGAGTCGAAAACAGAATCAGGGGGCTGTCACGTTGATGGTCTGGCTCGTCTCCCCCCCCGGATTCATGACCATGATACGAAAGTCCTTGTCGACCGGCGAGTAGGGATGCCTCTGGTAGACCAGTTTCGTACAGTCGCTATAGATCAGCTTCTCGCGCTCTGCCAGGTCCTGGCCACCCTGCCCGCCTATTTTCTGACCGTCTACGTATATCGATGAGTTCTGCTGAAAGTTTTTCCCCACTATGATCAATTCGTAATAATTCACATACTGGCTGCCAATCATAACCTGATTGATTTCCGGCTTGGTATCGATCATCAGCCCCAGTGCCACGGAAGCATTGTCCGGAGAGTTCCTGACAACGACTTGATGCAGCCCACCAGGTACCTGGGGAACAATGAACGAAAGTGCTTCAGTTGACAGGAAGCGGCTCTTCAGAACGGCACCGTCAAAGACGAGTTGTGACGTTTCCAGGAAGTTCTGGCCGCGGGCCGTCACCTCCCGGTCCGCCCCTTGGGCGCACGAGCTGATCTCATCCGGCGACACCGCATTCAGGACCGGGCGCTGCGGAAGTATGGTGAAGTTGTACGGGCGGCTGAAAACACCATCGGAGCGCTTGAGGAACAGCGCGTAAATACCGGGTTCAAGCTGTTGCGGGATAGAAAACTCGACCTGTTTTCCCTCAAGAACCCGGGCAGGAATTTCCACACTACCGAGATACACGCTGGCCTGGGCACCAAGCGCGGATCCGAACATCATCACCTTGACGCCCGGTTCCGCCTGGGACGGGATAATGCTGAGGATCGCCGGCGCCGGGGCGGCCGCGAGAGCATCCGCGGGCGCAGAGGAGGTCTTTACACGCTGCGGACGCGCCGCGGCATTAACACTGGCAGTCCCGGCGCAGAAACACATAAATGTGATCAGAAGCGTTGTAAAGACTTTCATAATTCACCTCACTGAGTATGATACCACCAAGTATTGAATCCGCATCAACTCTTCGTCGTCATGGACACCCAGATCCCACCCAGCACAAACAGGAAATTGGCCCCCCAGGCCGCCACCAGGGGTGGCAACACACCACTTCGCCCGTATGAAAGCAGCACCGCATTGACCACGAAATAGGCGAATCCGATTGCAACGCTGGCGCCAATACCGAGGGCAATACCGCCCGAACGGCTGTTCCTGAGAGCAAAAGGGATCCCCAGAATCACCATCACAAAGGCTGCAAACGGCGCCGCGAACTTGGTGTGCATCATGGTCAGGTAGCGAAAGGCCTGGTATCCGCCGCGTCGCAGGTTGTCGGCATATTCCTTCAATTTGCGATAGCTGAGATTATCCGCGTTTCTGTCCAGAATCTTCAGGTCATCGATCTTCAGGTTCAGGGTGATTGCCATGGAGGGAACTTTCCGTATGCTGACACCGGAATTAGTATTGAATACCTTCAGAACGGCATTTTTCAGAACCCAGACACCACCGCGAAACTCGGCTGACTCGGCATCGATGCGGGTGAGCGGGCTCATCTCACCGTCCACGGTCCAGACGACAACCCCTTTGAGCGTCTTCTCCTGGGGTTCAAACAAACTGGCCTGAACAATCGTCGCATCGGAGCGAAACCAGATGTTATTGCGTTTGAAGGCAGCGTTGATACCCTGCTTCCTGATGGCGACCCTCTCGATGAAGTCCATTCGCTCATAGCTCTTCGGTACAACCAGCTCCGCATTGAGAAGCAAGAGCAGGCTTGCCAACAGTCCAAGCGCCAACATGGGCAGAGAGATACGCAGCAGACTGACACCACAACTGCGCATGGCGGTTATCTCGCTGTTGCGGGACAGCAGCCCCAGGGTCAACAAGGTGGCCATCAGGATGGAAAAGGCGGCGGTTTGGCCAACCATCTCCGGCAGTTTGTAGATAAAAAAAACGACCATATCGCGGACATTTCCACCGGCCCGGATAAAACGCGGGATCTTGTCCATCATATCCAGAACAAGATAAACGGACATGAAACTTCCCAGACACAAGGCCAGAAGTCGCAGCCAGGCAGTGGCTATGTAGCGGTCGAGAATACTCATCCTGGTCAGCTCGCCTTCCATTTTCTGAACAGTACGTCGATCGGCAGAAAAAGCCGAATTCGCCGTTCCCGGGAAGCCATGAAGAGCAGATAAGACCCCAGGCCCAGAAAGATCATATTGGGCAGCCACAGCGCCAGGACAGGCGGGAGGCCTCCCTTTTCAGCCAACGTCCGCAGCAGAGACTCCAGGACATAATA
This sequence comes from Deltaproteobacteria bacterium, assembly GCA_021779135.1. GTDB lineage: Bacteria > Desulfobacterota > Desulfuromonadia > Geobacterales > Pseudopelobacteraceae > CAIPTY01. Next base: position 16,416 of record JAJYBH010000010.1, read on the forward strand.
GGCCAGCAGGATTCCAATGCTGGTGGAAAAACCGGCCGACTTTCCCGAGCGCCGGTTCTGCATCCCGAGTGGCACCGCTACGACAGCAAACACCAGTGATGCAAACGGAAAGGCGAAGCGGCTTTGAAGCTCAGACTGCATCTTGAGCCGGAGCTGCTTCGTCGTTTCCGGGCTGTCGATCTGACGGTGCAACTCGCCAACCGACATCTCCAGCTCAGTCCGGCCAATCCCGCTCCCCTGGCCGGAGACACCGATCGTCATGGTGTACTTGCCGAAATGTACCAGGCGATACTCTTCAGACACACCAGCGGAATGGATGCTGCCATTATTGAGTACCAGGCGGATATCCGAGCGATCAGACCCTCCTCCGATAAGACCATCTGCTGCAAAAATGGTTAACGGCCGGGCAGTGTCGCGGCCATCATAAATAATGACTCCCTTGAGAGTGTGATGCTCCTCGTCATAATGGTCGGTATACATCACAATGCCGGGGATATCGTCCCAAAACACCTTCTCACGAATGGTGGCGGCTACATTCTGTTTCAGCACGGCAAAACTCAGTTCCTTGAAGGCGCTGTTTCCCCACGGGACACCAACCGTACTGGCGGCAAGTGTCAACAGCGCCGCACACAGCCCGCATACCAAAACCGGCGGCATCAACTGCATCAGGCTGATGCCGCCAGCCTTCATGACCGTAATCTCGTTGTCCGCGGATAACCGGCCAAAGGCCAGCAGCACCGCCAGCAGAAAGGCCATCGGAATGGTAAAAACCAGGAACGAGGGCATCAGGTACAGGATCATACGACTGACTTCCGCCAGAGGCACCCCGCGCGAAACCACCAGGTCGGTCAGCTTGATCAGCCGCCCCATCAGCAGGATCAGGGTAAACACCATGATCCCCAGCAAAAACAGTGAGGCGATCTCGCGGATTATATAGAGGCTGAGAATGCGTTTCATAGCGGGTGATGATACATGACTACGGCGTGAGTGTAAAGACAGGGTATTTGAAATACAAAGCCTGCCAGATAGGTAATAACTGGCAGGCTTCGCAGCAGAATTTAGTACAAGAATCTAGGCTGCTGCCGACCACAGGCCGTGCAGATTGCACAGCTCACGGGCAGTCACCTTCGTGGCGGTAATCAGAAAAGTGGCCTCGGGGGCATCGCCCGGCTTGAGGAACTGTCGGTAAGCCTTACCGTCGGCAATTAGTTCGATCCATTCAATGTAGTGTTTTTCCTCCATTGGATGGGCCACGCTGCCGATCATCACCTTGTAGCCGCCAGCTACCTTCTCGATTACCGGAACATGCTTTTCTTTGGCAGCATCAACGGTGTTTTCGGTCAACAGGGCCATGGGCTCTCCACAACAGACGAGATCTCCTTCGCCGCCATGAACCACTTCAACAATGTTTCCGCATAGTGAACATTTGTAGACTTCCAGTTTTTTCGGCATAGTCTGCTCCTTTTTGTAATTGATTGTCTATCCTGTCTAACACGACAAAATCAATCCTTTTATACCGCACTTTCAGTTTTTTGCAACCAGGAATGCACAAAAAAATGGGGATGCGTTGCCGCATCCCCATCAAAGATAAATGTATTTGCCTACTTAGGAGAGCTGACGGCCGCCTTCAGCAGCCCACTTCTCCAGCATGGCGGTAGTAACGGACTTGGGACGCTCGATGGCGTAGCCCAGACCGCGGTCCCAGGTGATGTTGGCCATGCAGCCGAGAGCGCGACCCACGCCGAACAGAACGGTGTAGAAGTCCCATTCCTTGAGACCGTAGTACCACTGGATAACGCCGGACTGTGCATCGACGTTCGGCCAGGGGTTCTTGGTCTTGCCGTGCTCGGTCAATACGCCTGGTGCAACTTCGAAGATCATGGATACGACTTTGAACAACGGATCGTCCTTGAGGCCGGGGGTGTTCTGGCAAAATTCACGCTGCGACATGTATCGCGGGTCGGTCTTGCGGAGAACGGCGTGACCGTAACCGGGGATGACCTGGCCTGCATTGAGCGTATCCCAGAGAGCATTTTTGATCAGCTCTTTGGTCGGCTCGACGCCTTTGCAGTACTTCTCCTGGAACTTCATGGTCCAGTCGAGAACTTCCTGGTTGGCGAGGCCGTGCAGCGGACCTGCCAGACCGTTCAGGCCAGCTGAGTATGCATAGTAGGGGTCGGAGAGGGCCGAGTGCACCAAGTGAGTGGTGTGGGCCGAAACGTTGCCGGACTCGTGGTCGGAGTGCAGGATGAAGTACATGCGGGCCACGTCCTTGTACTCTTCACTCTGGCCGATCATGTGGGCGAAGTTGGCGCCCATATCCAGTTTCGGATCGATGGCGATCTGCTTGTCGCCCCTGAATTTCAGGTTGTAGATGAAAGCAGCGATTACAGGGATTCGGGCCACGATGTCGCTGGCGTCCTCGTAGACGTATTCCCAGGCGGTCATCTTGTTGAATTTACCGGAGTTGTAGAAACCGGCGAATTTGGAGTCTTTCTGGAGTGCCAGGATACCAACGGAGAGCATGACCATTGGATGGCTTTCAATCGGCAGTGCACGAATGGCGTCAAACGCATACTGAGGAACAGCCTGACGTGTCTTCCACTCGGCCGCAACCTCGGCAACCTGGGCATCGGTAGGTACATCACCGGTCAGCAGGAAGTACCAGAAGGATTCAACAGTCGGGTACTTGGAGTTCGGTGCCTTGGGCAGTGCAGCAAAGGTTTCGGGGATGGTCTTGCCGCGGAAGCGGATACCTTCCTGGGGGTCCAGGTAGGAGATGTCGGTTACGAGGGAGCGGATGTCGCGGGCCCCACCGATGCACTGGTCAATATTGACCTGATCGATAATAACCTTGCCGAACTCCTTGACAAGACGGGTGGTACGGGGACGGTGCTCCTCGATTTTCTGCTTGAGTGTTTCTTTCAAAGCCATGTGTGTACTCTCCTTTCGTGGGGTGGGGGTAATTTATAATTACCTCTATTTCAGACGGTTGCAGGAAGAAATACTTGCTTTTTAGAATACTGTATACAATTTGTTGCCGTAGTTATACCAAAGCTTTGACAAAAAGCAACAAAAATTTTGCGGGAATCAGGGAGGTAATATGAAAAGATCTTCACTAGAATATGTTATTTGTTTAAGGCCAGCGTTGCTGAGGTAAAAGGTATTTTCTATGCCGATGGCCCCCTCGCCGGGGAAAACGACTTTCGGTTCAAAGGCAAACGCCATGCCGACTTCCAGTGTCATTTCCTTAAACCCGCGCGCGATGAATGGATATTCATCAATTTCGATCCCCAGGCCGTGACCAATGAACGAGACCTGTGACCCCTTGGCTCCCATGAAGCTGTCGGCGTATCCCATATCCACGGCCAGAGCAAGGCATTGATCATAGATCGCACCCCAGCTTGCTCCCGGCACCGCAAGTTCGGTCATCAGCCGCTGAACCGCCAGCATATCGTCATATCCTTTGCGCAAACGGTCCGTAATCGCGCCGATGGAAAAAACCCTCGTCTGGTCGATAAGATAACCATCCGCACAGCCAGCAAAATCGATGATAACCGGTTCATTGCGCTCAATCCGCTTGAGACCGGCGCTCTGGCCGAAGGAGGGATTAAGGCCGAGCCCCCCCAGGGGCGTATCGGCGTAAGAGGGCACGGCACTGTCGGTGCCGGAGAAAATTTGGGCGTAGAACAGCTCGGAATTGAATCCGCGCATTCGCACCAGCCCTTGATGACCGTCCTTTCTGGCGGTGTACTCAAGCTCAGCCGCGATTTCAAGATCCGTGGCACCCTCGCGAATGACCTCGCCGGCCCGCAGCCAGACGCGGTGCACCTGATCGGCGGCTTCTTTCATCAGGTTAATCTCGTAATGGGATTTGATCATCCGCACCTGACGGATCAGTGGTGTGGCATCATGATATTCGGCGTTCGGATAGACCTTTTTATAGCGCTCGAAGAAATTGACCGGCACCACATCCAGTTCCATGCCTATCCGCTTCGGCGCAGGATAGCCGTACTGCGCAAGAATCCCGGGGATGTCCTTCATCGACCCGAAGGGTACGATTTCTCTTAGCCCCGACTCCATCCGCGCCCGACTGAATTCCTTGCGGGCCATGTAGATCGGTTGTCCTTGGGCCGGCACGTACAGGCAGCCGCTCTGGGTGGTGCCGGTAAAGTAAAACAGGTCGGCGTTCTGGACAATAATGACCGCATCCTGTCCCTCTCCTGCCATCAGGTCCTGGAGCCTTTTGCAGCGATATTCAAGTTCTATTGCCGGGGTAAGGCGCATGGTAAACTCCTAAGTGATAGCAAGCGAAAGGCTATAACGGGTCAGATCAAGGCGGACATGCCCGGGGGTTATACCGACGGAATGGGCGGCGGCAGGGATGCGAACAGGTCGGAAAGCTCGGGGAGTTTTCCGGCAGAGGTCCAGGCTGCCAGGCCATGTTTCCAGACCAGGCTGTCGCGGTTGAACTGCCCTGACTGTGCCATCTGCCGCAAAACGGCCAGCTCAAATGGGCCGGTTTGCTGACCGTTGACGGCCACAAACAAAAGCAAGGGAGGTGGTACCCGAGAATTCCCATCGATACCAGGTAGCTGCCCCGACTGGGCATGCCCGACTACCACGCTGCCCATGGCACCCCCCACCTGTCCACCCATACCAAATCCCATGCCGACGCCGACGCCAGCAGCCGCCAACCCACCTGGATTGTTGGCGGCATCATTGATGGAATTGGCGGTCTCATAGCGGGTAAACTCCTGCATGTCGCCAATGGCCCGCATGGCACCAGCCTTGTCTATTGCCCGCTCTACCTCTTCCGGAAGACCGATGTCCTGGACCTGCACCTCCGTCAGATCGAGCCCCAGGGCTTCAAAAGACGCTGAGATCCTGGTTCGCAGGGCCTCACCCAACTGGGCGACCTTCCCCTCCAGATCGAGAATCGAAATGCCGGCGTCAGGCATGACCCCCTTTATGCTACTGCCGATCTTGCCGCGCAGGTTGTCTTCGATCTGCCCGGTAGTGAAGTTGCCGTCAGTGCCGACGATCTCACGGATAAAAACGGCCGGGTCCTTGATCTTGATCGAGTAAAGGCCGAAGGCGGTCACACGGACAGCTCCGAATTCAGGGTCACGCATAGTGACCGGACCAGGTGTGCCCCATTTCAGGTTCGTAAACTGGCGGGTCGAACAGAAGTAAACTTCCGCCTTGAAGGGGGACTCAAAACCGTACTTCCACCCCTTGAGCGTCGCCAGCACCGGCAGGTTCCGCGTTGCAAGGGTATAGGTGCCCGGCTTGAACAGATCCGCCAGTTGTCCCTCGTTGATGAAGGCCGCCATCTGCCCTTCGCGTACAACCAGCTTGGCATTGTACTTGATCTCATTGCCCCGGCGTTCAAACCGGTAAACCATTGTGTCGCCAGTGTCATCCAGCCACTGAATCACGTCAATCAGTTCGGCCTTCAGCTTTTCCAACAAACCCATGTCTTGGCACCTCCTCAAAATGATTCTATGCGGGAAACGGCATACAGGTTAAAGACCGACTCATTACCAAGTACTTTCATGCGGTTGCGGCTCTTCGGGAGAAAGCACGCGGACTCCGTCCATGTTTCTCCGTATCTAAAAGCGCCAGTTGGCTTGGCCGGAATACTACCCGCGAACTACTTTCGGCCGCAACTGTTTTTTCAGATCGAACATGCTTGTTATAACGCAATCTCAATCATCAACACCTGCGATCAGCAGGCATTACAACAGTGCCAACCCATCCCATGACCAATCGGTTCAAAACGATGCAAGGCCATCCCCAGCCGGCATCGAAGATCTCTTCGCACATCTACCCAATAAGCGTAATCGAGAGGGCAAGGCTATTGATGAGGATGAATAAAACGTCGGTTATTTTTTATAAAAGTGCTCTTTTTTGTTTAAATGTACATTAATTGTTTTTTTATCTTATTATTTTATATATGTTTTTTCATACCTGTTTTTTTTATAAAAATAAATATTGACCTATTTAAAACATTGTATTAAATAGATTCAAGATCATCTGTTATATTTTTTAAAACATTTGTTAGGCCGTATACAAAACAGTCACGGAGTACATGTGGACAGAGAAAAAGGGACATATTCAGTACAGTCCGTTCTCAAGGCATTTGATCTCCTTGAAATTCTTGCGTCAGAGGAATCTCTGGCGACTCTACCGGTCCTGGCCGAAAAACTCGGTTTGAGTCGCAACAAAATATTCCGGCTTCTGGCAACATTGGAAGACAAGGGGCTTGTTGAGCGTGACGAACCTACAGGCACCTTCCGGCTCGGTATCCATGCCTTTGAAATGGCTCAGCATATCCTGAAAAGCGCTAATCTCATCAGACTGACCCACCCGGTCATGGAGGAGCTGGCCAGAAAACACGATGAGGCGGTCTACATGGCCGTTCAAAATAATGACGAGGTATTTTTTCTGGATATGGTCGACTCATTCCAGCAGATTAAAGCCACGAACATGGTCGGCAAACGTTTTCCCTTCTTTACGAATGCAGCAGGAAAGGCCATCAAGGCCATGAGTTCCACCGACTTGATTGAGCGACTCGGCAAACGCCGGGCCAACATGAGCGGAGTTATTGATATAAAGAAACTTGAAATGGAACTGCGTGATATCCGCCAGTCCGGTGTTGCGGTCGACTCCGGCGGCTTGGGTGAAGGGATCAGCTCGGTAGCGGTCGCCATCAGGGATTATGCCGGCAAGGTCGTGGGGGCACTGACCATGCTGGCCCCCTCCTTCCGCATGCTTCAGGAGCGACTTGAGGCGGAGATCATACCTTCCATGCAGGAGAGCGCCGAGACACTCTCCATGAAATTCGGTTACGTAAAAACTTCCGCTTAGGAGTGCTATCACAATTTGGAAAGGAGGCTTGAAGCTGAATTTGACACCCTGTGCAGTACAACGAACATCCATATGAAAGGAGTATCTCATGGCAGAAAGACAGTATGACTGGGCTGCAATCGCAAAAAACCCGAAATTCATTGAACTGCATCACAAAAAGCAGGCGTTCCTTTTCGGCTGGTGGATCTTTTCCAGCGTGTATTACTTCCTGCTCCCCATCGGAGCAGCCTATGCGCCGGGCCTCTTCAAGATCAAGATGATCGGTGTCATCAACTTCGGCTACATCTTCGCCCTCTCCCAGTTTTTCGTATCCTGGGCACTGGCCCTGTACTATGCCCACGTGGCCAACAAGGATTTTGACCGGTTGACCAAAGAACTTATCGACGAACTTCATCTTTAGAAAAGGAGGATACGACATGACATTCAGGAATTTCATCATCGCCGCAAGCTTAACCCTCACCGTTGCCGCAGCCGCCTTTGCTGAAGAATCGAAGAGCGCTCCGGCCGCTCCCGGCACACCGCCGGCAGCAACCGCACCGACAACCGCAGCTCCGGGCGCGCCTGCCATGGCTGCTCCTGGCGCCGCCACTCCGGCCCCGGCCCCTGCCGCAGCTCCGGCACCACTCAAGAAACAGGTGACGCTGAAGGCCAACAAGGTCGTCACCCTCTCCATGTTCGCCGTTATCATCGGCATCACCATGTGCGTCGTTGTCTGGGCCGCCAAGCAGACCAAGACTGCAGCCGACTTCTACGCCGCCGGCGGGGGCATCACCGGCACCCAGAACGGCTGGGCCATTGCCGGCGACTACATGTCGGCTGCCTCCTTCCTGGGTATTTCCGGCCTGATCTCGCTCTACGGGTATGACGGGTTCATGTACTCGGTTGGGTGGCTGGTGGCATACATCACGGTTCTGCTGATCGTGGCCGAACCATGTCGTAATGCCGGCAAGTACACCCTGGGGGATATCCTCTCCTTCCGTACCGATCCCAAACCGGTTCGCGCCTTTGCAGCCATCTCCACCGTAGCCGTATCAACCTTCTATCTGACCGCCCAGATGGTCGGCGCAGGCAAGCTGATGGCACTGCTGGTAGGCGTCCCCTACAAGACCGCCATCATCGGCGTCGGCATCCTCATGGTCGGCTACGTCGTCTTCGGCGGCATGACCGCCACCACCTGGGTCCAGATCATCAAGGCCGGCCTGCTTATGTCGGGCGCCTTCCTGCTCTCCTTCCTGGTCCTGTTGAAATGCAACTTCAACCCTCTGACGTTTTTCAGCCAGATCGTCAACAGCCCGGATATCCAGGATCATGTCTCCAAGATGGTGCTGAAAGACGGCGTCATCCTCAATGGTATCGATGCCGGTCAGCGCTTCCTTGAGCCTGGCCTGTTCCTGAAAGACCCGCTCGACCAGATCTCCCTCGGGATGGCCCTGGTTCTGGGTACCGCCGGTATGCCGCACATCCTGATGCGCTTCTTCACCGTACCGACCGCCCAGGCTGCACGCAAATCGGTCATCATCGCCATGTTCATCATCGGCGGCTTCTACGTCCTGACCACCCTGCTCGGTTTCGGCGCAGCCATCAACTTGACCCCCCAGGGCATCATTTCGGTTGACCCGGGCGGCAATATGGCCACCCTGATCCTGGCTCAGACATTGGGCGCTGAAATCGCACCGATCCTAGGTGATATCTTCCTGGCCTTTCTCTGCTCGGTCGCCTTCGCCACCATTCTGGCGGTTGTCTCCGGTCTGGTTCTGGCTGCCTCGGCCGCCATCGCCCACGACATCTATGTCAACGTCATCAAGGACGGCCATGCCGACCAGCATGAGCAGGTCATGGCTGCCCGCATCACCTCCCTGGTGGTTGGCGCCGTCGGCATCATGATCGGTCTGATGGCCGAGAAGGCCAACGTTGCCCACCTGGTAGCCCTGGCATTCGCCGTGGCCTCCTCCGGCAACCTTCCGGTCGTCGTGCTGTCGCTGTTCTGGCGCAAGTTCAACACCGCCGGCGTCATCTCCGGTCTTGTAGTCGGTACGGTTGCCTCCATCGGCCTTGTTATGGTTTCCCCCAATATGACCTATCCTCTGAAAGTGGCTGATGGAGCCAAGAAGGTGGTTGCCGCCATGGAAAAGAAACAGGCTGCCCTGCCTCCAGGCGCAACACTGTCTGAAAAAGATGCCAAGGCGCTTGCCAAGGCCAAAGTTGATGCCCAGTTGACCGGTACATCCATGATGGGTCTGGAGAAACCGCTCTTCAAACTGAAAAATCCGGGCCTTGTCTCTATCCCGCTGGGCTTCATCGCAGCTATTTTGGGATGCCTGATGTTCCCCAACAAGCGTTCGGAAGAGATGTTCGACGAGGTCTACGTCCGCCAGAATACCGGCCTCGGCATGGCCAAGGCGATCGATCACTAGCAGATCGCATGTATGCCGTTTGGCTCGCCTAATACTTTGATTTTCATGAGATTGTGATATAGTGGGGATGGCTTCGGTCATCCCCTTTTTAGTACCCGCCTGAACATCACTCGCGAGGAGTCATTTTTGGCAACCGGATATCCGACAACCGTCACTCCCGATATATTGCTGTCGCTGCCTGACCTGCGCCAGATTACCCGCTTCTGCACGTCAGCTGAAATAAGCGCCTTTCTGAAACATGTCAATGAGACACTTGAACAGGACCGCCTGCGTATGTCCTGGTGGAATGACCGCTTGCACGAACTCGATCATAGTATCGCCAGCAGCCCGCGCCAGGAACTCAGAAATATTCACGACGAGCTTAACCAGATCGAACTTGAGCGTTTCCTGCTTACGTACTCTGTTTCCGCGCTGCACCATTCCTGCACTCACTATCGGGACATGCTGGCCAAAAAGGCCATGGCGCTGGTTGCCGACGAAATGGAAAAAAACGGCAGAGCGCTGCCGGCCATCCCTTTTGCGCTGATCAGCATGGGCAGCGATGGCCGCGAGGAGCAGACCCTGATCACTGACCAGGATTATCTCCTCGTGTATGGCGACGGTGGCGGAGCTGAGGCAGACAGCTATTTTCTGGACTATTCGATCCTGCTGGTGGATAGACTGGAAGAGGTTGGCTTCAAGCGTTGCACCGGTGGGATCATGCCTTCCAACCAGACCTGGCGGGGCTCACTGGCGCAATGGCACAAACGCTTGCTGGCTATTGTCCGCTATGAGACCGAAGACTACGCCAAGAACATAATGGACCTGATTGTCCTGTCAGACGCGCGCTACGTCGCCGGAGAGCGCAGACTGGCCGATGAGCTTGTCACCATGATCAGGGAAATGGAGCGTGAGTATTCCCGCGTTCTGTGGGGCATGGCAAAGGCTGCTACCGAAATGAAGCTTGCCCTGGGATTTTTGAAGCGCCTCTGGACCGAGAGCAGCGGAGAACACAAGGGAGAATTTAATCTAAAACTGCTGGCATGGGCGCCCTTGGTTATGAATGTCCGCATACTTTCGATCAACCAGGCGATCCCCGCCACGAATACCGTCGCACGCATCAGCCTGCTGGAAAAAGAAGGCAGCCTATCGGCCTCCATGGCAAGCGACCTGCGGGAGGCCTACCATGTGCTTACCAAACATCGCATCCTGTTGCAGATAAAGAACATCAAAGGCATTCAAAATGACTCTCACCACCTCAATCCCTACCAACTCCCCGCTGATGAGCGTGAACGCATACGCCACGCTCTGCTCAGAATCGACGAACTGCAGAAAATGATTCATACCAACTTCTCGATTGTCTGAGCGCTCCATTTATCTGACTCGCCACCAGTCTCGACAGTAGCGCAACCTGCAAACAAGAAGGCCGGTGAACGAGTTCACCGGCCTTCTTGCTTACGCAATAGGTAACACTACCTACTTTTTCTTCCTGGCACCTTTTTTGGGTAATGGCACCGGTGCATCCTTATCGCTCGTGTCTAATGTACCCGGATCCCAGTGATTCAATTTGTGGGCAATATTGTGGCAGTCGCTGCATTTGGTGAAGCGTGCCATTATACCGGCCGCGTGCGGCACACCGTGGCAGCTCTGACAGGTCGGAATCATCTTGTGCTTGTCCTTGTGACAGGTAACACACAGCAGGTTCCTATGTTTTGCATCACTGCTGGCAAGGGTCTCGTAAGGACGCTTATGGCAGGGGGCACACATCTTGTTTGGCGTGTTGGCAGACATGTAAACCGCCGTCGGCATATGGGCCTGGTGACATTTTTTGCACTCGGTGGCGGTCATTTCCGGGCTGTGAGGCTTGTGACACTGGGTACAGAGCGGGACCTTGCCGTGAACATTGTGGCAGAAGGTACACGCCAACGCGGAATGCTTGCTCTTGACCTGCTTCAACTTGACGATCTGCTCGGTATGGCAGGTCAGGCACTCGTCAGTGATATTGTTTGTCAGCTTGATTATCTTGGGGGTATGCGGGTTGGTGTGGCAGCGCAGACAGTTGGACAGGTTGTAATGAGCCTTGCCGGTGTGGCACTGGCTGCAGGCCGGAATAATCTTTTTCACCAAAGGAGGGTGGCCGGCATGGCAGTCCTGACAATTGAGACTCGTCTTGTGGGCGCCACCATTGGCGGCGATATCTGCAGGTGCAGCCGTATGACACTTGTCGCAGTCCGCAACGGTCAGTGCCGGCTTGTCAGCGGCGCATGCAACAACCGCCAGCATGCCAGACAACAGGGATGAAATAACTACTGCTTGCATCAAAACCACCAACTTCTTCATCGTTCCTCCTCATTCCAGGATAATATATTTATGAGCCAGTTCTATCGTTGAATGGCCATCATTTCATAATGCGAGGCAAGCAAAATCGGCGAGAAATACTGCCATCAATTACTCCATGAGTCAATATATTTGCGCGGCAAAACTTGCATAACAGCCCAAACTAACCGGGTCCAGGACGAACATGACTCCATTTCCCCCTCTCCGGAAGACTTGACATACCTGTTCTGCTCTGATATTAAATTAGAACTTTTCAGGGCGCTTAGCTCAGCGGGAGAGCACTGCCTTCACACGGCAGGGGTCACTGGTTCAATCCCAGTAGCGCCCACCATGAAAACAGCAGGGCCGGATCATTGATCCGGCCCTTTATTTATCTGGCCTCCGGCAATTTTCAAACTGATTTTTTCAGCTGTCATTCCTTACAACATTTCCCTCTGCGACAAAACCTGTGCCCATCTTGTGCCCATGCTGTGCCCAACCAATTGGTAGATGCTCCAAAACCGACCACTACCCCACCGTGCCCAAAATGCCGGCTTTTATTTTTACTTCTTACACCTGAGCCTTCTTGCCTGATGCCAACCACAGCCTAAAAACTGGATCCACGATCTTCCAGTATTCTTCATCGTCCTGTTCGATCAAGTCCAGTTGTTGCAATTGTTTCACAGCATTCTGGAGGGCGCTTAGAGAGCCGAGGTTGTGTTTGCGGGTGTAGGCCCTGGCAAAGGGTTGTTTCGTTGGCTCCATGGCCAGAGCCCGTAAAAACATCCGCTGTTGAGATGGTATGCCCTGAAGAGATGCCTCAAATGCCGCCTTCTCGTTTGAAAGCATATCGTTAGTGCCCGCGGTGATTTCTCCGCCATTGATGACACCCTCTGCTTTTGCGTATTCATATATAAAATACGCCATTTTTTGTGCATAGTATGGGAACGCTCCAACTTGCTTCACCATGAATAAGCACCAGGTGAAATCACAGGTTACTCCATTCTCCTTAAACTGCTGCTGCAGAAACTCTGCCAGTTCATTTTCGGGTAGCGGGGGCAGCTTATAATCAAAAGCAGATCTGAAAAATGGTCGGTGAGATTCACTGAATATGGCACCCAGAATTCTGCGCTGGCTGCCAATAAAAAAATATGAAGCCTGTTGACGTTGAATTTCTGTTCTCATTGTAGCTTCGATTTTGAGGCTGTCGTGAAGTGATACAATTTCCTGGAACTCGTCCAGAGCTATGTGAACCAAGCCATCATAATCTTTGATAAATTGTCCGAGCTCCTCCATGGTATTTTTAAGAAGCGGAAGTCCTACCGTCCCGCCTGCAGGCTCTACAGTCAACTCGATACCACTATCTCTATTTGGCCGGACAATCGGCCTGAACGATGTGATAGCCCTGATAGCTTTCTTCCAGATGGGTTCATTTTGCCGGGTAACCCGAAACACCGACTCCGCCATCCTTGCCGCAACTTCTTCGACTGATCCAACCCCGAAAAAATCGGCAAATATGGTGATTGCGCCTTCTGCAGCAAGATTATTCTGAACGCGGCGGACCAAAGATGTTTTTCCAAAACGTCGAGGAGAGTGTATGACTGCGTTGTTTTTGGAACGAGCCATATCAGCTAACTCGGTCAACTCCTTAACCCTATTGCAAAACGGGCCGTCAACGGGCAGTTCTTTAAGATAAAATGGGTTCGGCATAGCAACCTCCACAATTATTACTTAATGGTTACTATACTATAGTAATTATATATTGGTAGTGATTTTTTTTTGCTGGCTTTGTTGAGCGGGCTTTTGGCTCATTGGATTTAGGCTTGGTTTCCTTGACCGCCACGGGAACGGTTGACTTTACTTTTACAGTCGGGACTGGTGCTTGCGCCTTCACCATCGGCAATTCAGCCTTAGCCCTTTTGACCGGTACCGGAGCCGCCTGACCCTGCCCTTTTGTTTTTCTAGCTGCCCTGGCTTTCGCAAGATTATCGCCCAATTCCCTGTCGAGTGCATCCTGCCTGCGTATCTCGGAATACGATTTTGCCACGAGTGGCTGGCTGGATGGAATATTGAACTGTTTCCGGTATGCACCCGGCTTCAGGTCATGTGCCTGGGCCAGATGTCGCTTGAGGGTTTTGAATCCTTTGTTGCAGATCAGGCAGATGACCTCGTCCTTCTTGAACGCCTGCTTCAGGGTGAGCTTGGGCTTTTCTCCAACGGCAACATCAGGAGAGCCCCCATGTTCAAGAGTCTTCAATGAAGCGTGTACCTTTTGGAGCTCTTCGAGCAGTTGCTCTTGGGTCATTTGTGAGCCGGCGGCATGTGCTGATACGATCTGTGCGGTGAGTTCAATGAGGGTGGGCATATTCTTCTCCTTTCAATATCGATGCTTCATGTGGTTGACAGATTCATAGGGTTGTAGCGTTGAGAGGTACGTTACGCCGCCGCCCGCAATTCAATCTCCTGCAGCAGTTGGATGAACCTGGGCGCGCCGGCGTCCCCAAACAGCCCATCCAACCCTTCGGTATGCAAGTCGGTGAAGGGCGGCTCGTAGAGCAGGCCGGGGTCCATGCTGCCGTTCTGAGTCAGGTAGCTGATAACCTGATCAATGAACCTGATCTGGGTGGCCGAATACAACGGAGATTCGTTTCAGCTTGACGTTGCTGGACTTAGCAACCTGGATCCCGAAAACTACAGATCGCTATCACCGTAATACGTGGCCGCTATGAGACAAGTCGAGAACCGCACGAAGTGGTGGCAAACGGCAGCAGTATTTTCAGTGCCTTGTGGCAGCAATGGCAAAGATTAGAACTTGTTGAACGAGCAAAACGCAGATGCCCCGACTGCGATGGTCGCGGTGCTGAGTATATCAACCAATAAGACGATAATGATATGAGGGTAAAACCGTGTGTACGATGCTCAGGGACAGAGAGAATCTGCAGGTGTGAGTGATCGGATTATTCACCAACAACGAGAATACGAATGCCATATCATTTGAAAAGGAGACTTACACAATGGAACACATAGATTTGCTGGATAAAATACTCGCCGAACCAATGGATAAAAATCTTCGCTTCGAACTTTTAAGGAATTTGTTTATCAATACCGGCAAAAGAACGACTGGGATTACGGAGGGCACTCTACAGGATCTACTCTGGACCAGGGACTACAAGGTCGACGCTTCCAAGTTGGGCGGCCGGACCCTGGTCACCGGGCACACCCGGACACCGCTCTTCGAAGTAAAGCAATCACTGGCTTAGAACCACATCAAGCTGGATAATGGCTGTTGCAACAAAGGGGAGATTGGGTATGGCTCCCTCGTCGCCCTTAATCTGGACACAAGAGAGCTGCTGGTACAGACAAATATTGAAGATGAACGATCATGAAACGACTATTCCCCTTTCAAATAGATTTAACCCCTGATAATATACAAACGGGGGTTAAATTATGACAATTGAACTTTCTATAGAAACAAGAACACTCCACGCAGAACTGATGGAAAGGCTATCCATCCGGGAAGCGCAGAGAAACATCGGTAACCTTGATGGATCCTTTTCGACGAAGACCATCTCCGGGCATGAATATCTGTACTTTCAGTACTACTCTGCCGGAAGTGGGAAAAGAAGTTTCTGCCTAGGTGTGAAATCACCTGCGCTCGAAGAGCTGATTAACCAGTACAAGGCAGAGAAGATTGAAAACAACGCTGACCCAATCGGTACCCAAGAATTATGTGCTCAGTTAATTGCAGGCAGAATAGCCGTTCTGCCTTCAAGTATTGTTCGAGTAATCCGGGAGCTTGCTGAATGCTCAGTTTTTCGAGTCGGGGGAATACTTGTGGGAACACAGGCCTTCGCCTGTATTGGCAACCTGCTCGGTGTACGGTGGGACGATACGACGGTTATTACACAAGACGTGGACATTGCGATCGAGAAAAATATCAGCATCGCCATACCTGGCCTTACGTCCGATATCCCCAAAGCTCTCGAAAGTCTCTCAATGGGTTTTCTCCCGGTCCCGCGCCTCAATCACAAACACCCTTCAACATCGTTCTCGATCCGGAAAAGCCCGATCAGGGTAGACCTGCTCACGCCGAAGACAGGCCCAAGCGAAGATCCGATCTATATTCCCAGACTAAAAGCCGCAGCTCAGCCATTGAGCTATCTTGGCTATCTGATCGAGGACCCGATCCCCGCAGCGGTAATCTCCGAAGACGCCATCGTCGTGCAGGTGCCTCAACCGCTGAAATTCGGGCTACACAAGCTGATTATCTCCCAACTCCGAGATGTAACTGCTCGGGCAAAGTCAGAGAAAGATATTTATCAAGCTTATCAGATTCTTTCCTTTTACAACAAGGAACGACCCGTAGAACTGCAGGAGGTCTGGATTGAGCTGATCTCCAGAGGCAGTTCGTGGAAGAAACTCGCTGAAGCTGGTCGAAATGCAATGCAGCAAAGATACGGCAATATTCCTGAACTAGAGGCAAAATCATGAAACGATTATACACCCAGTATCTGGCAGATCGGACGTACTGAAATGCTAGATCATCATCTGCAAGAGCCTCTCTATATCCTCAACGGCCCTGGTTACCTTTGACCGCAACAGCTACAGCGTCCATGTCTCGGCAGTCGGCAATCCGGTCACGGTGCGGGCTTATGCCGACCAGCTGACGTTCGTGCATCGTGCAGGATGGCAGAACCGTCGGCTTTCACCGGCGACGGTTCTGCCGAGGCGAGGTGTTCTTTGACCCGTGGCATTATCTGGAGGTATTGAAGAGGAAGCCGGGGGCACTGAGAAACGGAGCACCGTTCAAGGAGTGGAATCTGCCGGAACCGGTTGAATTGGTGCGGGTGGCCCTTGCCAGGCATCATGACGGAGATCGGCAGTTCGTCGGAATTCTGTCCGTTGTCCCGATCTATGGCATTGAAGCGGTGACCAAGGTCTGCTCCGATGTGCTGGCGGCCAATACGGTCAGCCGGGACGTGGTACTCAACCTGCTTTCCAGAACCCACGAAGAACCTCAGCCGGAACCAGATCCATCAGCCCGTCTGCCTATTCTGACCACGCCACCCATAGCGGATTGCCAACGGTATGACCAGCTGCTTCTCGGAGGTGCCTATGCTACTGCGTGAGAAGCTCATGTCCGCAATGGGCGCACTTGGTCTTTACGGCATGAAGGGCACCTTTGATGAAGTGATTGCCACCGGCATCAAACAGCGGGCAACACCGGAGAAGATACTGCTTGATCTGCTCGAAGCGGAAATGGCCGAGCGAAGAGTTCGCAGTATCCGCTACCGTATGGGAATCGCCAAGTTCCCGGTGGAAAAGGATCTGGACCACTTCGAGTTCTCCGAATCACCGGTTAATGAGCAGCAGGTCAAAACACTCTACGATGGAAGCTTTCTTGCCCAGAAGAGCAACATAATTCTGGTCGGCGGTACCGGCACCGGCAAAACGCACCTGGCAATCGCTATTGCCCGGCAGGCCATCAGAAACGGCAAACGGGGCCGGTTCTTCAATCTGCTTGACCTGGTCAATCAACTGGAACAGGAAAAGCTGGGCGGACGTGGCGGCAAGCTGGCTGAAAGCCTGGCCCGGCTTGATCTGGTGGTGCTGGATGAACTGGGTTATCTGCCGTTCTCGAAAGCTGGCGGGCAGTTGCTGTTTCACCTGATCTCAAAGCTCTACGAACGGACACCCCTCATCATCACGACAAATCTGCCATTCAGCGAATGGCCACAGGTGTTCGGTGATGGCAAGATGACCACAGCTCTTCTGGACCGGGTTACGCATCATTGTGAAATTGTCGAAACAGGAAATGACAGCTGGAGAATAAAGACAAGAAACTCAGGCAAAAACTAACCGCTGGGGTGGGTCAATTTTGGACGCCGATGGTGGGTCTATTTTCAAAGCCGATTGACAACCGAGATAAAACTCTCCCCGCGACCAGCCGCGATACCCAATCCACTCTTACCGGCCCGCTCCCATTTCTCTATGGTAACGGAAGTAACAATCTCGGGGCCTTCGCCAGGGGTGAACTTATGGATCAGCTTTTCCTTCCCTCCTTCGTTGAATACCTTCGTCATCCTCATTGACAAATCGAATGCCTCCCACGGCTCCATTTGGAATTTAATCTGGGTGGTCTTGCCGGCAGCATCAGGTGACTGCAGGAGGAAAAACCGTAGTTGAACGATACCTGCCTTTGTGGCCTTCCCGATGTTGGATTTGACTTCGGGCGTAATTTCCAGGCCGGAGTTAAGACTGTAAAGAGGAAATATCAATTTAGCTGCCATCTCGTGCCTCCATTGCAATCTTCTCTGACAATTGCAGATTCTCTGCGAAAATCCGTATTACCCATGATTCGAAAACATCGCCTTCAGTCGACTGAGCCACCCTACCCTTTCCTCAACAAACCTTCTTTTCTGCCAATTGCCAGCAGGGTCCGCAACCAACATGCTGCCGTCGTCCGAAAATCTCAGTTTGCAAGGCGTGATGAGCTTGCACTCAAAGCAGACCGCGTAAATATTTTACGATTTGCAAATATAAGCAGAAAGCCCTCTAAGCCATCCCGTGCAATATATGAGTCGGTTGCAGGTAAAAGTATCGCTTCCTTATAAGTGTCAGACATTAAATATAAAGGTTTTCTAGGTTGAGACGGAGTAAATGACTTAAAATCAATATTTTCCCAATATGAATCTGTGAGTTTCTCTTTGATAAATGCCATGAAATTAAACCTCAGATATTAATAAGGGGTTAGTTTGGTTTTTGATGTTGTATTTCAATAAGTAGACTTTCTCATATTCGCCAATTTATTTTGGGGTGACATAACGGGGTGGGAGAACAGCGGCGGTTTTAGGCCGCTGCTTCTGCCTGGTTGGTCGCCTCTAGTCGATTTTGCTTGTGCGAAATTTATCCACGAACCACCCAATGATAAAACCAATTAACCCATACTGGAATGCGCCAAACACCAACAGTAAAATCAAATCAATATAAATATTTTTTAGTCCGTCCCCGAAAACACCCGCAATTGCCCTAGAGAGAATATCTGCTACTGATGATGCTGGAATTGAAATAACAGCGAAAAACCATGCAGCATCAAAAATATTTTTGGCTGTCATTACCCCGTAACTAAAATACATTGCAAAAAGTCCTGCAGCAGCAATTGCAAATTTGACTCTCATTTTGTCCTTTTATGATGACCAACTCCCTATTGAGCAGTTCACGCGCGCGCGTGAAATGGTGATCTACCGAAACGGAACACTTAGCTTATGATCATTAAAACACGGGTACTGGATATTTACTCGACATATCTATATCACTCTTTAAGTGTTTTGTAATTATTACTTCCGCTTGGTGACATACAACATGTGTAATTTGGGTACACCCACAGGGCACACTTTTGGTTTACACATGTTGAGTGTACTAAGGGTCGAATAAGAAATTAATTTACAACTTTCAAGATGGGTCATAGAACTCAGATACACAGTTTCGATAAACATCAGTGGGGGTTTTTCTGGTTTATATCAAACTAAAATAACGGTCGTTAACACAGTTCTTTACAATTTACGCAACGTAATGTATTTTAGTTTATATTTAACTATCAAATATGCAAAGTGTGCTTATTTTGGAATGAGGTAAAAAATGGGAAAAATTGTCGGATATATCAGAGTCAGCACATCCCAGCAGGATGTAGAAAATCAAAGACATGAAATTCTTGAATGGGCAAGTGCCAAGAAGGTTTTTATAACAGAATGGATCGAATGCGAACTATCTAGCCGCCGGTCCGAGACGGAAAGGCAAATTGATAAAATCCGCTCCTTGGAAAAGGGCGACAAGATTATTGTATCTGAATTGTCGCGACTGGGTCGAAGTACAGGACAAGTTATTATGTTGGTGAATGACTTGGTGAGGAAGGGTGTAAGCATCGAAGCCTTGAAACAAGGCATTTCTATCAAGGCTGGAAATGGAGAGGAGATAGACCAGCAATCAAAGATCATGGTTACAGTGTTTTCGCTGATGGCTGAATTGGAAAGAGATCTTATTTCACAGAGGACGAAGACGGCTCTTGCAGCGCGGAAGGCCGCTGGAAAGTCCTTGGGAAAACCGAAGGGACTCAGTTCAAGTAAGCTTGATGCTCACAGAGAGAAAATTGAAGAATTGTTGAAATTCCAAGTAAGCCATGCGGCCATCGCAAGGATGCTCGAGATGAGCACAACGGCAGTACGACACTATTGCATATCGAGAGGGTTGAGTAATAAGTAAGCTGGCTTGATAAGAATGGCAGAAGAGTGAAGATCAGACCAGGTTTCTTTGTATTCCGCACTGGTGACTGTCGGCATAGAGGAAATCAAGCAATAGCACCTGAAGGCATTTAACAACGATTTATCCGGTCAAGGCGGACGGGCTATCGTGTCCTGTATCATGCGCTTTGTGACCCCACTGGCGGCAAACTCATTGACGGTAAGGCGTCGCAGGGTTATCTCGTCCTGCATCATCTCGGAGATCACCAGAAGCTGTTTCTTGCGCCTCTCCTTGATAAAGGGGTAGCGGTTGACAAAGTAACCGCAAGGAGTCTCTCGATCCTACCAAGCTCGTTTCGATGATCTCTTACGAGCATCCTGGCATTCCTGACAGAAGCAAGAACGCTGTCAATTACCCATACGGGAATCGGGAACAATGAACCTGCCGCAGAACTCACAATGCTTAGACAATGGCCACCTCCGGATCTTAAATCCTGGAAACGGTCATACCAAGTTGAAGATGTAAATGGATTAAACAGAAATTGGATCAACAGACGGGAAATAAGGAAAGACTCCTAAGCCACCACCATGCTGGAAAATAGTGCCGTTTCAATGCGGGCCAACAGTGACTTCTGCCCGGCTGGATCATCTGTTGTGGGAGAGCAAGAGTGGAATTATAGAAGGGAAATAATATGAAATATCGGTAGTGCCTCAGATTGATGGTAACAAAGTTAATGCGGCTGTTCAAACAGCCGCATTAATGGGCTATGCAGTTTTAGCCTGAAAAGCACCCTGCCTCTTTTGGGTGTTCTAAATCACATTTCAAAGGATAAATAATGGACCACAAATCTTCCAATCCACGCTATGTCCAACGATTAGATCAGGAAGAGGCTCAAAAGCGTCTTGCGGTCCTGATAGATGCCGATAACGCCCAGGCATCAATTGTTGAAGGGTTGTTTGAGGAAATTGCTAAATTCGGCGTGGCCAGTGTCAAGCGTATCTACGGCGACTGGACTGCCCCGCAGCTGATTAGCTGGAAAAAGGTGCTGCTTAACTACTCCATCAATCCTGTTCAGCAATTTGCCTACACCAAGGGGAAGAACGCCACCGACAGCTCACTGATTATCGATGCCATGGATCTGCTCTACACCCGGCGTTTCGATGGCTTCTGCCTGGTATCGAGTGACAGCGACTTCACCCGCTTGGCGTCTCGCCTGAGAGAAGAGGGCTTGACTGTGTATGGCTTTGGTGAAAGAAAAACTCCTGCGCCATTTGTCTCCGCCTGTGACAAGTTCATTTACACGGAGATTCTCCGCACCCCGGCTCAAACAACTACCGATCCCGCCTCCAGCCCGAAAAAACCTGCAGCAAAGGGTAGCAGCAAACTTCCTGCAACCACTGCCACAGTCGAAGGAAAACCGCCGGAAGTTTCGGCCCCCATAAAAGCCGAGGTGCCGCTGGATGTGATCGCAAAGGTGATCGATGATATCTCCGATGAAAGCGGATGGACGAATCTCGGTCCTGTCGGCAACAATATCAGCAAACTTCGTCCAGACTTTGATCCTCGCTTGTATAATTTCAAGAAACTCAGTGAACTGATCAAGGCTTATCCTAATAATTTTGTAATTGAAGAGCGCGGGAGTGGTAAGGCGCTGTATGTGAAGAACACGAAAGGCAAATAGGGTTGGTCACGGGGGATGAGGAATCATGTTGAAAGAATATTCGCACCCTTCGCGTATTCGCAATTGAGGAAAAGGGATGTTCTAACTTTCGTGTGGACTCGATCGCGGCGGAAAATCTGTCGCGCCGGTCAGGGGACTTGCACCCCATAAGTTCGCGCCCATGACGGGCGTACACAAGCGGGTGGTGCGGTCAAGGGCCGCACACCCTCAGCCCCGTTGGACGAGGAAAAAGAAAGATATGAAGCTGGAATACCTCCATAACCAGACGCTCAGGCAATGACCGGATGATTAAACTGCCCGGCAGGTCAAGAGCCGCCACGTTGGAAGGAAGAAATTATGATAAAGTAGGCAGATTACTGGATTTCAGAAGTCAGGTACAATGGAGAACACACTCACATCGATCAAGTAAAAGTGCATGTAGTCAATGATGAGACTATATCGGTTGCTACTGTCTGGAAGCGAGAAAATGTAGTTAAGTCGTTAGAGAGTGGCAAGAATTTTGTGACAATCATGAAAGGCACCAATGAGAAATGGAAAAAAGACCAACCGGTTTATGTAATCAAAGTCGGTGTCGTTAAGTTTATTAAAACTATCGATAACAATAAGGCATCTGACAATCTTGAGAATCTTCCTGAATATTGATCTGCTCTCTTGGTCGTTTGACCGGTAAGATGGGCCGCCGCGTAAGCAAGATTGAACCCTTGATTCCGCTCCAATTGAGGTGCGCGTACAGTTGGCCAACATCATCATTACACCCACAGGGTGTGGATTTTAACCCACATTAAAAAGATGTATATTAGCAAATGTTGACTTAAAATCTGACTAGGGCTAGGTTATTAGCACTAACACATAAGTCATCGAAAAGGCACAGCACGGGTAACCGTGTGTCGCAAAACTACCATCCCGGCGAGGGATAGAGGGGTTACCGAAATGGAAATTATCGTTCTATATCTCAGCGCCACGTCTCAATTTGATTTGAGATTGTGGCGTTTTCTTTTCTGGTGACTAGGTTTGCGGCTTGGTAGAAAGGGGATTGCGGCATGGTACTAAAAAAGCGACAGTCCATGATTCAACTCGTAACGATGGTGATGCTGGTGATTTTGGCTGCACTCTGCTCTGGTTGTGAAAGTAAGGGAACATCTTCCGAATACAAGATAGTTGATTCAGGGATATGGACATACTTGGGATTGGATCAGACGGTCTGGTTAGACAATGACCGTATTCTATTTGAATCAAACAAAACTTTGAAGCCAGGTGGCGGTGCGGCACATCTGACAGTTTGGAACATAACTACCGGAAAAATTGAGTCTTCTCACAAAGCTCGTTTGGTTTGTGCACGGAATGGCAATGTTGTTACTGTCGAGAGGGATGAGATGAGTCGCCCCACCAAGTTCTATCGGGGTACTTTGGAAAACCTGATAGAGCATCCTATGCCTCATTCTGAAATGATGATTGATAGCCTTTTTGATTGTGATTGGGTGCCAAAGGCAACGTGGGGAGTAGTTCCACCCAGCTATCCATATACTCGGAAGCTTCATGGAGACAACCACTTTGTAACTGTTGATCGCGAAACACGGACATCGAACGGAAGGGCAATATATTACGAAAAGTCGGGTTCAGAAGGGATAGAATTGCCAATATATCTCCTTTCATACCGAATTTCCTACAGTGAATTTCTTGACGCCTACATGGTTGATAATGGCATATATGACCCCGCAAATTCGGAAAAAGGGGGGTTCAAAGTTCTTGAGCGGAACGGAAACCTAAGAGACGTGCAAATGCCAAAGTCGATGCTCATAGGGAAACAATACATATACCCTCTGAAAAATGGATATCTTTCTGAATACAGGGATGGGAAACATTTGACCGGCAATCCTTTTGATTGTGGCCTGTTGCTGTTGCAGGGAGAAAAAGTGACCCGTCTGATTGTCGGTTCCATACATGGCGTCAGCATCTCTCCCGATGGGTGCAAGGCAGCATTTATACATTCGCGCGATTCAAACGAATATTTTTCCCAGAAGAAACCATATCGTACTGTTAAATTTATCAACTTTTGTAAAGGAGAAACTAAGCCATGATAACCAGCGAACAAGCAAGGATTCTAGCATCTTCAAGTCATGCATCTTCTGGTGATTCCCCTGTGCCGGTTAGGTACGAGCGTGTCAACTCCGTTAGCAATATTGGCAATAACATATTTTGTGGTTTATAACTCTTTTCTCGATTATTTATGTTGGTTGCTCTCTGGCAGGGGCATGCTTTTGACTCACCAAAGCAGCCACTAGAGCCGATTCGCTGAAGCTTTCTGCTCAGCGGCAATACCGTTATGTAAGGAACAACGACATGAATGAAAACAGCATTGCAGATAATCCTGATTTGGAGATTAATTTCATACCTAATCCAAAACTCACTCAGGCCTTTTATGTATTTGGTGGTGGTGGCATTTTTTGTTTGGTGGGTGCCTTAAATGCGAAATCACTTTATCAAGGATTGTATCTGGGTATAGGTGCTATAGCATCGTTGTTTACTGCTTATAAGAGTCGACAAGCGATAGATTTTGAAAACAACCCTTACTTAGTTATCTCAAAGGAAGGAATTGTGTTAGCCACTTTGAGTAGAGACATTATCAAGTGGGGAAACATTTCAACTATAAAAAGAAAAAAAGGCCCCTTAGGTGAAATGCTTCAAATATCATTAAAAGACAAAAGCATAATTGCTAATAACCAATCTTTTTACCAGAAATGCATTGAGACACCAGATAAAATTATTAATGGCAGTGACATATCAATAATATTTACCCCTCTTTCTCATACTATTGATGAAGCTATTTCTGAAATAGAGAAGCATTACCTTGACAAAGTGAGTGCATAGCCATCGGCGGCAGTCGGTCAGCACAAAAGACCGCGCCGTCTCTACGCCTCACTACCGTTGGAAGCGTAATAACTCAACAATAATCGTAGTAAGCGTCATTTTACCAAGGAGATAGCGATGGACCCTTCTGCGCTTGATGGACTCGGCTTCCTCTTTGTATTCTTGGTACTTGGGTTGATATATATCGGGTATCCCATACTTTCAATAATGATAGGAGCACTTTTAAAACGAAAATTAACATCAAACGGCTATGGCAGTCGAATCTCCTGGACCATGGGCGTTGTGATAGCATTCACGTTACTGGCAATTCCTTTTATTGATTATCCTTACAAGAGATATTTGCTAAAGGAATATTATTCTCAGGATGGCGGGTTCCATATTTCAAGAGTGGTAACTGGAGTTGCTGGAATACATGGTTTGCGTTACGCTTGCGACTATGGATACCAATATGGGGAGGAATATTTAGGAACGTCTAAGGAGAAATCTTTGTGGCGTTATCGTAAAGCCCCACAGGGCAATAACCGAGGAAAATATTTAGAAGAAAAAAACGTCAATCCCTCGCCTTATGGATTTAGGAAGATACGTACCCAGAAAGAAAGCTCCATTTACCGTGTAGATTTGCAAACGTATGTCACCAGTACAGGAGAGGAACTCGGTAGATATGTCTATTACGAGAACGTCCCAGATAAAGACTCTAGTATATCAATTAACTCCTTTCGTATTTGGATGAGAATGTCTTATCCAAACATGAAAAGCGGGTACTATATGCATTTGAGGGAATTACTTAATAAAACATTAATTCCAAGTTGACTACGAAGTAAAAGAGAAGAATATTCCAACCAGGCAGAAGCAGCGGCCAAAAACCGCCGCTGTTCTCCCAAACCGTTGGAGATAACTTTGGAGACTCAAACGAAGAAGAATATTGTTCCTATTCCTACATGGGCGTGGTTTGCTGCAGCTGCCATTATGATTCTAATTGGCATCGTCCAAAGTCATATGGCTGTTCATGGTTTTATGAATGATGTGGCAATTGGAAGAAGCAATCATGTTTATATTCGTGCAGAACATCCATATAATTTTTGGGTATATAACATTTCTCATATTTTTTGTGGAATATTAGGCTTTATACTTGCGATATTTTCTTCGTGGTCTGGTTACAAAAAAATAAAGTTTAAAGCTTCTTGAGACCCAAAATAAGAATATTTGAAATGGATAAACAAGATGTCAAGGTGTGCATGCAATGGAAATAGTAAGATAAGTAAACAAATAGGATGAGAGGCAGTTCCAATCGGGTATCCCGCCAATAATTACTGTTTTAATATGATTACCTTCTTTAGAGTTTGTGAAGATTTACATTACGACCAAATGCGTCTATCGGCAATCTCACTATCGCCACTGGTTCAGGGCAGTGACAACAGGCAGAATAATGCGGGCTCCCTCTATCACGGCCAACAGCGGATTGCCGACAGTTCTGACGCTGATGCCGGTTCGCTCCTCAAACCGCTCACGGATGCCGGGGATCAGTGCCCCGCCACCGCTCAGCCAGATGCCGCTGTCGATGATCTCGCACCCCAGGCTGTGGGGCAAGTCTCGCAAGAACATGTCAATAGTGCCCAGTATCTCTTCCACAACCGGTTCCACGGCCGCTGACGGAAACGCCCCCCCGACAGAACCAAGGCTGCTGGAACCGGTTACGGCAACACCATGGGATCGAAGGAGGGCCTCGGCATCTCCATCGCTGATGGCTGAATCGTTTCGCTCCGCAGTCTGTACGATTTCCCGGCGCATCCTGGCACAACCGCTTCTGACGGCACAGGTTGCCAGAATCTTGCTGGATTGTATGACCGCGCAATCGGACACCCCTTCACCGATATCGATCACCATCTGGGCATAGGGAGATGAGACGTCAGTCCCCGCACCGACAGCTGCGGCAAGCGGCTCCGGAATAACGACCACCGAGGAAGCCCCGGCCTTGACAATGGACTCAATCAGCAATTGGCGCTCATTGAGTTTCACGTCGCTGGGAGCACAGGCCAGGACTCGCGGACCGACTACACCGAACACCCGCACTTGAGTCAGCAAAGGCTTCAGAAACGCAACGGCCGCATCGCCGTCAACAACCACCCCCCCGCGGAGCGCACGCTTGACGATCGTCTCAGAGGGTTGTTCGATCAGCCGGTGCTCGCCGATCGCCACACGCGTGGTTGCCGTGCCGACATCCAGGGCAACGTCCTGTCTCCAGAACTTGTGTGATGGTAATAATAACATGCCTGATCCTTCTCAAACATCCTCAACGTCATGATGCGATTGCCTGTTCGATGGACAAGTATCTAGTAATGTCTGGAAGTTGAATCCTTCAACGGGTCACAGTTCTGCCACCTTGGGGAAGAGGATGTTGTTCTCCAGATGCACATGCTTGTGGAGATCATCCTCGAACTCTTTGAGCTTCCGGTAGGTAAGCATGAAGGTATTGCAGACATCAGCCGGTATGGCGTACTCGTTTGAGAGATGGCGGATCTCATGGATTGCATCGCCGATCTCCTCGTGTTCGCGAAGAAGCTTGAGCAGTGACGCCCGGATTGTCTCCAGGTCCTTCTCATCGGGCGTATTACCGGATATCCTGGCCGCATCGACTCGCTTGATGGCCGGGAAAAAGACCTCCTCCTCTTCCTTCAGATGCCCCGTCATATCGGTTGCGATCTTATCAAAGATGGCCGCGATCCGGATAACCTCGGGATGGTGAGTGCCATGAACGCCGGCGATCTTCCGGGCATAAGCGGCGATCTGTTCATCGTTCTCCTTGAGATACACATGGTGGGTGTTGACAATATAGTCTGCGAGGAACGGCAGTGCCCACGATGAATAATTCTGGCTCCGTTCGGCCGGCTCACTCAGCACCGCCTCCAGTTCGCTTGATATCGTTGCGAGATCGAGTCCTTTTTCCGCACAGATTCTTCCGAGGGCAACCTTGCCGCCACAGCAAAAATCGATTCCATGATGTTCAAAGACCGTGGCGGTCCTGTAATCGGCCGCAACAATCTCGCCGATAGTGGTGTTCCCTGATGGTAATTCCTGCATAGTCTTCTCCTTTTATGGGATGGCAGCATAGTAAGCCACTCACCCATTGCAATGACGCATATCGATTATCAGGCCCTGTTTTTCAATAGAATTATCCTAAGTCAACCATATCGGGTGTTGTGATTATTATTTCAAGGGTTCACTTTACAACGCAACAGCATCCATCACTGTAAGCATCTTAGGCAAGCAGACATTATTGATCTAATTTCCAGTGACTCTTTGCCCGATCTCTTGTCCGGGTATTACAGAAAATGGCCTCTTTTTTTACTAATCGGTCTGAATGCAGTTTTTTATCCCGTTACGTGTCATACTGCCGAACAGTTGCTCCACTTGATAATTAGATATAGACCCACCTCGTCTCCATCCACCAACTATTATGAAAATGTCGAGTGGTTCTGTTGAAGAAACTTCATGATTTTATCCGGCGGCAGCGTTTTCCCAGCAAACATCACAATCCCATTTACAATAAGTGCCGGGGCCGATTTCACCCCATACTTCAAAATGGTCTTGATATCATTAACTAACACAACCTTCCCGTTCATACCGCATGCTTTTAAGGCTTCCAACACATTGCCAAACAAGGTGCTGCGTGCCTTGCCAATGGTTTCGATAACTTCAATTTTCATTTTGCCCTCCCATGTGATCACAAACTTCTAACTCCCGGTATCCATTTAGACATTTTTTTGGAGTTGCCCTCGATAACTTACTCAAATAGGATTGGGTAGACGCCTGCTGCTCAAAAAGACCGAGGCAATGATCGAAATGGCCAGTACACCGAAAATCACCACGAGTG
>JAJYBH010000110.1 GCA_021779135.1 Deltaproteobacteria bacterium
TGATCGCAACCAAGTGATATTGAAAGGCAAAATAAGCTGAATGCGAGAAAAGCGGGAAATTCCGTCATCGGAATCCGCAATGCTTGACATAACTGTCAGATATGACGGAAAAACACAGAGGTCTGTGGTTGACCACCAGGCAGTGAAACCTTCTGCCAGGACGTAATCGTTCATGCCCTACCCTGAGCAAGCCGTCGTCAAAACTTTTCCTGTAAATTCAGGGAGAGACAACGTGCCGTCAGACACCATTACAATAACCAGCTCCAGATCTATCCGTCATATTTGGCAGTTATACCAGCCGTGACGGATATTGCTGACGGATTTTCTCCTTTCCGCTCACTTATCTTCCTCTTTTCCTTGTACTATCATAACGTTACATCATTCGTATCCGATGGTCTTCTCTGGCACGTTAGTTGCGATTTACTTATCAGCACGTGCAAGTTCTCTGGATGAATGCACCAAGCTTCGGTTCACAGATAAAAGGAGAAACCTTATGTTAGGAACAATTTTGATAGTCGTCATAATTTTGCTGTTACTGGGTGTGCTGCCCGCCTGGCCTCACAGCAGGCAGTGGGGTTATTACCCCAGCGGCGGGATTGGCCTGGTACTATTGATATTGATTGTCCTGCTGCTTTTGGGACGGCTTTAGGTGCCTGACACGTCTGATGTCACCTGAACAAGAGGATTCAAGAGCTTTTGAAATCAAAATAAGGAGGTGAATTGCCTAATGCCTTTAATTCAACTGATAGTAGTCTTGGTCGTGGTAGGTGTTGTCCTGGGTTTGATCAACAGATTCATTCCGATGGCGGGATCCATAAAATCCATTTTGAATGCGGTTGTAATCATTGTCGTGGTTTTGTGGCTCCTGAGTGTTTTTGGAATTTTAGGTAACCTTTCCAATATCCGCGTGGGGAAGTGAACGTAATTTGGTATGTCTCAATGAAAAACATGCTGATCACAATGTAAGTAAGGCTGCAAGTTTGACAAACTATATAAAAATCCTCACGCAATGGTTTATGAAATGGAGATAACACCATGAATCGAGTCTTTAATACCGTCCGTACACTCTTTGCAATACTGTTGGCAGCATCTACCCTTACTGCGGGCTGCGGTTCAAATTCATCCGTGACGACGTCTGGTAGTGGGAATGCCGTAAGCATCAATCCCGCTGGATTGATTGCCATCATCAACACCAGCATTCAACAGACCGCTACGCGGGCTTTGGATGGCTGGGAGTGGGGCAGTTTCAGCAGCAGCTTCAGCACCCTTCTGTCCAAAATCAGCTATACCGTCGACATGCAGAAGGTTACCTATCAATCCACCGGTGCGGATGGCAAACTGCACGCCATGACCGGCCTGCTGATCCTGCCGAAATCGATATTGGGTGGCAAGCCTGCGGTGCCGATCCTCATGTACCAGCACGGTACAGAGGTTAACCGCGCCTTCTCACCATCCCAGTATCTAGTGCACCAGGACCGCCCCAAAGACTATCCGGAAGTGATGGTCGCGGCCGCAATCGCCTCCACCGGCTACGCAGTGGCCTTGATCGATTATGAGGGGATGGGGGACAATATTGATTCCCAGCCCCATGTCATTGGTGCCACGCTTGCGCAGCAGGTGATCGATCTGCTCAGGGCCAGCCGTGATATTATCGGTGGAACAGCCGGGAACAGCACTTCCCCCTGCACATGGAACAATCAGCTATTTCTGATGGGATATTCGGAGGGAGGCTACGTGACCATGGCGGCAACGCGGGAACTTCAGCTCAATCATGCCGCCGAGTTCACCGTCACGGCCTCGGCTCCGCTCTCCGGCCCGCATGACCTTTCCGGCGTCATGCGCGGAATTTTATTGTCGGACACCAGCTTCAAGGCCCCCTACTTTGCGCCCTTGTTCATCACCAGCTTCAACTACGCCTATGGGGCACAGACTACCAACTTCAGTCCCAACTTCACCTTGCTGCCGCCTTATAACACAACGATACCCCCGCTCTTCGCGGGAAACACAACATCGGACAAGATCAGCGAGGCAATGGGGATGAACTTTACTACCCCGACACTGATCGTGATGAAGAGCCTTCTGACCCAGCAGTTCATTACCGAACTCACCAGCGTCACGAGCCCTGTGTTCGCTTTTATGCAGCAAAACGACTCGTACCGCGGCTGGGCACCGACCGTTCCGATGCGCATGATTCATCACAAAAACGATGAGCTGGTACCCTACGGCAACTCCCAGGCCGCCTTTAACGCATTCAGTTCAGCCGGTGCCAAGAATCACAGCCCCGGGGGACCCGGAGTCGAACTGGTAGAAGAGACCGCCATCATCAACATCTCCACCAATCCGGTCAAGACCGTCCATTTTGGTGCCGCATTCCCGGAACTGAGCGATGGCTGGAAATGGATCGACAGCTTCAAAAAATAGGAACGACCGGAAGTTCCGGGAAGCTTCTGTACCACATCCTAGGGACCACAAACAAAAAGGAGAAAACATCATGTTAAACCTGAATCGCATTATGAAATTCCTGGCCTGCTGCGTAGTAACCGTCGCATTCATGGGGTGTGCTGCCACGCAAAAGCACGAAAGCACCGGCCAGTACGTCGATGACTCCGTCATCACAACCAAGGTAAAAGCTGCCATCTTCAAGGAAGATACGCTGAAAACGATGCAGATCAGTGTCAAGACGTATCAAGGGGTGGTCCAGTTAAGCGGATTTGTCGATTCGGCACGGAGCGTTGCAAAAGCTGGTGAGATTGCCCGGGGCGTTGAAAATGTCGTGTCGGTTGAAAACGACCTGCTTGTAAAATAACCGCGGTACTGTGTGTTAAAACCCGCTTCGGCGGGTTTTAACGCTGCGGGCAGATGCAACGACGCTGGCAATAATCACAAAAAAAGGAGGTAGGTATGCTTTGGACAATCTGCGTGATACTGATAGTGCTGTGGCTTTTGGGCGTGGTCACATCGTATACCATGGGCGGCCTGATCCATATTCTGCTCGTAATTGCCGTTATAGTGGTGTTGATAAACGTCATTCAAGGGCGAAGGTCCGTATAGATTTTTGAGATCCCGCTTTGGGAGCAGGGCCGTTTGGGGCTAAGTCGGCCGAAGAAAATAACTGTTACATATGCTGTGGCAAGAACGGCATAAGGAGCCGTAACGAAACAGCCGGGATTGTAGCATTTATTTGGTCACGGCTCCTTATGCACGAACGGAGACGAACATGCAGTCGAAACATGAATCAGCAGGATCCCACCCATCAGCACTCCGTCCCCGTGTGATCCGCTTTGAGCCCTCTCCCGCCTCCATCATCGCGTTGTTGCTCCTTATCGCCGGCATCTGGGTGCTGAACCGGATTCTTCCGGTAGTCCTGGTACTCGTGGCGGCACTCATTATTGTTGGCACCATAAGTCCCGCCGTCCGGTGGCTTGAAGAGCGGCGCATACGCCGGGGCATGGGCATCGCGATAGTTTTTGCTGCGCTCACCCTGGTCGCCGTTCTCATTATCACACTGACGATTCCAGCACTCATGTCCCAGGCATCGAACCTTCTGGATCAGGAACCCGCCTTGCGGTCACTTTTGGCAAAATGGATGGCGGGCTCACACCTTACCAGACCCCTGGCGGAGCTGCTTCGTAAGGTGCACTCCGGTGATCTGGTACGGATTGTCGCCTCGAGTGCCTACGAATATTCACCGCGCGCCATTGCGATCTTCGCCTATATCCTCAGTTCCATATTTCTCGCGCTGTACATCATGATCGACCGCGACCGCCTGCGCGGAGGCCTCTTCATGGTGGTTCCCCGGACTCACCACATCCGGCTTTCACGAATCATGCTGAATCTTGAAACCATTGTCGGCGGTTACATCCGCGGCCAGGCGATCACCTCGGCTTTCATTGCCATTTTCGTGTTCATTCTCCTGAAGGCATGTGATGTATCAAATGCCCTGGCCATTGCGGTGATCGCGGGTGTTGCCGACATCCTTCCCTACATCGGCGCCCTGCTTTCCGTCGGAGCGGCAGTGGTGGCAGCGATCCCCAACGGCCCCGACATCATTGTAATCGTGCTTGCAGGTATGTTAATTTACGAGGTCTTCGAGAGCCGTGTGCTCGTACCCCGGATCTATGGACGCGTGTTGCGGCTGCCGTCATCAGTGATCCTTCTTTCGCTTTTGGCGGGTAGCGTCTTGTTGGGGATCATCGGAGCACTGCTTGCCCTTCCGGTGGCAGCGGCTGCACTGATGCTCATTGAGGAACTGCGCGTAGAGTTGCCCGGGCAGCAGGCACAGGCCACCGATGTGGAGATCAAGGAGCGGGATGATCGCGGGGAAGAGGAATATGAACGCCGGGCCGAGGGTATGCCCGCCGAGCAGGCCGCCGCCATTGCCGTCGAGATTTCTACTGATCGCCATAAGGAAGAGAAAAGTCAGCCGCAGAATGCAGGTGAACCTGAAAGTGAATACAGGGGTCAAACACCCAGTTGACAACAGAACCTAAGGGGAGAGACTGTCCGCCATGAACACTGCTAAACGAAACAAGCCCTTCTCCATGATTCGTGAGTTCCAGCTTGCCGACTGGTTCACCCTGGCAAACGCCGTCTGCGGGACAGGGGCGCTGTTCTCCATGCTGACGTACCTGCAGACCTCCGACGTTCAGCACGTCTATTTTGCGTGCGGGATGATCGTTGCCGCCCTGGTCTTCGATGTCCTGGACGGACGGATTGCACGCTGGCGGCAGAAACATTCCCTGCTGGGACGAGAGCTCGACTCTCTCGCCGATATCATCTCCTTTGGTGTGGCCCCGGCCGTGATCGCATATGGCTGCGGCATGCAGGGCTTATACGACCGGATTGTCCTGACCAGTTTTGTGACCTGCGGAGTATCCCGCCTGGCGCGCTACAATGTCACCGCCGAGGAGTTGTCCGGAGATGCCGGCAAGGTGAAGTACTTCGAAGGCACCCCCATCCCGACATCACTGCTGCTGGTTCTGATGCTGTGCTGGGCGGCCTCGCAGGGCGCACTGCACGAGTCCCTCTGGTTCGGACAGGTCAGACTTGCCGGCTTCATACTTCATCCGCTGGTACTCGTTTTCGCCGTTTCCGGCTCACTGATGGTCAGCCGCATACGGATTCCAAAGCTCTAACTGGTTTCCATCCGACACCACAAGGATAGTATTGCGTGCGATTGACTCACATATCCGGTTTTTCGGGTATCCAGCCACCACCTAAAGCTTTAACCAATAGAACGCTGGCAGCATATTTTCTACCCGCAAGTGCCACGGAGGATCGTTTATTCGCCAGAACAGTCGTTTGAGCGACAAGGACCGAGAGATACGCTACGGTTCCGGCTTGATACTGATGGGTGGTGATAGAGAGAACCTGTTGCGCAGCTTGTAGCGCCTGGTCCTGAACAAGTGCCTCTTCTTCCAGAATACGCAATGCAGCCAGATTATCCTCTACCTCCACAAATCCTGTCAGAACCGTTTCCCGGTAAGCAGCCACTGTTGCATCGTAGACCGCCCGTGCCTCATCAGTCTGGGCGCTCCGCAAGCCACCATCAAAAACAGTCTGGGCCAGAACCGCACCGAGAGACCAGACGCGGTTGGGCCAGGTCAACCAGTTTGAAAAGGCGGATGCAGCAAAGCCGGCCGTAGAACTCAGTGTGATTGCGGGAAAATAGGCAACTTTGGCTAAACCGATGTCGGCATTG
The DNA here is from genome assembly GCA_021779135.1 of Deltaproteobacteria bacterium. Lineage (GTDB taxonomy): Bacteria > Desulfobacterota > Desulfuromonadia > Geobacterales > Pseudopelobacteraceae > CAIPTY01. The sequence continues at coordinate 5,702 of JAJYBH010000110.1, forward strand.
GCCTCCGCTACACGTCGTTCGGCCGCCGCAATGTCCGGTCTGCGTTCCAGCAGTTCGGACGGTTGACTGAGCGAAATTCGGGGCAGAATGCTGTCCTGGGGGGCAGGTTGCAGGGAAAACTGAGCCGGCGGCTTCCCGACCAGATGGGCAATGGCATGTTCCAATTGGGCTCGCAGCACACCAAGATCGAGGGCCTGCGCCTGAGTGGACCTGAGTTGAGTTTCCGCCTGGAGTACATCCGCCTGCGAGACAACACCCACGGCATAGCGGTCGTTTGTCAGTTTGAGGAATTGCCGAAAGGAAGAGATCGTCGCTTCATAGAGGCGCGTTTGTGCATCGATGGTCTGCAGCTGAAAATAGTTAAGAGCCAGCTCAGCCTGAGTGCTCAGACGAAGTGATTCCAGGTCTGCCGCGCTGGCCTGGGAACCGGCCTGGCTGGCCTCGACACTGCGCCTGATCCTTCCCCAGACATCAAGCTCCCAGGAAGCTTCGGCGGAAAGCAGAAAATTAGTGGAAATGCTGCCTGAACCAGACGAACTCTTGCCGGAGGAACTGCGGGCGCGATTCACCGAAGCACCCGCACTCACCTGAGGGAAATAGCCGGATCGGGTGGCACGCACGAGTGCCTGTGACTGGCGGAAATTTGCCTCAGCAGCGATCAGGTTCTGATTCGAAACAGTTACCCGTTCTTCCAAGCTGTTCAGCCGGGAATCATGGTAAATCTGCCACCACTCTCCACGACTAAGCGTGTCTTGCGGCCGGGCAACTTTCCAGGGACCGCTCTCCTTAAATTCAACCGGCACATCTGCCGGCGGTTTTACATAGTCCGGTCCGACACTGCAGGCGCTGATCAGAGCTGTCACAACAATTGTAAACAGTACTTTTACACTATCCATACACCGGAGGTCTGGGCACCGACATCGACAAACGTAACGGGCTGAACAATGCCCGCCGCCGCGACGGTGCTTTCAATGTCTCCCCGTTCGACAGCAGCGGTGGTGTAGACAATCTTAGGTTTGCCAAACAGCCAGTGATAGCCAAGCGCGCCTGCAAGCACGACGAGAAGTGCTCCGATCAGCCACAGGCTGCGACGCTGCAGGAGAGCACGGGATTTCGAGGGGTGATCACCTGGAGGTGAAGCAGGGCCAACAGGAGCTGATGCTGCGGATGTTTCTTCCGGATTATTGTGATCTTCTTCCATGGTATGAAATTCCTTATGTGCCGAAAGCTCGCCAATGCTGGTGGTAATCGAAGAATGGTAAGGCAGCTAGCGAACCCAAAAACAGGACCGCGAGGAGTGTACGAACACACTCCTCGCGATTTCAGATCAAGTGATTCTTTTGTACGCTTATTGTCTGGAGACCCCTTCACGTTCGATAACTATCTCGACACGGCGGTTGTTGGCTCGTCCTTCAGCTGAAGCGTTGTTGCCGATCGGGCTGCCTTCACCCTGTCCGCGCGACTGGATGTGGTCGGCGGGGTAACCTCTCTGCACAAGATAATCGCGAACCGCATCGGCCCGACGTTGCGAGAGCCCCTGGTTGTAGGACTCAGTTCCCTGGGAATCGGTGTGCCCCTCGACGATGAGGTTGCGTGCTTGAATTGCCTGTAATGCCTTGGCCACTTGGTCAAGTTTTACCCGGGCAGGTGGCAGCAAGTTCGAATCGGCGGATCGAAAAAGAATACTTCCGGAGAGCGTAAGGACCAGACCGCGTTCCTCTTCCTTAAGCGAGGCGATCGAGGCAAGTTCCGCAAGTGCAGCTTTCGTCCGCATTTCGGAGTCTTTCAAGTCTTTCTGTCCTTGTGCAATCGCGGCTTGCTGCATCTGATAATTGGCGTCCGCTTTCTCTTTGGCTGCCTGGAGTTCGGCTTGTTTTACAAGCTCAGCCTGTGTCGCGGCTGCTCGATTTTCGGAATCGCTCAAGTCCTTTTTCCCCTGCGCAATTGCAGCCTGTTGCATCTGATATTCGGCGTCAGCTTTGTCCTGGGCAGCCTTAATTTCGGCTTGTCTGACAAGTTCAGCCTGTGCGTCGGCAGTTCGTTTCTGGGAGTCACTCAAGTCCTGCTTCCCCTGTTCTACGATCTCGGACTGTTTTGTCTGGAAATCGGCGTTTGCTCTGTCTTTGTTTGCCTTGTCGACGGCTATGGAACCGAGAGCTTCCGCCTGTTGAGACTTGCGCTGGGCGACGTAGGCGAGATCTTTCGTTTTGTATGACTCTGGATCTTTTTGAAAGGACTGCTCCGCCACCGCGAGCGCCTCATGCGCCTTGTGTAATTCCGCAGGAGCAAACTGTTGAGCCGGTCCTGCGCTCGCCTGCTGGTAGGCAGAACGGGCGTTGACAAGTTCAGGTGGCGCCACGGTTGCGCAACCGGTGAAAGCTGCCGCCAGCGCGATCAGGATAACTAAATGTAATTTCTTCATAATTTCTCCCTTTAGGTTATTGATTGTTTAACCGGAGTTGCCGTGCACGCTCTACAGCTTCCATGGCCTCTTTCTTCTCGGCATCCTTGTGTGAGAGAGAGACGGCCAGTTCGGCGTCGGCTTCGGACCGCATCAGCATTGAATCTGCTTTCTCCTTCTCGCCTTTAGCGGCCAGAGTCTTGGCAGACTCCAACTCCTCTTTGGCTAGTTGCAAATGAAGTGAAGCTTGCGGAACCTTGGCCGCCCCCGACTCCTCGGCGGCGCGAATACCTGACGTTGACGCCTCTGTGCGTAGCGGAACATTTGCGCATCCTGCTACAATTCCGATGGCCATAACAGACACACCAAACAACATAATTCTCATCCTGGAAAAGTGTTTCATGAAGTCCTCCTTTTTTTGTTGTAGTGTTTGACTCATTGAAACGTCCTTGTAACCTCTATTTTGACGTTTCTGTTTTGCAGCAAACACACGTTGCTCTGTTTCCTGATAGCGCAACTAATGTGCCGGAAGAAGCAGGCGAGCATAATCTTGCAACGGGCTGAAAACATGGTGACTTTAGAAATAAATCACGCGTGGAGAAAACTGAGCCGCCAAATCATTCTGTCAGGTATAACATTTCTGTCGTATATGAAGGGTACATGCGTAGTAATCATTTGCCCGGAAACGGTTTCAATTCAAGATTCGGTTCAATATTTCACGAAAAGCGGAGCACTGACCTGAACAAGGATACTGAACATCTTCTCTCTGGGCAAAAAGCATCTCGTTGCAGCCCCGCTGCACCTTAGCAAGTACACGTTGCGCCTCTTTCACGGTGAGCCAAGCGCGCCAACAAGAACGACGAGGAGTGCACCAATCAGCCACAGGCTGCGTCGATGCAGGTGGATACGGGATTTTGAAGGGTGATCAACTGAAGGTGAAGCAGGCTCAACAGGAGCTAACGCTGCGGATTTGTCTTCCGAATTATTGCATACCGCTTCCATGGTATGAAATTATTTCAGTACGACATAGCGAGCCTCCTATTGAGATTTCGCACTACATACGATCGTTATCTGATACGAGGTCGTCAACGGTTATATATCATCACTTTCCTCATCTTCTGGAATATCCAGCCCGGATGGGGGCGGACCAGCCCTGTGACCCCGCTGATTTCCCGACCGGCCAAGGGTGCTCTCGATCAATCGGGTCAACTTGTCCGCGGCGCCGTTGAAAGCCTGTTCCAGGGTAGTGGCCTGATGTGTGGCCGCTAAGGGCTGCCGGCCTTCCAGACGGGCTTCCATAACGCATTTCAGATCATCTTTGCCGCCTTTCTTGTCGCTGTTTTCGTCGCTCAGGTGAACCTCTACACGAGTAATTTTTTCGTTGAATCGGCTCAGGGCCTGCTCAATTTCGCTGCTGATGTGGGCGGCCAGCGCCTCGCGACCCTCTATGTTTCGATCGGTGTTGATGTGAATCTGCATGGTGCGCTCCCTTGTTTATTGATTTGTAAATCGTGCTCGACTGATGCAGATAGTCACTTAGGTGCCATATTCTGCGGCCACATTGAGACAATTATTCATTCAATCAGCATGACCTTCGCTCTGCTCGATCAAATCCGGATCATCGCCATTAGAGCAACCACCAGCCCCTGACAATACTTCGTTCCGAAGCGAATCCACCTCTGCCCGCAGCCGCGGCAGACAGTCGGGATGTTCGCGCTGGAGGAATTCGACCAGCTTCTCACGGACATAACAGCGCAGATCCCAGCTCTCCCCCGAATTTTTCGAGCTGACCAGTGCCCGCAGGACAACGGTTTTGTCATTAGCTTCCGCGACGACCAGACCGGATGCCTTCCCATCCCAGAGATCGGTGCCTGCGAGGATGTTCTGCAGTTCAGCACGCACTGCAGCCACCGGCACCCGGTAGTCGCAGTGCAGGGTCACGGTGCCGAGCAGGTCGGCTGAAACCCGGGTCCAGTTCTGGAACGGTTTTTCGAGGAAATAGGTAATCGGCAGTACCAGGCGACGCAAATCCTAGATACAGACAACCACGTAGGTCAGTGCGATCTCCTCGATGCGCCCCCACTCCCCTTCGACGATCACCACGTCATCGAGCCGGATCGGCTGGGTAATGGCAATCTGGATACCGGCGATGAAGGTAGCCAGGCTGCGCTGGGCGGCAAAACCGATAATGACCCTGGCAATCCCTGCCGACGCCAGCAGACTCATTCCCACCTGACGTACCTTGTCGAAGGTCATCAGCATGGACGCCCCGGCAATGATGATAATCAGTACCATCACGATCTTGACAAGCACATTGATCTGGGTGGAAACCTCTCGCGCCTTGAGGTTGTCGCTGGTGGTAACGTCGTAGCGCAGCAGGATCATCTCCTGCAGGCCCAGGATTGTGGCGGACAGCAGCCAGGCGATGGCGATAATCAGAGCCAGGATGCACAGGTGCTGCAACAACGAAGCCAGCTCAGCGGGGAGTTGAAGGGTGGGCAACGTCAGGAGTACAGCCACAAGCGGCAGCAGCATTTTGGCCGGATGCCGCCAGCGATGCACCAGGGCGTGGTGCAACGAGGTGACGGAACGGGCGGCGAAGCGTAACAGTACCTTGAACAGGATTATGTACGCCAGCAGGCCGAGCAGAACCGCGGCAGCCAGTGTTGCCGCAGAAACTGCTGCTGCCGGATATTCGCCGAGACG